>NZ_JAACYW010000213.1 GCF_015356825.1 Catenulispora rubra | reverse complement strand
GTTCGGCTTCGGCCTCGGCGCGGCGGCGCTCGGCGGCGGAGAGCTCTGCCATCTGTACTGCGCGCTCCTGCGCAGCCTTGCGGCGCTCCTCCTCACGGCGTGCCGCTTCCTCGGTCATCTGCTGACGCGACAGGTGGATCCGGCCGCGCCACCCTGCGCTAATCGGTGGGCGCCGCGCCGCGCGGTGTGATGAACTGCCGGAATGTCTGGCGAAGTGAAGCTGCCCATCCATGTCCGGGACCTGAAGCACGCGGATCTCCCGCACATCGCCTGGTCCGGCTCCGCGCTGCATCTGCTCGTCGTGGAGAACGAATTGGACCGCGCGTCGGCCGGGATGGCGGACTACCTCGCGGTGTGCGCCGCCAAGTCCGACCTCCCGCTCGCGATCGGCGGCATCGACTACGAGCTGGCTCCCGGCGCCGGCTCGATCCACCAGCTCGCGACGATGCCCGCGCTCCAGTCCTGCGGCCTGGGCACCGCCCTGATCGAGGCCGCCGAGGACCGCATCCGCCGGCGCGGCCTGTTCCGTGCCGAGCTCGGCGTCGAGCAGGAGAATCCGCGGGCGCGGGCGCTCTACGAGCGGCTGGGCTACGCCGTGTTCGACGTCCGCCCCGATTCCTGGGACGAGGAGGCGCCCGACGGCACGATCCAGCGCTACGAGACGGTGTGCGCGATCATGGCCAAGGATTTGCGAGGCTAGCCGACCTCGAACCGGTGTCGCTCAGGACCCGAAAGCCATCAGCGCGTCCCCGGTCAGCCGCATCGTGGTCCACTCGTCCATCGGCACCGCCCCGAGCGCCTTGTAGAACCCGATCGACGGCTCGTTCCAGTCCAGCACGCTCCACTCCACCCGGCCGTACCCGCGCTCCACTGCGATCCGCGCCAGCTCGCGCAGCAGCGCGCTGCCGTACCCGCCGCCGCGCACCTCGGGAAGCACGAACAGGTCCTCCAGGTAGATGCCGTGGGTGCCGTTCCACGTGGAGAAGTTCAGGAAGTACAGCGCGAAGCCGACCGGCGTCCCGGCGTCGTCCTCGGCGATCAGCCCGAACACCGCCGGGTGCTCGGCGAACAGCGCCGCGTGCAGCTGCTCATCGGTCGCCTTGGCGGCTTCCGGCTCGCGCTCGTAGTCGGCGAGCGCGGCGATCAGCGCGCGGATGGTCGGGACGTCGGCGGGGGCGGCGGGGCGGATCATGGCGTCAGCCTAACCGCCCGCGATGTCTTCGCGGCGCCGTGTCTGTTTCCGGCATCCCCGTTCGTGTAGAGGGTGAGAACGATCCACCCGAAGCACGAAGGAGAACGTCATGGCCGAAATCGTGGTCACCGAGAGCCTCACCCTCGACGGCGTCATGCAGGCCCCGGGCCGCGCCGACGAAGACCCGCGCGGCGGCTTCCCGCACGGAGGCTGGGCCGCCCCCTACGCTGACCAGATCATGGGTGCGGAGATGGCCAAGGGCATGGCGCGGCCGGGCGTGATGCTGTTCGGGCGCCGCACTTACGAGGCCCTGGCCGCGCACTGGCCCCAGCAGACCGACGGCAACCCGTTCACCGAGAAGCTGAACAAGGTGCAGAAGTACGTGGTGTCCGGCACGCTCACCGAACCTCTGCCGTGGGTGAACTCGACCCTGGTGCCCGGCGCCGGCGACGTCCCGAAGGCGGTCGCCGAGCTGCGCGACACCGTCGACGGCGCCATCGCGGTCCTCGGCAGCCGCCAGCTGGTCCGCACCCTGGCCGCCGCGGGCCTGGTCGACCGGTACGTCCTGCTGATCCATCCGCTGGTCCTGGGCACCGGTCTGCGGCTGTTCGAGGGCGCGGAGCTGGGCCGGATGCGGCTCGTCGACTCCGTCCCCACCGGAACCGGCGTGATCATCGCGACCTACGAACCGACCTACGAAGCCTGAGGAGGCGACCATGACCCGCTACCTGCTCTCCATCTACCAGCCCGACGGCCCGCGGCCCTCCGACGAACGCCTCGCCGAGATCAACCGCGACCTCGAAGCACTCAACGTCGAGCTTCGGGCGGTCGGCTCGTGGGTGTTCGACGGGGGACTGCACGCGGCGAGCACGGCGACCGTGCTCCGGCCCGGTGCCGGCGCGAGCGAGGTCATGATCACCGACGGGCCGTTCGTCGACAGCAAGGAGCACCTCGGCGGCATCAAGATCATCGACGCTCCCGACCTGGACGCGGCGCTGGGCTGGGCGGCGAAGCTGACGCGAGCGGTCGGGCTGCCGGTCGAAGTCCGGCCGTTCCAGGGCTGACGTGACTGAAAGCTCCGGTAAGACCCGCATCGAAGCGGTCTTCCGCGCCGAATACGGCCGAGCGGTGGCCGTCCTGGTCCGTGCCCTCGGCGACATCGACCTCGCCGAGGAAGCGGTCCAGGAAGCTTTCGCCACCGCCCTGCAACGCTGGCCCGAAGACGGCCTTCCCGCATCCCCGGCCGCCTGGATCATCACCACGGCCCGCAACCGCGCCATCGACCGCCTCCGCCGCGAGGCCCGCCGCGCCGACCACTACGCCCAGGCCGCGCTCCTGCACACTGCCACCCGCGAAACCGACGCCGAACCGGAGGACCCGGTGCGCGACGACCGCCTTCGCCTCATCTTCACCTGCTGCCACCCCGCCCTGTCCGCCCCGGCCCGGGTGGCCCTGACCCTGCGCCTGCTCGGCGGCCTGACCACCGCCGAGATCGCCCGCGCCTTCCTGGTCAGCGAGCAGACCATGTCCCAGCGCCTGGTGCGCGCCAAGGGCAAGATCCGCGCCGCGCGCATCCCGTACCGCATCCCATCGGAGGCCGAGCTGCCGGACCGGCTGCGCGCCGTCCTAGCCGTCGTCTACCTGATCTTCACCGAGGGCCACTCGGCCACCTCCGGCGAGAACCTGGTCCGCGCCGACCTGTGCGCCGAGGCGATCCGCCTGGCCCGGCTGCTCACCGAGCTGATGCCGGACGAGCCTGAGGCCGCCGGCCTGCTCGCGCTGCTCCTGCTCACCGAGGCCCGCCGCCCGGCGCGCGTCGGCCCCGACGGCGAACTGGTCCTGCTGGCCGACCAGGACCGCGCGCGGTGGGACCGGGACCTGATCGCGGAGGGCCAAGACCTCGTCCGCGCCTGTCTGCGGCGCGGCCGGCCCGGCCCCTACCAGCTCCAGGCCGCGATCAACGCAGTGCACAGCGACGCGCCCGACGCCGAGCACACCGACTGGGGCCAGATCCTCGCCCTCTACGACACCCTCCTGGCCGTCGAGCCGACCCCGGTCGTCGCCCTCAACCGCGCCGTCGCGCTGGCCGAGGCGGACAGCGTCGCCGCAGCTCTGGACGTCGTCGACGACCTCGCCGAACCGCTGGCCGAATACGGGCCCTACCACGCGGTCCGCGCCGATCTGCTGCGCCGATCCGGCCGCCCGGCCGAGGCCGCCGCCGAATACGACCTCGCCGCCGAGCGGGCCGGCAACGCCAGCGAACGGGCCTTCCTGCTGTCCCGGCGGGACGCGCTCTTGGCGTGACCGGCGGCTGTGCACCATGATGGCGTCGCGGTTGCCCGCCCGGGGGACATATCAGTGGCGGAAATCGACGTTCGGGCATGTCATCAGTGGTCCACAGGGGAGGGGATTATGTCCGAAGCCGTACCAGTCCACGGGAGATCGAAGAATCTGGTCCTGGCGGCGATGATCTTCGCGGTCGCCATGACGTTCATCGACCAGACGATCGTGTCCATCGCGGTGCCGGAGATCCAGACGAAGCTGGGGCTGTCCGCCACCGGCGTGCAGTGGGCTGTCAACGCCTACCTGCTGGCCCTGGCCTCGCTGTTCGCCTTCGGCGGCCGGCTGGCCGACACGCTGGGCCACCGCCGGATGGTGACGATCGGCGTCATCGTCTTCGCCGCCGCCTCGGCGATGTGCGGCGCGACGCCCAAGGGCTCGCTGGCCGAGGCCTGGCTCATCACCTTCCGCGCGCTGCAGGGGCTGGGCGGCGCGATCATGTTCCCGGCGGCGCTGGCCATCGTCGTACAGACCTACGAGGTCCGCGAGCGCGGCAAGGCCCTGGCCACCTTCTTCGGCATCTCCGGCGCGCTGACCGCGATCGGCCCGATCATGGGCGGCTTCCTCACGCAGTGGACCTGGCGCGCGATCTTCTGGGTCAACCTGCCGGTCGCGGCCGTGGCGATCCTGCTGATCGCGCTGTCCAAGCCGGTCACCGACTTCCGCCCGGCCAAGATGGACTACCGCGGGCTGGCGCTGATCACCGGCGGCATCGTACTCGGCGTCTTCGGCTTCCAGCAGGCCCCGCTGTGGGGCTGGAGCAACCCGGCGATCGGGATCTGCATCGCCGCCGGCCTGGTCCTGTTGCTCGTGTTCTACCGGGTCCAGCGCGGCACCGACTCGCCGCTGATCGACATGGACATCTTCCGCAACCGGACGTTCCTGGTCGAGAACCTGGTCCTGGGCATCTCGATGCTGGTGTTCGTGCCGCTGTTCCTGTTCTCCAGCGAGTACGCGCAGATCTCGCTCGGCAAGCAGGCCAAGGACGCCGGCGTGTTCCTGCTCTACTTCTTCATCGGCTTCGCCATCGCCACCCAGATCGGCGGCCGCATGCTCGACCGGGTCGGCGCCAAGCGGCCGGTCACCATGGGCTGCGTGCTGGCCGCCGTGGGCTTCTTCCTGTGGGCCCAGAAGGTCACCACGCTCGACTTCGGCAAGCAGCAGTGGTTCATCGTCCTGGCCGGCGCCGGGATGGGCTTCATGCTCTCGCCGGCCAGCACCGACGCGGTGAACCAGGCCGGGCGCTACTCCTACGGGGAGGCCACCGGCATCACGCAGACGATCCGGAACTACGCGGCGAGCCTCGGGCTGGCGGTGCTGGGGACGACGCTGGTGTCGCGGATGCGGACGAACGTCGCCAACCAGCTGGTGGCGCAGGGTACGCCGCGCGGGGTCGCCGACCATCTGGCGGCCGGGCTGGCGCAGATGCAGAGCAGCGGGTCTTCGGGCAGTGGTTCGGGCAGTGGCTCGTCGGGCAACGGTGCGCCGGACCTGTCGCAGATCCCGCACTTCTACAAGGTGGCCTTCGCGCAGTCGACCGCGACGATCTTCTACGCGATGGCCGGGATCATGGCGGCGGCCGCGATCGTGGCGTTCGTCGGGCTCAAGGGCGGTGTGGCGCCGGAGGCTGTCGCGGCGGTTGATGCCGTCGAGGTACCCGAGGGCGGACCGACGCAGGGGGCTGCGGAGGCGACTACGTAAGCAGCCTGTTTTTCAGGTGAACTGATCCACTGATCCACTGATCTACGGCGCCGTCGTCGCCGCGGCTCGTGGGCGCAGCGTGAAGCTGATGCCCAGTGCGAGCGCGGTGATGGCGGCGCCGATCTGGTTGACGCCCTGACAGGTAGCAACGCCAGGGTGCGAACGGCCGCAGGCAGGCGGAGGATGGAGAGAGACGACAAGAGGCGGCGACGCTATGCGAGCCCGGGCCATCGCACTGCTGGTGGCGGTGGGGTGCGCTGCCGGAGGGTGTGCTTCGGCGACGACCCCTCCGACTGCTCAGCCGAGCGCTTCGCCTACGCCGACTTCGACGGCCTCGACGACCACGCATACCTCGACGCAGGCACCCCCGTCGACATCCACGACCACGATTACAGTGACGCCAGCTCCGACGCCGACACCGACAGCGCAGGATCCGGCAGCGGTGGTCTCGGCCTTCTACGCGGCGATCAACGCGCAGGACTACGCCACGGCCTGGAAGCTGGGAGGCGACAACCTCGGCTTCACCTACAGTGCGTTCGCGGCAGGCTTCGCCGGCACGGCACACGACTCGCTGACCATCACCGGGCAGCAGGGCAACACCGTCGACGTGCACCTCGAAGCGCTGCAGAACGACGGCTCGACGAAGGTCTACGACGGCTTCTACCTGGTGAGCAACGGTCAGATCAGCGAGGGGCGGCTGAGCCAGACAGGCACGGTTGTGCCCGGCTGAACCTGACACTCCCCGGACACTGCTCACGCAGTCACGGCGGCGTCGAGGTCAGTGCATGGCCGGAGGTTCACCTGCGGTATGAGCAGTCCTGGCAGCAGGCGCCTGCCGCAACCCGATCGGCGCCCGCCCCGGCGCCGTCCACTCGATCAGGTACCGCAGTTGCAACGTCCGGTGCCAGCGTGCCCCGGGCAGCGCCTCCAGCGCCGTCTGCTTCGACTGGGCCCACGATGGGATGGCGTCGAAGCTCACCGGCATGCCGTCCGGGCCCGACTTGCCGCCGTGCGCGAGGCGGATGCCGTGCACCACCGGGAGCTGCGCCGCCGCGATCAGCCAGTCCAGTGCCGACCGGCTCATCGCCAGGCCGGCCACCGCCAGGCGGCTGCCGGGCTCCAGAAGCGAGGCCATGGCCTGTAGGGCGGGTTCGGGGTCCATGTGGTGGAGTGCGGCGACCGAGGTGACGAAGCTGAAGGAGTGGCGGGGGAGGACGCCGTCGCGGACGGCGGCCAGGAAGTCGGCCTCGACGACCTCGACGTCCAGGCCCGCGGTGCGGCGGCGGGCCTGGACGGCCATCTCCGGCGAGGCGTCCAGGGCCACGACCCACGTGGCGCGCGCGGCCAGCTTCTGCGCGAGCAGGCCGTCGCCGCAGCCGACGTCCAGCGCCGAGCGGCAATGCGGCGGCATCGCGCGCACGATGCGGGCGTGGTGCGCGACGTTGTGGTTCCAGTAGTCGTGGTTCCGGGAGTCCGTCACATCAGGTCAGACGATTTTTGATCGAGGAACGGTTCGGGTTGTCGTGTAACAACCGCGGTTACCGGAAGTGCACCAGAATCCGCCCCGCGTTGCCGGGGTCCTCCTCGACCCGGGCGTAGAGCCGCCGGAGTTGCTGCTGTCCGAGGAACGCCATGACCCGCCGCTTCAGCGTGCCCGAGCCGCGGCCCGGGATGATCTCCAGGACGTCGACGCCGGTCGCGGAGCAGCGGAACAGGGCCTGCTGGACGGTCCGGTAGATGGCGCGGTCGTCGCGGAAGACGCCGTGCAGGTCCAGGGTCTCCATCACGGTCCCACCATACGACCATCGCCGGTCCGCTCCGCCGGACGGCGGAGAAACCTGAGCCTGAGCTTGAACGCCGAACCCTCGACCTGAGGTCGAAGGTCGGGGTGGCGCAACCCTGAACTCGATCTTGAACCAGGGCCTTGACCTGCGCGCTTCCGACCCCTACTGTCCGGCATCAGTTAGTAATCCTTACTGACAAGAAGCCGGTACGGACCACCGGTGCGACCGGTAGGACAAAAAGGCCGGGAGGGCCCGTGAAGCGCACCCGAACCACCCTGGTGACCGCCGTGGTCGCGCTGGCGACCGCCGCGTCGCTGTCCGGCGCCACGGCGTCGGCCGACTGCCGCCAGCTGCCGAAGCACATCTTCGCCCCCTACTTCGAGGGCTACACCACCGACAGCCCGGCCGCGCTGGCCGCCGCCTCCGGCAACAAGTACCTGACGCTGGCGTTCATCCAGACCCCGGCGCCGGGCTCCTGCGACATCGACTGGAACGGGAACTCCGCGACGCCGATCGCCTGGTCGCACTACGGCGCGGACATCGCGAAGATCCGCCAGGCCGGCGGCGACGTCGTGCCCTCCTTCGGCGGGTACGCCGCGGACCACGGCCAGGAGGAGATCGCGGACAGCTGCACCGACGTGAACAAGATCGCGCAGGACTACGAGTCCGTGGTCACCACCTACGGCGTCACGCGGCTGGACTTCGACGTCGAGGACTTCTCCGAGTCCAACGCGGCCGGCGTGGACCGGCGGAACAAGGCGATCAAGATCGTCGAGGACTGGGCCGAGCGGACCGGGCGGCGCGTGCAGTTCGTCTACACCGTCGGGACCAACATGACCGGGCTGAACGTGCCGACCGGCGTGAACGTGATCCAGAACGCGGTCGCGAACCACGCGCGGATCGACATCGTCAACATCATGACGTTCGACTACTACGACAACCAGCCGCATGAGATGGCCGCCGACACCGCCACGGCCGCCGCCGCGGTGGTGCAGCAGCTGCGCGCGGTGTATCCGCACGAGTCCGACTCCGAGCTCTACCACCACCTCGGCGTCACCGAGATGATCGGCATCGACGACTTCGGGCCGCCGGAGGTCACCACCCCCGCCGACGCCGTCGCCATCGAGAAGTGGGCCGCGAGGAAGGGGCTCGCGGAGCTCTCGTTCTGGGCCCTGGAGCGCGACAACGGCGGCTGCGTCGGGACCGCCGGCAGCGACGGCTGCTCGGGCGTCGCGCAGAACACGTGGCAGTTCAGCAACACGTTCGAGGCGTTCACGAAGCGGTAGCGGCGCGCGAGGGGCGAATCGCCGGTCGCGAGTCGCGAGCCACGAGTCACGAGTCACGCGGACGGCGCCGTGGGATTGCCCGCGGCGCCCCGCCTGCGAGCCTGGGCATATGTCCGAACAACCCCCGGCCGCGGGCCGCCCCCGGGTCCTGTTCATCGTCAGCGCCGCGCACCAGCTGACGATGAAGGACGCCACCCTGCACACCACCGGCTTCTGGGCCGAGGAACTGCTCGTGCCGTACAAGGCGTTCACCGAGGCCGGGTTCGACGTCAAGTTCGCCACCCCGGTCGGCCTGGTCCCGCAGCCGGACCCGCGCAGCCTGAGCGCCCACGACGGCGCCGAACTGGACCACCTCCCGGACCTGCGCGCCCCGCTGGTCCTGGACGACGTCGAACTCGACGGCTACGAGGCGGTCTTCGTCCCCGGCGGCCACGCCCCGCTGGAGGACCTGGCCACCGACGAGATAGCCGGCCGCCTGCTCACCGAGGCCCTGGCCTCCGGCAAACCGGTCGGCGCCGTCTGCCACGGCCCCGCCGCCCTGCTCGCCGCACGCCGCGACGACGGCACCCCGACCATCGCCGGCTACCGCCTCACCGCCTTCACCGACGAGGAGGAGCGCCGCGGCGGCCTCGCCGACAACATGCGCTACCTGCTGGAGGACGAGCTGGTCGAGCGCGGCGCCGACTTCGTCGAGGGACCGGCGTTCCAGCCGCACACCGAGACCGACCGGAACCTGCACACGGGGCAGAACCCGCAGTCTTCGGCACAGATCGCCGCGGACATGCTGGAGGCGCTGGGGAAGTAGTCGCCCGAATCGCAGTACATCGACACCGAGGTACCTCCACGTCAAGGTACATCGGTGTCGATGTACTGAAGTCGATGTACTGAGCCGGCTCCTGGCCGGGTTCATTCAGTACCGCAGCACCGCCGCCACCCCCGCCGCGTCGGCCAGCGTCCCGTCCGGCACGAACACCACCAGCGCGCCGCCCTCCACCGCGTTCTCGACCAGCTGCTCGACGATGTCGGTGGCCACGCCGGGCTCCGGCGGCTCGAAGTCCTCCTTCGGCTGCGGCAGTGTGACCGGCTCGGGGAAGGGCACGGTCGTCAGCTCGCGGCCGTCGCCGCCGGTCCTGCCGGCGATCAGCAGGCCCTCCTCGACCAGCAGGCGGTAGACGCGCTTGTCGGCGACGGCCGTCCACACCTCCGCCGGGCCGCCGACGTACTTGTTCTGCGACCGGGCGTCGCCCAGCTCGCCCACCGCGCGCCCGACCTGCTCGGTCCGGTACGCCTCGATCGTCGGCGCGACCCGCCTGGCCAGGTCGGCCGGGGTGTCCTTGTCCATGCCGGTCAGCGGGAGGGTACCGGCGACCAGGTCGCGGTAGATGGTGAGCTCCAGGAACGCCGCGAGGGTCTTGTCGCCGCCGATGACGAACAGCGGCAGGCCGTTGTGCGCCTTCAAGGCCCGGCCGAGGTTCTTGTCGACGGTGCGCAAGTACTGCTTGACGTACTCCTCGTGCGCCTCGTACGGCTGCGCGCGCGGGATCGGCCCCGGCACCGCGTCCTCCGGCGACGGGATCGCCGGCGCGTCGGGGAAGCCGTGCTCCTTCACCTCCCGCAGCCGCGAGGCCGCGCCCCGGTAGAGCCGGCACATCTCCAGGTCCAGCACCAGCACCAGGTACGGCCACGACCGCTGCTCGGCGGCGGCCAGATAACGCGTCAGGTACCGGTCGGCGAACTCCACCCGCGGCAGCACCTCGGCGTCGGTCGGCACCTGCCAGACCCGCGTCGGCTCCGCCGCACTGAGGTAGACGACCAGCTCACCGGCGGGCACCCCGGGATCGACGAGCTCGGTGATGGCCTCCGGCGAGAGCTTGCCGTCGCGCAGCGCCAGCCGCACGTCCCGCTCGACGTCCGGGTCCTCGGCCAGCTGCCGCTGCGCCTCGGTGCACAGGCCGCGCAGCAGGATGCGGTCCTTCTCGCTGAAGGGCGCCTTCGGGTCGACCGGCATGACCATGGTGACCGCCGGATAGGGACGCGAGGCGCGCAGCGTGACCAGGGTTTCGGGCGTCAGTTCGGAGATGTCCACCTGGCCACTGTCGCGCTGGTTGTCGGCGGTGACCTGCGGTCGAATCCATTCGTGTGGTCATACGTGTGGTCATGCGGCGACCAGCCTCACAGTCCGGTCGCCGCACATTCCCTATTGTGCCGCGACCGTGGCCTCCGGTGCGCGTGTCGTCACCGTGTTCGAAGACTCTCCGGATGCGGCCGCGTCGCCACGCCTCGACCGCTCGATCCGCACCTTCAGGTTCTTCATCAGCGGCTGGTCGCTCTGCGCGCTGTAGTCCTTGATCCCGACCAGCACGTTCATCTCCGGCATGTACCCGGCCGCGCACCCCCGCGGAATCGCGTACTCGACGGCCAGGAAGCCGCGCAGCGTGCGCTTCGAGCCGTCCTTGGAGGTCGCCGTGATGTCCACCGGCTCGAACTGCGCGACGCCGCGGTCCCGCATGTCCTCCTTGTTCATGAACACCAGCGTCCGCAAGTTCTTGATCCCGCGGTAGCGGTCGTCGTCGCTGTAGATGGTGGTGTTCCACTGGTCGTGCGAGCGCATCGTGCCCAGCAGGAGCGTGCCGGGCGCCGGGACCGCGTCGGGCAGCGCGGCGGCGGAGAACTCGGCCTTGCCCGAGGGCGTCAGGAACACCAGCTCGCGCGCCGGCTGCTTGATCCGGAAGCCGAGCGGGAGCCGGACGCGCCGGTTGAAGTCCTCGAAGCCGTCCAGCACCTTGGCCATGGTGTCGCGGATGCGGTCGTAGTCCTCGACGTACCAGTCCCACGGCGTCTTGGTCTCCGGCAGCGCGGCCTTGGCGATGCCGGCGATGATCGCCGGCTCCGACAGCAGGTACGGCGAGGCCGGCTTCTTCATCCCGACCGAGAGGTGCACCATGCTCATCGAGTCCTCGACCGACAGGTGCTGCACGCCGCCGCGCTGGTGGTCCTTCTCGGTGCGGCCCAGGCACGGCAGGATCAGGGCCTTGCGGCCGTGCACCAGGTGGCTGCGGTTCAGCTTGGTGCTGACGTGGAACGTCAGCTCGCACTCGCGCAGCGCGTCGTAGGTGTAGCGGGTGTCCGGGGCGGCGAGGGCGAAGTTGCCTCCCATGCCGCAGAACACCTTCACCTCGCCGCGGTGCATGGCCTCGATCGTGGTGACCGTGTCCTTGCCGAACTCCCGGGGCGGATCGATCTGGCACACCTCGGCCAGCCGGTCCAGGAACTCCGGCTTGGGCCGGTGGTCGATGCCGCAGGTGCGGTTGCCCTGCACGTTGCTGTGCCCGCGCACCGGGGACGGCCCGGCGCCCTCGCGGCCGATGTTGCCGCGCAGCAGCAGGAGGTTGACGATCTCGCGGATGGTGTCGACGCCGTGCTCGTGTTGTGTGATGCCCAGGCACCAGCTGATGACGCTGCGGTCGGCGTCCCGGTAGACCTGCGCGGCCTTGCGGACGTCCTGGCGGGTGACCGCCGACTGCCGCTCGATCTCGTCCCAGGAGGTGGCCTCGACCAGCGCGCGGTATTCGGCGAACCCTTGCGTGTGGCGGTCGATGAATTCCTGGTCCAGCGCCTTCGGGTCCTTCTTCGACCACTCCAGGACGGCCTTGGCCATGCCGCGGATCAGGGCCATGTCGCCGCCGATGCGCGGCTGGATGTTCAGGGTGCTGGTCTTCGTGGCCTTGTTCAGTGCCATCTGCACGAACTCGTGCGGCACGATCGTGCGCGTCGCCGCCGCCTCGACCAGCGGGTTGATGTGCACGATCTGCGCGCCGCGGCGGTAGGCCTCGGCCAGCGAGGTCAGCATACGCGGGGCGTTGGAGGCGGCGTTGACGCCCAGGACGAACAGCGCGTCGGTGCTCTCCCAGTCCTTCAGGTCGCAGGTGCCCTTGCCGGTGCCCAGCGCCGCGGTCAGGGCCCGGCCGCTGGCCTCGTGGCACATGTTGGAGCAGTCCGGGAGGTTGTTGGTGCCCAGCTCGCGGGCGAGCAGCTGGTACAGGAACGTGGCCTCGTTGCCGAGGCGGCCGGAGGTGTAGAACGCGGCCTGGTTCGGGTCGTCCAGGGCTCGCAGGGTGCTGCCGATCAGCTCGAAGGCGTCCTTCCAGCCGATCGGCACGTAGTGGTCGGTCTCGGCGTCGTAGACCATGGGCTCGGTGAGGCGGCCCTGGTCTTCGAGGGCGAAGTCGGTCCACTGGTCGAGCTCGGAGACGGTGTGCGCGGCGAAGAACTCGCGGCCGGCGCGCTTGCGGGTCATCTCCCAGGTGACGTGCTTGATCCCGTTCTCGCAGATGTCGAGATGGATACCCTTGATGGAGTCCGGCCAGGCGCAGCCGGGGCAGTCGAAGCCACCGTTCTCGTGGTTCATCTTCAGGATGGCGCGCGTGCCCTCGCGGAGTTCGCCCTGCTCCAGGAGTACGTGCGTGACGCTTTTGGCGGCGCCCCAGCCGGCGGAGGGGTGGTGGTAGGGGTGCGAGCTCGGCGGGGCGTCGGCGTTTCGGGCATCGCGGCCCTGCTTGTCGGCGTCTTCGGAGGGGTTCACGGCGACCACCTTCCACCGGTCGGCAGGGCGCATCCGGGATCGTCCGCCACCCTAGGCCCGCGGCGCGCGGGTCGCATGCCGGAACCGGCCGGCGCTCGGCCACCCGGACGGCCTATTGCGCGCGTCCGGATCCGCGCCTCGGGGACATCCTCACCATGAGGCACGTCCAGCTGCGGCCCGGCTGGCGCCGGGAGGCGCTGCGCACGAGCTTGTGGTGGGTGCCGACGCTGGAGGTCGGGGCGGCGGTGCTGCTGTTCGGGGCCGGGTATCTGCTGGACCGGGCGGCGTACAACGGGTCGATCAAGCTGCCGTCGTGGGTGATCAGCGGGACCGCCGATGCCTCCCGGCAGATCCTGACCGCGCTGGCCGCCGCGTACATCACGGTGGTGGGCGTGGTGTTCTCGGTGATCCTGGTGGCGCTGACGCTGGCCTCCACCCAGCTCGGGCCCCGGATGCTGCGGAACTTCCTGCGGGACCGGGGGACGCAGTGGACGCTGGGGACGTTCGTCGGGACGTTCACCTTCGCGATCCTGGTGCTGATCTCGATCGGGCCGGGCAAGCACGGCGACTTCGTGCCGCACGCCTCGATCAGCACCGTGCTGGTGCTCTCGCTGCTGGACGTCGGGGTCCTGATCTACTTCATCCACCACATCGCGGTGCAGATCCAGCTGCCGTACGTCATCGCCTCCATCGCCGCCGACGTGGTGCGCGCCATCGACGAGGAGGCCGCACCGCCGCCCGGCGGCCGGCGGCTGGGGCCCTCGCCGCAGGAGATCCTGGCGGCGATGGACGCCGAGCACGGCGTGGTCACCGCCTCGGAGAGCGGGTACCTGCAGTACGTCTCGCACGCCAAGCTGGTCCGCATCGCCACCGAGGCCGACGCGGTGATCCACCTGCTGTACCGGCCGGGGCACTTCATCGTCGCCGGCCGCCTTCTGGCGACGGTCACGCCCCCGGAGGCCGCCCCGCGTGTGAAGGAGGCGCTGCGGATGGCGCACCTGTCCGGTCCGCACCGGTCGCTGTCGCAGGACATCTCGTTCGGGATCGACCAGCTGGTGGAGATCGCCGTCCGGGCCCTGTCCTCGGCGGTGAACGACCCTTTCACGGCGCTGAGCTGCATCGACTGGATCGGCGACTGCCTGCGCCAGGTGGCACTGCGCTGGCATCCGCAGGTGGTGCACCGCGACCGGGCCGGGCACGTGCGCCTGATCCGGACGCAGGCCTCCTACGACCGGCTGGTACGCCGCGGGTTCGAGAAGGTGCGGCAGAACAGCCGCGGGATGCCCTCGGTGATGATCCGGGAGTTGCAGGCACTGAAGGAGATCATGGCGCAGGCGCCGCGCGCGGAGCAGTACGCCGTGCTGCTGGAGCAGGCGGACATGATCAAGGTCTCGGCGGAGGCCTCGATCCCGGAGCCGCGGGACCTGGCAGACGTGGTGACCGTGTACGACGCGCTGGTGGCGCTGCACGAGCGGCTGGCGCGGGACGCGGGGGACTAGCGCCTTTCGGGGGTGGCGCGCTGCGGTGGGAGAGAGATAACTGGCCCCATGAGACAAACAGACACCAAGACCAGCACCAAGCAGCGCCAAACAGTGAGGGCAAGGCGCCCGGCTGCGAGGCGGTGGCGAGGCTAGCTGGGCACCGGCACGGCCGCGGTAAAGACCAAACGGTGTGGGCGAGGTACCCGGCGGTGAGGCGGCGGTGTGGGTAGCTGGGCGTACACCTGCCTCCGGCACGGCTGCGGTCAAGACCAAACGGTGTGGGCAAGGCGCCGGGCTGCGAGGTGGCGGCGCGGGTATCTGGGCACATACCTGCCTCCGGCACAGCAGCGAGTACCGAGCAGCCAGCGCGCGGCGCCGCCCGGTCTCGGACGGCGCCGCCAGGTCCAGCGGTTCGGCCAGGGCGCTGGGTGATCGCGGCGATCAGGAACCGCAGGCTCGCGCAGCCCAGGCAGCCGAGTCGGCAACGGCGGCCGACTCCGGGCGCTGCGACGAGAGCCGCGACGACAACCGCGGCCCCGCCGACTCCGGGAGCTGCGAAGGTCCGCCCCCGGTCAGGTCACTACTCGCTCTGCCAGGTGAACGTGGCCTTGGCGAAGTCGCGGGCAGCCAGGTCCTCGCGCCGGATGAGCCAGTACAGGCGCCCGGTGTCGCCCCACTCCATCGCGGCGCGGCCGTCGCTGTCGACCTGCAGCAGCATCACCAGCTCGTCGAGGAGCTCGCGGCGGCGCTCCTTGGCCGCGTCGTCGTCGCCGGGGGCCACGGCGTGCGAGGCCTCCTTGGTGACCGAGCCGGCCTTGGGCAGGGCGTAGCCGCCGACGCGGTGGTGCGGGGAGTGGTCGCGGCGGAACGAGGTGAGGGCGTCGTAGAAGCCGTCGCCGTCGGCGTCGCCGACCGTCGGGTACTCGGTGTAGTCGTCGTCGGCGGCCGGGTCCTCGCCCGCCTCGCCGAACGCCGCGACCAGCGCCGCGTTCTCGTTGTCCGGCGCGGTCGCTATCAGCTCGCCGGTCAGCATGATCCGCGGGAACGCCTCCAGGCCCTCCGGCGCGGGCCGCTGGGCCACGTTCTCGGTGCCTTCGGGCACGAAGACGACGCGCGTGCCGCCGGTGATGGTGTCCGGGTCCAGGTACTGCACCGCGTCGTCGCCGACGCCGTTGAAGTAGAAGAACAACAGCATCCCGTCGCTCGGCACCGGGATGTCCAGCTCCTGCACCGGGATCTCACCGCAGTCCACCGCCGCGACGAACGACAGCGGCCCGTGCCCCTCCCACTCCGGCCACGGCACGTCCGCCGGCAGCAGGGGCTCCCCGCCGAGGTAGCCGACCAGCGGCTCGCCCTCGTTCTGCTCGCGCAGGTGAAAGCCCGGGCGCAGCAGCTCGATCCACTTCTTGGCGTTCTCCGGGCTGAAGAAACGCCGGCCGGCCTCGGCCAGCGGTGATTCACTGATCTCCATGCGCGGAATGCTTTCAGGTGTCCGCTCGCGCGACAAGCCGTTGCGGCATGTTTGTGCAGGGCGCCTAAGAGTTCTGTCCCCGGCCACACTCAGCTCATGATCCCGGTCTCGTAGGCGAGGATCACCAGCTGGATCCGGTCCCGGGCGTCCAACTTGGTCAGCAGGTTCGCCACGTGGGTCTTCGCCGTGGCCAGGCTGATCACCAGCTCGGCGGCGATCTCGCTGTTGGCCAGGCCGCGCGCGACCAGGGTCAGCACTTCGTGTTCGCGCTCTGTGACGCCGACTAGCCTGCCGCGTGCTTCGTCCCTGCTACGAGGATCGGCCCGGCCGCGTACGTCGCCGCTCACGCGATCCCGCTGGTCCCGCTCAGCGCGTTGAGTCCGGTCCGCGGCGAAGCCCTGATCGGTGAAGTCGGCGATGAGTCTGCGCGTGACGCTCGGCGCGATCAGCGCGTCCCCGGCCGCGACGACCCGCACCGCGGCCAGGATGTCGTCCAGCGCCATGTCCTTGAGCAGGAACCCGCTCGCCCCGGCCCGCAGCGAGCCATACACGTTCTCGTCGTCGTCGAACGTGGTCAGCATCAGCACCTTGGTCGCCGGCGCCTCGGCCTTGATCCGACGGGTGGCCTCGATCCCGTCCAGGCCCGGCATCCGGATGTCCATCACCACCACGTCCGGGCGCAGGTCGTGGACCTGCCGCAGGGCCTCGGCGCCGGTGCCGGCCTGCCCGGCCACCTCGATGTCCGGGGCGTCGGTGATCACCATCACCAGACCGGCCCGGATCAGCGGCTGGTCGTCGGCCAGCAGGACCCTGATCGGCGGCGTGCCGCTCACGCCGCTGATCCCGCCTACGCCGCTCATGCCAGCCACGCCGTTCATGCCGGGATCCGTGCTGCCACTCGGAACCCGCCCTCGGGGCGCGGCCCGGCGTCGAACGACCCGTGCAGCAGCGACACCCGCTCCCGCATCCCGGCCAGTCCGAACCCGCCGCCGGCGCGCGGGGCGTCGGCGTGCCCGCCGCGACCGTCGTCGAGCACTTCGATCACCACCTCCCGCGGCCGGAACGCTATCGCCACCGAGCACTGCCGGGTGCCCGCATGCCGCACCACGTTCGTCACCGACTCCTGCACGATCCGGTAGGCCGACAGGTCCACCTCCGCCGGCAGCTCCCTGCGCGCGCCGTCGAACCGCACCCGCACCGCGACCCCGGCCCTCGCCGCGTTGTCGGCCAGCGCCGGAAGGCTGTCCAGCCCCGGCATCGGCGCGACGCTGTCCTGGTCGTTCTCGGCCCTGCGCAGCGCGACCAGCATGTGCCGCAGCCCGGTCAGGGTCTCCCGGCTGGTGGTCTCGATGACGTCCAGCGCCTCGGCGGCCAGCACCGGCTGCGTGCTGATACAGCGCTTGGCCGCGCCGGCCTGGATCGCGACGATGCCGATGCTGTGCGCCACCATGTCGTGCAGCTCGCGGGCTATCCGCAGCCGCTCGGCGGTCACCGCGCTGGTCGCGACCTGCTCGCGCAGCGCCCGGCCGTGCTCGCGCCGCTCGCGGACCAGCACGCCGCCGATGAACGCCACGGCCAGCAGCAGGACGGCGTTGCTGAGCCGGCCGTACGGGGTCGGGTCGCCGGGCTTGGTGGCGAACTCCAGCAGCGTCCAGGCCGCGAACGTCGCGATCGCCGCGGCCAGCCCGATCCACCGCGGCCGGCTGGCCGCGACCACGGTGACCAGCGCGCTGGCCCCGATCAGCGACAGCGCGCTGCCCTCGCCGAGCGCCGTCAGGCACGCCGCCCCGCCCAGCATCGCGGCCAGCGCGGTCACCGGACGCCGCCGGCACATCACCACCGGCGCGGCCGACACCAGCGCGAGCTCCAGCCGCTGCGCGGCCGGGAAGTCCACCGTCCCGGGGCCGACCAGCAACGGATGCGCGCCGGACCGCATCGTGTCGAACACCAGCCAGGTGAGCACCAGCATCCCGCCGACCGCGAACGCGTCGAACCACCCGGTCGGCGTGCGCCGCCGGGCGAGATGTCGGAGCCGGTTGACCAGCCAAGGAGGAGCGTCCACACCGCCAGGCTAGCGATCACCGGTCCTCCGGCACATCGGTCGCCAGGACTAGTCCGAGCGACCGGTCCGCCAGCGCCGCGTGCCGGCTTCGCCGACAGTGCCCTGATGCCAAAGGCGCCGGACAACGGTTTCCCGCCACTGCAACCGCCGGCGCGATTTGTGACGGCACCGGGTCGCAGGGCGAGACTGGGGCATGACGATCTACCACATCGCCTTCCGCACCGACTGGGCCGACGCCGTCGCGGCGGGGCACTACCACATCTCGACGCGCGGAAAGACGGTCGAGCAGCAGGGCTACATCCACGCCTCCACGGCGGCCCAGGTCGCCGGCGTGGCGAACGCCTTCTACGCCGACGCCGAGGGCCTGCTGGTGCTGGTCATCGACCCGGAGAAGCTGACTGCGCCGCTGCGTTACGACCCGGTGCCGGGCGCCGACGCGCCGTTCCCGCACATCTACGGGCCGTTGAACGTCGACGCCGTCACCGGCACGGCTGAGCTGCGACGGGATGCCGACGGACAGTACGTGTTCGAGGGCTGAGATACCGGGCGCACGCGGGGGCGGGCCGCGCGGTCTCAGCAACCTGATCCCGCCATGCCGACGGTGGCGCGGGCCGTGCGGGGTGCGGCGATCGGCAGATGAGGGAAAGGACCGGGTGAGGACTCGGTCCGTCCCTCTCCCAGGAAGGTGTCACCGCGTGTACTCGATGATCCTGGCCGGTGGTAGCGGAACCCGTTTGTGGCCCCTGTCGCGGGCCGCGAACCCGAAGTTTTTGCACCGCCTCGGCGGTACCGACCAGACGCTGCTGCAGGCCACCGCGGCCCGCGTCTCCGCGCTGTCGCATCCGGACCAGGTGTACGTGGTGACCGGCGTCGCGCACGCCGCGGCCGTGGCGCGTCAGCTGCCGCAGGTGCCCGAGGAGAACATCCTGGTCGAGCCGGCGCCGCGGGATTCGCTGGCGGCCATCGCGTTGGCGGCGGCGGTGATCGCGCGCCGGGACCCGGCGGCGGTGGTGGCCGTGTACTCGGCAGACCATCTGATAGGGCGGCAGGAACGGTTCGAGGAGCTGATCCGGCTGGCCGCCGACGCCGCCGGGACCGGGGCGCTGGTGACCGTCGGGATCCGGCCGACGCGCGCGGAGACCGGGTTCGGGTATCTGCACCGGGCCGAGGAGATCTCGCCCGGGGTGCATCGGATCGCAGAGTTCCGGGAGAAGCCTTCGGCGGACGTCGCCGCGGCATATCTGGCTTCTGGCGAGTATCTGTGGAACGCGGGCATGTTCGTGTTCCAGGTTCGGGCTTTCCTGGCGGAGTTGGCGCGGCAGCGGCCCCAGCTGCACGCCGGGATCGCCGCCATCATCGAGGCCTGGGACGGGCCGGACTACGAGACCGTGTTCGGCGCCGTCTGGGACGACCTGGAGCGGATCTCGGTGGACTACGGGGTGATGGAGGGTGCCGCGGCGGCCGGGAAGGTGGTGACCGTCCCGGCCGACTTCCCGTGGAGCGACATCGGGGACTTCCACTCGCTCGGCGAGTCGCTGGACGGGGACGCCGACGGGAACGTGGTGCTGACCGACGACGCGTTCGCGACGCTGCGCGGGGTCGAGGACTCGGTGGTGGTGTCCACGACCGGGCGCGTGGTCGCGGTGGTGGGGCTGCGCGACGTCGTGGTCGTGGACACCGAGGACGCGCTGCTGGTGTGTCCTCGGGATCGCGCGCACGAGGTGAAGCAGGTCGTGGACGGGCTCAAGGCGGACGGGTACGCGGCGCACGTGTGAGCGCGGGGCCTCAGGCTCAGACGTTCTCGCCGAGCACGGCCCCGGTTCGCCGTCAGACGTTCTCGCCGAGCACGTACAGGTCCTCCGGCACCAGCGTCGCGTTGCGCAACAGGGCCCGGATCAGGTTGTCGTTCAGCGTGTTGCCGAGCGGCTCGACCATGCCGGGTTCCTTCACGATGCCGCGGATCGCACCGGCGCCCGTGGACAGGCGCGCCGGCACGCCTACGGGGAATTCGTCGCCTCCACGCCGGCCTGCAGGCGTCGCGCACACAGACGGCGAGTTCCGCGTCCTCGAACGCATGCTGAAAGACCTCGACCCATCATGCTACTG
>NZ_JAACYW010000212.1 GCF_015356825.1 Catenulispora rubra | reverse complement strand
CCGGACTATCTGCGCATGGTCGGCGGGCTGTTCCTGTTCCATCCGCCGGAATTCCTGACCTACCGCGTCGAGATCGCGGCGGAGCATGCCGGGCATCCGATCGTGGCCGGGCTCGGGGATTTCGACGTCCACAGCGAGCAGTACTGGGTGATCACCGACGCCCGCGACACGGTGCTGGCGACGACCGGTGTTGATGCCCGAGACGGAGGTCAGGGCGGTGAAGCGGTGCCGATGCCGGTGGTGTGGACCCGGCGGTGGGGTGCCGGAAAGGTGTTCGTCTCGGCGGTCGGGCACCGGGTGGAGGACCTGCGCGAATCCACTGTCAGAACCCTGACGGAGCGCGGTCTGCTCTGGGCCGCGCGCTAGATCCGGCTCTCGGCGGGGGCGTTGACAGCCCCCTCCGGCCCCCTTATCTTTCATCGTTAATTAAGTCCGGTCGTCAGCGGGTGGACACCGGGCCGAAACATGCACGACCGGCAAGACAGCGAACGCGCAGGACCGCGAGCCCGTAAGACAGCGAACCCGTAAGACAGCGAACCGCCACGCAAAGACCAGTACGCAAAGAACCAGCACGCAGAGAATCAGGATCCCTGATGAGTTCTGTCAGCACCGCAGCGACCACCGCGACCGAGGCGGCCGAGTACACCGCCGAAGTCTTCATCGACGGCCGCTTCGAGACCCCCGCCGCGCCCTGGCGCCCGGTCCTGGACAAGGCCGCCGGCCGCGCCTTCGCCCGCTACGCCGACGCCTCCGCCGAGCAGGTCGACCGCGCGGTGGCCGCCGCCCGGCGCGCGCAGCCGGCCTGGGCCGACACCGACGCGAACACCCGCTGCGAGGTCCTGCGCGATTTCGCCGCGCAGCTCCAGCGGCGCCACGACGAGCTGATCTCGCTCATCATCCGCGAGACCGGCGGCACCGCGGAGAAGGCCGAGGAGGAACTCGGCCAGTCGATCAACCAGCTGCTGAACTCCGCGACCCAGCTCACCGAGAACGCCGGCTCGATCCTGCCGCCCTACAAGCCCGGCAAGATGTCGCTGTCCCGGGCCGTGCCGCTCGGCGTCATCGGCCTGATCGTGCCGTGGAACTACCCGATGAGCCTGGCGATGCGCGCCCTGGCCCCGGGCCTGGCCTACGGCAACGCCGTGGTCCTGAAGCCCGCCGAGCTGACGCCGATCGCCGGCGGCCAGGTGCTCGCCGAGGCGGCGCGCGCGGCCGGCGTCCCGGACGGCGTCTTCGCCGTGCTGCCCGGCGACGGACCGGCCACCGGCGCCGCGCTGTCGCAGCACCCGGGCCTGGACCTGATCCACTTCACCGGCTCCTACGAGGTCGGCGCCGCGATCCGCGAGCACGGCGGCCGCACCGGCACCCCGGTGATCACCGAGCTCGGCGGCGACAACGCCTTCGTCGTGCTCGACGACGCCGACGTCGACCAGGCGGCGAGCTGCGCGGTCTGGACCGCGCTGTGGTACCAGGGCCAGACCTGCATCAGCGCCGGCCGGCACATCGTGCAGCGCCCGATCGCCGAAGCCTTCACCGAGGCGATCGTGGAGCGCGTCCGCAAGCTCCGGGTCGGGGACCCGCTGCGCGAGGACGTGGACCTCGGCCCGGTGATCACCGCCGGCCAGCTCGCACGCTTCCACGAGGGCCTGGTCCTGCCCTCGATCCGGGCCGGCGCGCGGGTCGCGGTCGGCGGCGAGTACGACGGCCTGTTCTACCGGCCCACCGTGCTCACCGACGTCACCCCCGACATGCCGATCTTCCAGGAGGAGACGTTCGGCCCGGTCCTGCCGGTCACCGTCGTCGACACCGAGGACCAGGCGCTGGAGCTGGCCAACCGCCACCGGACGCTGATGAACTCCGTGTTCACCGGCGACCCGCTGCGCGGCTACGCGTTCGCCGAGCGGATGCACAGCAACGAAGTGCACGTCAACGACGGCTACGCCCGCCACGGCGGCGAAGGCCAGCTGGCCGGGTTCACCCGGCGGCAGTGGATCGGCCTGCAGACCTCGCCGGTGACCTTTCCGGCCTGGGCTGCCGGTGCATGACCAACCGTGCACGACCAACCGTGCACGACCAACCACCTAGGCACATGACGAACCACACATGACAATGCATTAAAGGAGGCAATGGATTGCGCACCAACCTCATGAGGGGCACCGCCGCCCTCACCCTGGCCGCCACCGCGCTGGCGATGACCGCATGCAGCTCCTCCAGCTCCTCGCCCAAGGCGGGCGACAAGGCCGGCGCCGCGAGCGGCGGCCACGGCAAGGTCACCCTGACCTACGTCAACTGGGACGGCGGCATGCAGGCCGCCGTCGACCAGTGGAACCAGGCGAACCCCGACATCCAGGTGCAGCTGAGCAAGCCCTCGGGCACCGGCTACACCCTCTACAACAAGCTGATCACCAACAACGCCGCCGGCACCAACCCGGACGTCACCGAGGTCGAGTACCAGGCGCTCCCGGCGCTGATCGCCAACAAGGTCATCGTGCCGATCGACCAGTACGTCGGCGACATCTCCGCCGACTTCGACAAGTCCTCGCTGTCCCAGGTGCAGTTCGAGGGCAAGACCTACGGCGTCCCGCAGAACGTCTGCCCGATGGTCTTCTTCTACCGCAAGGACATCTTCGACTCCCTCGGCCTCAAGCCCCCGACCACCTGGGACGAGTACGCCGCGGACGCCGCGACCGTCCACGCCAAGAACCCCAAGCAGTACATCGGCAACTTCTCGGCCGTGGACTCCGGCTGGTTCGCCGGGCTCGCGCAGCAGGCCGGCGCCAACTGGTGGACGACGTCCGGGACCACCTGGAACGTGGCCATCGACGACGCACCGACGCAGAAGGTCGCGAACTACTGGAGCAACCTGATCGACAAGGGCCTGGTCTCCCCGGAGCCGAACTGGTCCCCGCAGTGGAGCACCGACATGAACAGCGGGAACATCATCGGCTGGGTCAGCGCGCAGTGGGCGCCGAACCAGTTCCCGTCGGTGGCCAAGGACACCTCCGGCAAGTGGGTCGCCGCACCGCTGCCCGCCTGGACCGCCGGGGACCCGACCGTGGGCATCTGGGGCGGCGAGACCGAGGCGGTGACCTCGAACTCCAAGCACCCGGCCGAGGCCGCGAAGTTCGTCAAGTGGCTCAACTCCTCCACCGAGGGCGTCAAGACCCTGATCCAGCAGGTCGCGGCGTTCCCGGCCTCGCTGTCCAACCAGAGCCAGGACGCGCTGAAGACCCCGCCGCCGTTCATGTCCGACCAGCAGGACTACAACACGCTGATCGCGCAGGCGGCCAAGAACGTCCGCACGTTCCAGGTCTGGGGCCCGAACGCGAACGTCACCTTCGACGCCTACTCCAACGACTTCGCCGCCGCCCTGCAGAACAAGACGCCGCTGTCCGCGGCGCTGACGCAGATGCAGCAGGCGACGGTCGACGACCTGAAGAAGCGCGGCTTCTCGGTCACCGGCTGAGTCCGGAAGGACCGGCAAGCACAGGCAAGCACAGGCAAGCACAGGCAAGCACAGGAAAGGACAGGAAGAAGAGGCCATGAAGGCTCCTCGCCGCAGGCACACGGTGCTCCCGCAGGTCCTGCTCATCCCGGCCGTGGTGCTGTTCCTGCTGTTCACGGTGGCTCCGGGCGCCTACGCGATCTATCTCAGCTTCATGAAGCAGAGGGCCGGCGGAGGCCTGTTCGGGACCGACAACCCGACCACCGTCTTCGCCGGCCTGGAGAACTACCGCGCGGCGTTCGGCGACGCGGAGTTCTGGCACAGCATCGGCCGGATGCTGCTGGTCGCGGTGATCGGCGTGCCGGCCACGATCGGCTTCTCCACGCTGTTCGCGCTGTGCCTGGACGCCAAACGGACCCGGCTCGTCGGCTTCTCGCGGCTGGCGATCTTCCTGCCGTACGCGGTGCCGGGTGTGGTCGCCACGCTGCTGTGGGGCTTCATGTACCTGCCGGCGACCAGCCCGATCGGCGGGAACGTGGTGAACTACTTCGGCTCGCACACGGTGTTCTTCTCCGTGGCCAACGTCGCGGTGTGGGGCGTCCTGGGCTTCAACATGGTCGTCATCTACACCTCGCTGCGCGGCCTGCCGCGCGAGCTGTTCCAGGCCGCCGAGCTGGACGGGGCCAGCGAGCTGCAGATCGCGCTGCGCATCAAGCTGCCGCTGCTGGCCCCGACGCTGACCCTGGTGACCGTCTTCTCGCTGATCGGCGCGCTCCAGCTGTTCAACGAGCCGACCACGCTCAAACCGGTCACCAACGCGATCAGCTCGACCTGGGTACCCCTGATGCGCGTCTACACCGACGCCTTCGTGGACAACGACATCTACCGCGGGGCGGCCGCCTCGTTCCTGCTCATCGTGCTGACGGTCGCCGCCACCGTGGCCGCCAACACGGTGCTCCGTCTGACAGCGCGTAGGAGTGAACGATGACAGCGGCCACGACCGGGACGGCGAAGGCGGGCACGGCACGGACCGAGGCGACCGGCGCCGGGAGGAAGGCCGGGGGCCGGACGAACTGGATCCCGACCGTCATCCTGCTGATCGGCGCCGTGTACTGCGTGCTGCCGGTGGTCTGGATCGTGATCGCCTCCACCAAGACGAACAGCGAGCTGTTCTCGACCGCGCCGTTCGCGCCGTCCTTCCACGGCGGCTTCTTCTCCAACCTGCGCGCCCTGTTCGCCTACGACCACGGCATCTTCATCCGCTGGGCCGTCAACTCGGTGATCTACGCGGTCGGCGGCGCGACACTCTCCACGATCGTCTGCGGTTGCGCCGGGTATGCGCTGGGCAAGTACCGGTTCTACGGCAGCGTCTGGCTGTTCCGGCTGATCGTCGCGGCCGTCCTGCTCCCGCAGATCATGCTGGCCATCCCGCAGTTCCTGCTGCTGGCCAAGCTGGGGATGACCAACAACTACGCGGCGGTGATCCTGCCGCAGCTGGTCAGCCCGTTCGCGATCTACCTGTGCAAGATCTACGCCGAGGCGTCGGTCAGTAACGAGCTGCTGGAGGCGGCGCGGGTGGACGGGGCCTCGGAGTGGCGGATGTTCGCCTCGATCGGCGCGCGCCTGATGATGCCGGCACTGGTGACGGTGTTCCTGTTGCAGTTCATCGGCATCTGGAACAACTTCCTGCTGCCCTTCGTGATGCTCAACCGGGACCAGCTGTTCCCGTTGACCGAGGGGCTGTACGGGCTGCTGATCATCACCGGCGGCCAGGCCGCGCAGTACACGATCGTCATCGTCGGGGTGTTGGTGTCGATCGTGCCGCTGGCCGCGGTGTTCCTGCTGTTGCAACGGTATTGGCGAGTGGACCTGGTGTCCGGAGGGGTCAAGGCATGATCACACTTCCCCGGCTGGGCTTCGGCGCGGCCGCGATCGCCAACGACGGCGTCGGGCTCGGGCAGGCTCTGGACTGTGTGGAGGCGGCGTGGGAGAGCGGGATGCGCTACTTCGACACCGCTCCCATGTACGGGGCCGGGCACTCCGAGCGGCTGCTGGGCCTCGCGCTGCGCGGACGTCCGCGTGCGGAGTACGTATTGAGCACCAAGGTCGGACGCCTGGTCCGGCCTTCGCACCCGGATACCAAGCAGACCGGCGCCGACTGGATCTACGACTTCAGCCGGGAGGGGATCCTGACCTCGCTGGAGGAGAGCCTGCTGCGCCTCGGCGTGGACAGCGTGGACATGCTCTACATCCACGACCCCGACGACCACTGGCGCGAAGCCCTGGAGCAGGCGTGGCCGACGGTGGCGCGGCTGCGTGACGAGGGGGTGGTGCGCGCGGTCGGCGTCGGCATGGTGCAGGCGCCGATGCTCACGCGCTTCATCCGGGAGACTGATCCGGACCTGGTGCTGGCGGCCGGCGTCTACACGCTGCTCGACACCCAGGCCCTGGACGAACTGCTGCCCGAGGCCGAGCGGCGCGGCGTCACCGTCGTCGCGGCGCAGTCGCTGCACGGCGGGCTCATCGACGGCGTCGCCAACGCCATGTTCCGCTACCGTCCGGTCGACGAGCAGACCCGCGCGAAGGCGGCGCACATCGCGAAGGTGTGCCACGAGTTCGGGGTGCCCACGGCCGCGGTGGCGTTGCAGTTCCCGCTGGGGCATCCCGCGGTGCGCTGCGTCCTGACCGGCCCGGACTCGCGCGGGCAGTTGGCGCAGAACCTGGAGTGGGCCGCGCAGCCGATACCGGCGGGCGTCTGGATGCGCCTGCGAGAGGAGGGTTTGCTGTCGGAGGAGATGCCGGTGCCGTCCGCTGATCTGGCGACCGCCTAGATCACTGGGATCGTCTGGACCGCCACCTGGATTACTACAACTCGGTTACCACTCGAACAGAGTTCCCCGAAGACCCGCCGCTTCCGGCGCCAGCAGCTAGATTAATAAGGACTCTGCAAACCGCAGCGTCCACCCAGGCTCCGGCGCCACAGTCCCTTCCGGAGGGCGGATCTCGATGCGGACGCGGTCAGGGCAGCCTCAGGCGTTCCACCCTGCCCGGATCGGGCCCTACGAGGTGGTGCGGCGCCTCGGCGCGGGCGCGATGGGCGAGGTGTACCTCGCGCGCTCGGCGTCCTCGCGGCTGGTGGCCGTGAAGACCATCCGGTCCGGGCTGGCCGAGCATCCCGGATACCGTCGCCGGTTCGCGCACGAGGTGGACGCGGCCAAGCGGGTCAGCGGCGCGTTCACCGCGGCCGTGGTGGGCGCCGACCCGCACGCCGATCTGCCGTGGCTGGCCACGGTGTACGTGCCCGCGCCGTCGCTGGAGGAGCTGGTGGCCACCTGCGGACCGCTGGCCGTGTCGGCGGTGCGCTGGCTGGCCGCCGGCTGTGCCGAGGCGCTGGAGTGCGTGCACCGGGCCGGGCTCGTGCACCGGGACTTCAAGCCCGCCAACGTGCTCGTCACCGCCGACGGCCCGCGGGTCATCGACTTCGGCCTGGCCCGCCGCGACGGACTGCCCCAGGGCACGGCCGCCGGGATGGTTCTCGGGACGCCGCTGTACATGGCGCCCGAGCAGGCCGCGGGGGAGCCGGTCGTCGGACCGGCCGCCGACGTGTTCGCGCTCGGCGCGACGCTCTACCACGCGGCCACCGGCGCCGCGCTGTACCAGGAGGAGAAGGCGGTCGGGGTCCTGCTGCAGAAGATGCGGCGGCCCCCGGACCTCGCGCAGGTGCCCCGGGAGGTGCGCGGGCTGGTCGCGGCCTGTCTGGCGCTGAAGCCGACGGACCGCCCGACGCCGGCCTCGCTGCTCGCCGCCCTGGCGCCGCACCTGGCCGGGGCCGACTCCGCGCGGCCGCTGCCCGACGCGGTGCTGGAGTACATCGAGGGGTATCGCAGCGAGCAGATGGAGCTGGCGCGGACGCGGCGGTCGACACCGGACGCGGCGAGCGAGGGCTCGGAAGACGAGACCCATGTCGCGGTGCGCTCCGCCGACAGCTTCGGGGATCTGTCAGAACCCGTGGACGAGACGGTGTTCACCGGCGACGGGGCCTTCGACGTCGAGGCCGGGACCGCCGACGACTCCCCGGACGGCGACCCGCGGCCCCGGCATCCGTCGCTGCCGCCGGACCAGGACGGGTCGCACTGGGTGCCGGCGAGCCGGGCCGCGTCGAGCCGGCGGCGGGCCCGAGCCGGCTCCGGCGTCGGGCGGTGGGGACCGGGCCGGTGGCAGCGGCGCTCGCCGATGGGGCCGGCGGTGGTCGCGGGCAGTGTGGTGCTGGCGATCGGCGCGGCGACCATCAGTGCTCTGTTTCTCGCCGGTGTGGTGACGCTCGGTTCCAAGGACTCGAATTCGACGCAGGCGGGGGCCGGGCCGGCGGCGGCTACCGGGGCAACCAGTGGGGTGACTGGCGGGGCAACCAGTGGGGTGACCTGCGGCCGGCCCGCCGGCTCGCCTCCCGGCTCCCCGCCGCCGACCGCCTCGTCGCCTCCGCCGACCCGCAGCGGTCCGCCGCTGCAGGGCCCGCCACCCGGCGGAGGCCCGCCGCAGGGTCCGCCACCTGGCGCGGCGACCGTGGTCGACGGGACGCGGCTGGACGTCCGGCCGCCGTTCGGCGACCCCCGGACCACCTTCATCCTGGAAGGCGTCGGGTGGCCCGCGGGGCAGACGGTCACGGTCACGTTCCTGGACGCCGCCGTGCCGCAGGCCACGACCGTGGTCGACGGGAGCGGGACGATCAGCGTCGCCCTGGACCAGGGAGCGGGCTCGATCGTGCTGCCGGACGGTCGGTACCACGTGCGGGCCTCGTCGGGGAACCGGTCGTTGTCGGTCTCGTTCGTGGTCGGGCCGCCGCTGAATCCGTGACGCTGAATCCCTGACGCTGCCTCTGGAACGCCGGCGCGCGGCCGGGCCGGAACGCCTCTTGACTTCCCAAGAGCACCGGATCAGATTCCTGATGCGTTCTGACGCATCGTCAGGTCTCGGATTCGGAGGGCCCCATGCCCGAGCACGGAACAGACCTTTCCCGCCGCCGCGTCCTGCAGGGTGCCGCCGTGGGGACCACCGCCGCTCTCTTCGGCGCGGGAGCTTTCGGCAGTGCGAATGCCTACGCCGACGCTCCCGTGCTCGGGACGTACGACGTCGTCGTGGTCGGCTGCGGCGCGGCCGGGATGACCGCCGCACTCACGGTCGCGGCGCGCGGTCTGTCGGTGGTGGTCGTCGAGAAGGCGCCGACGTTCGGCGGCTCGGCCGCGCGTTCGGGCGCTGGGATCTGGATCCCGAACAACTCGGTGATCCTCGCCGCCGGCGTCCCCGACACCCCGGCCCTGGCGGCCGAATACCTCGCGGCGGTCGTCGGCAGCGGTTCTCCTGCGGCGCGCCAGGCCGCGTTCCTGAACAACGGACCGGCGATGCTGTCGTTCGTCATGGCGCACAGCCCGTGCCGGTTCAAGTGGATGGACGGCTACTCCGACTACTATCCGGAGCTGCCCGGCGGGATGCCCGGCGGCCGGTCGATCGAGCCGGACGTCATCGACGGCAACATTTTGGGATCGGAGCTGGCACACCTGAACCCGGCCTACCTGCCGGTGCCGGCCGGGCTGGTGGTGTTCAGCCAGGACTACAAGTGGATCAACCTGGCCGCGGTCAACGTCAAGGGCGCGGCGGTCGCCGCCGGGGCCGCAGCGCGCGGGGCCGCCGCCGCGCTGGCCGGGCAGAAGCCGCTGACCATGGGGCAGTCGCTGGCCACCGGGCTGCGCGCGGGGCTGATGCAGGCCGGCGTCCCGGTGCTGCTGAACACGCCGCTGACGGACCTGAACATCGTCAACGGGAGTGCGGCGGGGGTGGTCGTCACGCAGAACGGCACGCCGGGCCTGATCAACGCGCGCCGGGGCGTCATCGTCGGCTCCGGCGGCTTCGAGCACAACGGCGCGATGCGCGCGCAGTACCAGCAGCAGCCGATCGGCACGAGCTGGAGCGTCGGCGCGAAGGAGAACACCGGCGACGGCATCCTGGCCGGCCAGCGCGCCGGCGCCGCGCTGGCGCTGATGGAGGAGGCCTGGTGGGGCCCGACGATCCCGAGCGGCGACGGGCCGTACTTCTGCCTGGCCGAGCGGACGCTGCCCGGCGGGCTGATCGTGAACCAGGCCGGGCACCGCTTCGTCGACGAGGCGGCGCCGTACGTGGACGTGGTGCACACGATGTACCGGCAGAACGCGACGGCGCCCGACATCCCGGCCTGGCTGATCATCGACCAGAACTTCCGCGACCGCTACGTCTTCCGCGACATCCTCCCGACCCTCCCGTTCCCTGCCTCCTGGTACCAGAACGGCTCGGTCTACCGGGACCTGACCCTGTGGGGCCTGGCGAACCAGATCGGCGTCTCCCCATCCGCGCTGACGAACACCGTCACCCACTTCAACGGCCTGGCCTTCACCGGCACCGACACGGACTACCACCGCGGCACGAGCGTCTACGACCACTACTACACGGACCCGGCGGTGATCCCGAACTCGTGCCTGGCGCCGCTGTGGCTCGCGCCGTTCTACGCCCTGCGCATCGTCCCAGGCGACCTCGGCACGAAGGGCGGCATGGTCACCGACGAGCGCGCACGGGTCCTGCGAAGCGACGGCTCAGTGATCCCCGGGCTCTACGCGGCGGGCAACGCGAGCGCCGCGGTGATGGGGCACAGTTACGCCGGGGCGGGCTCGACCATTGGGCCGGCGATGACGTTCGGGTACGTTGCAGGCAACGATATTTGAGCTCGGGTGGGGGAGGACCGCGTGATCGGTCTGGGTGTCGTCGTGCTCGTGCTTGTCGTCGTCGCTGTCGCGATCTCTCGGGGGAGGGACTGAGCTGCGGGGCGATGCTCGGTGGCGGTCAGCGTCTTGGCGCACCACTGCTCGAACGTGGTCGGCGAGGCGGTCTGGGGAGTGCGGGCTACGCCGTCGGCGACGGCGACCATGGGCGTCTTGCGGTCGCCGTCCACGCAGTCGAGTCGTGCTCCCGAGCCACCTCGCCGCGATGGCCCTGGCCGCCCGCAGCGACGTCGTCTGCCTCGTCCCGGCCGCACTCCCCGGCGCCGCTCCCTCGCCGCTGCCTCGCCGCTCACCGCCGACGCCCTCGGGCTGCGCCTGCTCGACGTCCCGGTGGCCCTGCCGCCGCTGACCATCGGCATCGCCTGGCACCCCCGGCACACGGTCGACGGCGCGCACCACTGGCTGCGCGGCGCGGTGCGCCGGGTTCTCGTGCCCTCGTAAGCGCATCACGCCTCGTCCGAAGAGGTCGGATATCATTCCGCGGTCGCCGTTGATCAACACCTGAAGCCCGGGAGGCCGTCCCATGGAACCTGTCACGCTGATCACCGGAGGTTCCAGCGGAATCGGTGCGGCCACCGCCCGCGCGCTGCTCAAGCAGGGCCACCGCGTGGCGGTCACCGGCCGCGACGCCGACAAGCTGGCCGCGTTCGCCGCCTCCGCCGAAGCCGAAGCCGGGGCCGAAGCCGAGTCCGAGTCCGAAACCGACTCCGGAAACCGGCTGCTGACGATCAACGGCGACGCCGCCGACCCGACCGACGTTGCCGCCACCGTCCGTCAAGTACTGGACACCTGGGGCCGCCTCGACACGGTCATCGCCAACGCCGGCTTCTCCCTGCCCGGCACCCTGGAGGACCACGACCCCGACGCCATGCGTGCCATGGTCCTGACCAACGTCCTCGGTCCGGCCCTGCTGGTCCGCGAGACGCTGCCGCACCTGCGGGAGTCGAAGGGCCGCATCGTGGTCGTCGGCTCGGTCGCGGGCATCCGGTACACGCCCGGCAACCTGTACTCGGTCACCAAGTGGGCCGTGCACGCGCTGGTCGAGAACGTCCGCCTGCTGGTCGCCAAGGACCGCGTCGGCGTCACCCTGGTCGCCCCGGGCGTCGTGGACACCCCCTTCTGGGATGAGCGCGGCGGATCACCGCAGGCGGCGCCCACGCTCACCGCCGAGCAGATCGCCGCCGCGATCCTGTTCGCCGTCAACCAGCCCGAGGGCGTGGACGTCAACCAGCTCGTGGTGCGGCCCACCGGCCAGCTCGGCTGACCTGCGGCAAGGCCTCTTAGCCCATCGGGGCGAACCCCGGAATGGCGCGCCTGCCCGGGGGAGAAGAACCCTGTCATGAGGCCGCTGACCAGGGTCGCCGCGTTCGCCGTGACGGTGGCGATCGCCGCGTGGGCCGGGGTGGAGACCACGCGCCACGGGTCGTCTCAGCCTGCGCAGACCAGAGCCGTGACGGCGACCGCCGAAGCGCCGCCGCACCTGCACGTGCCCTCCCGCCTGGCCCCGGAACCGACGCCGGCCGCGCTCGTCCCGCCGGCCGTCGACCCGGGCACCCTGCCGCAGACCCGCGCCCTGCCGAGCAGCGCCGACCAGCAGTTCCAGGCCCGGCTGCGGGTGCTGTGGCAGGGCATCGTCGACGACGATTCGCAGGAGGCACACCCGTTCTTCTTCCCGAAGACCGCGTACGTGCAGCTCAAGGCCCTGTGGAACGCCGCCGGCGACTACGACCACCGCCTGCTCGGCTACTTCGACCTCGACGTGCACGCCGCGCACCGGCTGCTCGGCGCGGGTGCGCAGCGGGCCCGGCTGGTCGGGATCGACGTGCCGGCCGGCAACGCGGAGTGGATGACGCCGGGATCCGAGGAGAACAAGATCCCTTACTACCGGCTCTACGGCTCGCGCGTCAGGTACACGCTCGACGGCGTGCCGCACTCGTTCGGCGTCTTCTCGCTGCTGTCGTGGCGCGGGCAGTGGTACGCCGTGCACTTCGGGCCGTGGCCGCGCTGGGAGCGGTACGGGGACGTGTTCCAGGCCCGGTGAACCCCTGGTGAACCCCTCGGGGTTATCCCTGAGATTGCGAAATCGGCCGTGTGCCTGACTGTCGAGCCGGAAGCCTGTACCTTGTGCAGGTGAGCGAGGCGCACAGCACGTCCAGCACCGTTCGACGCCTCATGCTCGGCTCCCAGCTGCGGCGCCTGCGCGAGGCGGCGCACATCACGCGGGAGGCGGCGGGTTATGAGATCCGCTCCTCGGAATCGAAGATCTCGCGGCTGGAACTCGGGCGCGTCGGCTTCAAGGTCCGCGACGTCGCGGACCTGCTGACCCTGTACGGCGTCACCGACGAACGGGAGCGCGAGCCGCTGCTGTCGATGGCCGACGCGGCGAACGCGGCCTCCTGGTGGCACGGGTACCACGACGTGCTGCCCAGCTGGTTCGCCAACTACGTCGGCCTGGAGACGGCGGCCAACCTGATCCGCACCTACGAGGTGCAGTTCATCCCCGGCCTGCTCCAGACCCCGGACTACACCCGCGCGGTGGTGGCCAGGGGCAACACGGCCCTCGACGCGGACGTCGAGCGCCGCGTCGCGATCCGCCAGGAACGGCAGCACGTCCTGTCCCACGACGAGAACCCGCCGCGCTTCTGGGCGGTGCTCGACGAGGCGGCCGTCCGGCGCCCGATGGGCAGCCCGGAGATCATGCGCCGGCAGCTCTCGCACCTGCTGGAGATGATGGACCGGCCGAACGTCACGGTGCAGCTGCTGCCCTTCGAGTGCGGGGCCCAGGCCGCCGACGCCGGCGCCTTCACCATCCTGCGCTTCGCCGAGCAGGACCTGCCGGACGTGGTCTACCTGGAGCACCTGTCCGGGGCGCTGTATCTGGACAAGCCCGACGACGTGGACGTGTACCTGCAGGTGATGGAGCGGATCAGTGTCAATGCACTGACTCCGGCGCTCACCGCCGAGGCGCTGGGCAAGCTCATCAACGAGTTCTGATCCGTCACGCGATCTCGGGCGGCGCCCGGGCGACGAGCGTTGAGTGCTGAGTGCTGAGCGGCGGGGCTTTTCCATTCGTCGCAACGTGCCATTAACATGGGTTTTCAGCCAGCACGGAGAGCATCACGGAAGGCACCACCCATGGCCCGGACGCAGCCCGCGACCGAACGCGCGACGGAACCCGCAACCGAGCCCGCGACCGAGCCCGCGACCGAGCCCGCGCGGCGTGGCGGCAGGCCGCCGCTGAGCGAGTCGCGCAAGGACGAGATCCGCCTGGAGATCGCGATCGCCGCGGTGCGCCTGTTCACCGAGCAGGGCCTGGACGGCACGTCGGTCGCGCAGATCGCGGACGCCGCGGGCATCGCCACCCGCACGCTCTGGCGCTATTTCCCCAGCAAGGAGGCCTGCGCCGGGCCGTTGCTGTCGTTCGGCCTGGACCGGTTCACCTCCTACGTGCGCGACCTGCCGGCCGGTCGTCCGCTGGTCGAGGCCGCCGACGACACCCGCTGGTTCAGCGACGCCGCCTCCCCGACCCGGGTGCTCCTGGTCATCGACCTGCTGCGGCTCACGCACACCGAGCCGCTGCTCGACGCGGTGTGGAGCCGCTGCTACTCCGAGGCGGTGGCGCCTCTGGCGCAGGTGCTGGCCGAGCGCTTCGGGCTGTCGCCCGACGACCTGCGGGTCCGGGTCAAGGCCTCGATGCTGCTGGCCGCCATGCACCAGGGCCTGCGGCACTACGTGTGCCGCGCGCCGGGGGAGCACGGGCTGTCGCTGGAGGACACCATCCGGGCCTCGGCGCGGATCGGGCTGGCCGCGGCGGAGGCCGGGGACGTGTGATCGGCGCCACTCGGCGATTTACTGTCGCGGTGTGCCATTTAATCGGTAGGGTGGGCGAGCTGCCGGACGGTGTCGTCCGGCGCCCGCATCCCTCTTTCCGATCTGGAGCCGTCGCACCATGCCCAGACGTCCGGCGGACGCCTCGCGTCCCCACTACAACGTCATATTCGCGGTCCTTCTCATAGGCATCTCCGCCTACGCGGTCCTGCAGTCGCTCGTCGCCCCGGTCCTGGCGACCTTCATCACGGCCCTGCACACGACGCAGGACACTGCGACGTGGCTGATGACGGCCTACCTTTTGGCCGCCTCCGTGGCCACCCCGATCCTGGGCCGCATCGGCGACAAGGTCGGCAAGGAGCGGATGCTGGTCATCACGCTGCTGGCGCTGACCGTGGGCTCCGGGCTCGCGGCGCTGTCGCACACGGTCGGCCTGATGATCCTCGCCCGCGCGATCCAGGGCCTGGGCGGCGGCCTGCTGCCGCTGTCCTTCGGCATCATCCGCGACGAGTTCCCCGCCGAGAAGGTGAACGCCGCGATCGGCCTGGGTTCGGCGACCGTGGCCGTCGGCGGGGGCCTGGGCCTGCTGATCGCCGGCCCGATCGTCACGCACCTGAACTACCACTGGCTGTTCTGGATCCCGATGGTCCTGACCGCGATCGCGACCGTCGCCTGCTGGCTGTGGGTGCCCGAATCCCCGGTGCGCACCCCCGGGAAGATCAGCTGGGGCGCGGCGGTGCTGCTCTCGGCCTGGCTCGTCATGCTGCTGCTGGCCGTCAGCGAGGGCCCGACGTGGGGCTGGGGCTCGACGAAGGTGATCGGCCTGTTCGTCGGCGCCGTGGTCTGCCTGCCGCTGTGGATCTGGACCGAGCTGAAGTCCAGCGCCCCGCTGATCGACATGCGGATGATGCGGCTGCCGGCGGTGTGGACCACCAACGTCGTCGCGATGCTGTTCGGCGTCGGCATGTACACGGTGATGACGTTCCTGCCACAGCTCGTGCAGACCCCCAGAGCGGTGGCCGGCTACGGCCTGAGCGCCAGCATCACGCAGTCCGGCGTCTATCTGCTGCCGATGACGGTCTTCATGTTCCTGCTCGGCATCGCCGCCGCCCCGCTGGCCAAGCGGATCGGCCTGAAGGCCGTGCTGGTGCTCGGCTGCGTGGTCAGCATCCCCGGCTTCGCAGCCCTCGCACTCGGACATTCGCAGGGCTGGCAGATCTACGTGGCCTCCGGCCTGCTCGGCGTCGGCATCGGGCTGGCGTTCTCCTCGATGTCCGCGATCGTGGTCCAGTCGGTCCCGGCCTCCCAGGTCGGCGTTGCCAGCGGCATGAACGCCAACATCCGCACCATCGGCGGCGCGATCGGCAGCGGCGTGGCGGCCAGCGTGCTGGCCTCCGGCGTCAGCGTCGCCCACCCGATCCCGAAGGACTCCGGCTACACGACCGTGTTCTGGCTGCTCGCCGTGGCCGCGGTGCTGGCGGCGCTCGCCGCGCTGATCATCCCCGCGGTCAAGGGCCGGCCGGCGCCGCCGGACGGGCAGCTCAGTGTCGACGACGCAGAGGTGCCCGCCACCGTGTGATCCGGTTGCTCCGGTTGCTCCGGGCGGCTGGCGGTCTCGGCCAGCCGCCCGGAACTCGTCGGTGCCGCGTGACATATTCGCACCATGCTCGAAACCACCGAAGAACTGGCCGCCCTGCAACAGCTTCTCGACGCCAGCGCCGCGGCCGCCGGGCCGCACATGCGGGACATCATCACAGCTGATCGTCGGATGGACGCCCCGGCGCTCGCCGAGCGTCTGCAGGGCATGTGCCTGATCACGGTGGCGACCGCGACCGCCGACGGCCGTCCGCTCACCGGCCCGTTCGACGGCTACTTCCTGCACGGCTCGTGGTGGTTCAGCTCGGGTCCGGAGGCGGTGCGTATCCGGCACCTGAAGGCGCGCCCGGCGGTCAGCGCGACGTACCTGCCGGGGGAGGAGCTGGCGGTGACGGTGCACGGCCGGGCCGAGCTGTTCGATCTGCACGGTCCGGACTGCGCGGAGCTGCGGCAGGCGATGCTGGACCACTATCTGCCGAAGCAGCCTGACTTCCAGGAGTGGATGGACGGATTGACCGGGGCGTTCGGCGTGCGCATCGAGGCGGGGAAGCTCTTCACCTTCGCGAGCGTCTGACGCAGGCTTGGCGCGGGCTTCTTTCCCGCCTGCGGCCGGGGAACCGGCACGTCGAGGAAGCCGCGCAGGACCTCGGTCTCGGTGTCGCCGGTGCGGTTTCGTGCGCGGTTTCCGGTGCGGTTCGCTGTGCTGTTTTCGGTGCCGTTCGCGGTGCGGTGCAAGACGTGGCGTCGGCCCCGCGCGGCGCCGCGTCCGTCGCTAAAAACGATTCAAAGCAAAGGCGATCTCGTCCTCGCCCGACAACGCGTCATTCAACTAAGGGCTCTGGTTAGATCCCACTTTGTCCGGGGTATGAATCGTTTCAGCACTTTGCGACTCCCCCTCCCCACACCGTCTCCTGCTCGGAGTCCCTATGCGCATACGTCAGGGCACGTCCTTGCGCCTCCTGTTGAGCCTGGCGTTGTCAGCCTGGTCGCTGACCGCCCTGAGCTCGCCGCACGCCGCGGCCGCCGCCTCCACCAGCCCCACCGTCTGGACCCTGGACGCGACCGACCGCCCGTTCTCCTCCTCGACCCCGCCCAGCGGCGCGCCGACGACCATCAACCTGTACGCCGCGCGCAACGACTACGAGGCCGAGCAGATCCTGGTGCGTTCGTCGTCCGCGCTGAGCGGCGTCACGGTCGTCCCGTCGCCGCTGGTCGGTCCCGGCGGGGCGACCATCCCCTCCTCCGGCATCACCGCGCGGTACGAGTACAACATCCCGAACATCCAGAAGGTCGGCCACGTCCAGACGCCGCCGGACGGCGGGACCGCCTACTACGACGCCCTGATGGACGACAGTCCGCAGTCGGTCGCCGCGAACACCACGTTCGCCAGCTACTACGAGGTCTACGTCCCGGCCGGCCAGACGCCCGGCGTCTACATGGGCGGCGCGGTCGTGATGACCAGCCGCGGCCCCGCGATGGTGCCGGTCACCGTGACCGTCTACGGCTCCACGATCCCGCCGACCGCCCAGTCGACGTTCCAGATGAACAACTGGTTCGGCTCCGCGGGCTGGGACTACATGGGCACCGAGGCCGACGTCCCCAACGAGTACGGCGTGCAGATGTACGACGCCAACTGGTGGACCGTCGAGGGCAACATCGCCAAGGACATGGCCAAGCACCGGAACAACGTGATCTACGCCGACGCTGAGGCGCTGGCGATCCCGGACACGACGGTCGACGCCTCGGGGAACTTCACGTTCGGCTGGAGCACCTTCGACCGCTTCGTGAACCTGTTCGTGAGCAGCGGGGCGATGCAGTACCTTTACACGCCGACCCTGCTGGAACCGAGCCCGACCCTCGGCGGCGCGGACGAGCAGGTGGACACCCTGGTGCCGGCGAACGGCGTCAGCGGCGCGGTCGCGCACGTGCTGTGTCCGGTGAACGCCGGCCCGGCGAACGGCTGCCCGGACACCACCAAGTGGCTCAACGCGTTCTTCCCGGCCCTGAAGGCACACCTGGACGCCATGGGCTGGACGAACCACTTCTACATGAGCGGCCTGGACGAGCCGTACGCCAGCCAGCAGGCCACGGCGGCGAACTGGTTCTACGCGATCTACGACAAGTACTTCCCGAACCCGCTCACCAACGAGGCGCAGGCCAACACCTTCACCGGCGACGCCGGCTACCTGACGGCCGAGACCCCGCAGACCCCGGTCTACGCCTCCGACGTCGCGCTCTACCAGAACTACCGGATCAACGGGAAGAACCTGTGGCTCTACACGTGCATCTCGCCGCAGGGCATGTACATGAACCGGTTCACGAGCAACTACCTCGACGAGACTCGGCTCATCCCGTGGCTGGTGTGGCAGATCGGCGGTGTCGGGTACCTGCACTGGGGCTGGAACTACTGGCACGACGACTTCTCGCCGCCCTATCCGGCCGCTGACACGTTCAACGACGCGCAGACCGGCGACCACTGGATCGTCTATCCGGACAAGGCCGACTACGCGGTCTATGACAGCGTGCGGAGTGAGGCGCAGACCTCGGGGATCCAGGACTACGAGCTGCTGCACCAGCTCTCGGCGGTGAAGCCGGACGCGGCGCGGACTCTGACCGAGACGCTGATCACGAACGCGACCTCGTACGACACCTCGGGTTGGGACGTGGAGGCGCGGCACAAGCAGCTGCTGGACGAGCTCGATGCGGCCAGCGGCGATCTCGCGCTGCCGTTCAGCGACGACTTCAGCGGCGGCGACCACTTCTGGACGCACACCAGCGGGTCGTGGTCCACGAGCGGTGCGGAGTACACGCAGTCCAGTGTCTTCAACTGGGGTTACGTCTCATATGTTCGGGGGCGCGGCTACGGTGACGTCTCGGCCAGCGTGGACTTGCAGATCAGTGGCGTAGAGGGCGCCGACCACACCAACTGGGCCGGTCTGATGGTGCATTCGGTGAACGGGACCGATATGGACTCCGGGTACCTGGTCGCGCAGCGGGACAACGGGCAGCTGTTCGTCTACCGCAGCGGTACTACGTTGGCTTCGGCGAACGTGCCGGGTTACGTTCCGGGGCAGCGGACGCATCTGCGGGTGGTCGCGCGGGGCAATACCCTGACGGTGTACTCCGGGACCGGGCAGGCGCCGGTGCTGACGGTGAGCGACAGCGGGTTCGGGATGGGCGACGTCGGATTGGTCACCGGCGGGGCGAGCGCGAACTTCTGGAACGCGCGGGTGATGCCGACGTCGGTGGATCCGGCCGAGTCCTCGACGATCACGGCGTCCAGTTCCTACCAAGCCGACGGCTGGGGGACCCGGGCGGCGGTCGACGGCCAGCGCTCCTCGACGGCGAGCGCCTTGGGATGGACCAGCCAGGTCGGCGTCACCACCAGCCACACCGAGTGGGTGCAGCTGGACCTCGGCACGGCGCGCTCCCTGGACCGCGTGGACCTCTATCCTCGCGACGACGGGGCGAACGTCGGCGTCGGGTTCCCGGTGGACTTCACCGTTCAGGTGTCGGCGGACGGCTCGAACTGGACCACGGTGAGCACCCAGACCGGGTATCCGAAGCCGGGGGACCAGGACCAGGCGTTCCCGTTCGCTGCTACGACGGCGCGGTACGTGAAGGTCACGGGGACGAACCTGGGCGCCGACGCGCAGGGGAACTACGTGATGCAGTTCGCTGAGATCGAGGCGTTGGGTGGCGATCTGGCGCTCGGGCGGCCGGCGAGCACGTCGAGTTCGGCGGAGGACACTGCTGTCGGGTGGCTGACCGCCAACCTGACGAACGGTGCGCACCATACGGATCAGGGTGCGTCCTCGGGGTGGACCAGCGCGGCGTCGAACTCGCCGAACACTACGCAGTGGGCTCAGGTGGACCTTGGCGGGGCGTCGCTTGTCAGTCACGTCACGCTCTGGCCTCGGGATGATGAGCCGGATACGGGGATGGGCTTCCCGTCGGCGTTCACCGTCCAGGTGTCGGCGGACGGGACGAACTGGACCTCGGTCGTGGCCAGGCGTTGGTATCCGCAGCCGAGCGCTGGGGGCGGGCAGACGTTCGGGTTCGCGAGTACGCAGGCTCGGTACGTGCGGGTGACGGCGAACAGGCTGAGCGCGATCCAGTCTGGGAGCTATGCGATGCAGCTGGCGGGGATGTCGGTGACGTAGGCACAAGGTCACGCGCGCCGTAGGCTGCGCCATATGCAGCGCGTCTGTTTCCTGTTGAAGGTGAAGCCCGAACTCGCCGCCGAGTACCAGGCACGACACGAGGCGGTATGGCCCGAAATGCTGGCGGCGCTGAGCGCATCCGGCTGGCGGAACTACTCACTGTTCCTCCAGCCGGACGGCCTCCTGGTCGGCTACCTGGAAACCGACGACTTCGACGCGGCGCTAGCCGCCATGGCCGCGACCGAGGTGAACGCGCGATGGCAGGCCGAGATGGCGCGGTACTTCGAGGGGCTGGACGGCGGGGCGGCGGATGCGGGGATGGTGGCGCTGGCTGAGGTGTTTCATCTTGAGTGAGGGGTTGGGTTTGGGG
>NZ_JAACYW010000211.1 GCF_015356825.1 Catenulispora rubra | reverse complement strand
GCCGCTGGCGGCCCGGGCCGCCGCCGGAGCCTGAGCCCGCCTCGTCGTCGAGGCGCAGCGTCAGCGCGATGCGCTTGCGCACCGGGTCCACGTCCAGCACCTTCACCCGGACCACGTCGCCGGGCTTCACCACGTCGCGCGGGTCCTTCACGAACGTCTTCGACAGGGCCGAGATGTGCACCAGGCCGTCCTGATGGACGCCGACGTCGACGAAGGCGCCGAAGGCCGCGACGTTCGTGACCACGCCCTCCAGGAGCATGCCGGGCTGGAGGTCGCCGATCTTCTCCACGCCCTCCTTGAAGGTCGCGGTCTTGAACGCCGGGCGGGGGTCGCGGCCCGGCTTCTCCAGTTCGGCCAGGATGTCGGTGACGGTGGGGACGCCGAAGGTGTCGTCGGCGAACTCCGTCGGCTTCAGGGCCCGGAGGGCCTTGGTGTCGCCGATCAGTTCCTTGATGCCGGTGCCGGTGGTGGCCAGGATGCGGCGGACCACCGGGTAGGCCTCGGGGTGGACCGAGGAGGCGTCCAGCGGGTCGTCGCCGCCGGGGATGCGGAGGAAGCCCGCGCACTGCTCGAAGGCCTTCGCGCCGAGGCGGGGAACGCTCTTGATGGCGCTGCGGGTGGCGAAGGGGCCGTTGGCGTCGCGGTGCGCGACGATGTTGTCGGCCAGGGACGAGCCGATGCCGGAGACCCGGGTCAGCAGCGGGGCCGAGGCGGTGTTCACGTCCACGCCGACGGCGTTCACGCAGTCCTCGACCACCGCGTCCAGCGAGCGCGAGAGCTTGCCCTCGGCCAGGTCGTGCTGGTACTGGCCGACGCCGATCGACTTCGGGTCGATCTTCACCAGCTCGGCGAGCGGGTCCTGGAGGCGCCGGGCGATCGACACCGCGCCGCGCAGGGAGACGTCCATGTCCGGCAGTTCCTGCGAGGCGAACGCCGAGGCCGAGTACACCGACGCGCCGGCCTCGGAGACCATGATCTTCGTCAGCTTCAGCTCCGGCATGGTGGCGACGAGTTCCTGGGCCAGCTTGTCGGTCTCGCGGGAGGCGGTGCCGTTGCCGAAGGCGATCAGCTCGACCTTGTGCACCTTGGCCAGGGAGGCCAGCTTCGCCAGGGCCTCGTTCCACTTGTTCTGCGGGACGTGCGGGTAGATCACGTCGGTGGCGACGACCTTGCCGGTGGCGTCCACGACCGCGACCTTCACGCCGGTGCGGTAGCCGGGGTCCAGGCCCATGGTGGCGCGGGTGCCGGCCGGGGCGGCCAGCAGCAGGTCGCGCAGGTTCGCCGCGAACACCCGGACCGCCTCGTCCTCAGCGAGGGTCCACAGCTGCATGCGGACGTCCACGGCCAGGCGGACCAGGATCCGGGTGCGCCAGGCCCAGCGGACGGTGTCGTTCAGCCACTTCACGCCGGCGCCGGGGGTGGTCGGCGACGGGATGGCGAAGGTCTTCGCGATCCGGACCTCGTACCCGCTCTGCGTGACCGGGGCGCCGGGATCTGGATCGGAGTCCTCGGGGTCGAAGGTGAGGTCCAGGACCTCCTCCTTCTCGCCCCGCAGCAGCGCCAGGATGCGATGCGACGGCAGCGCGGTGAAGGGCTCTGCGAAGTCGAAGTAGTCGGAGAACTTCGCCCCGGCCTCCTCCTTGCCCTCGCGGACCTTGGCGGTGATCCGTCCGCTGCCCCACATGCGCTCACGCAGCGCGCCGATCAGGTCCGCGTCCTCGCCGAACCGCTCGACCAGGATCGAGCGCGCACCGTCCAGGGCCGCGGCGGCGTCCGCGACGCCCTTGTCTGCGTCCACGTAGTCCGCGGCGGTCGCCGTCGGGTCCAGCGCGGGGTCGCCGAGCAGCGCGTCGGCCAGCGGCTCCAGCCCGGCCTCGCGCGCGATCATCGCCTTGGTGCGCCGCTTGGGCTTGAACGGCAGGTAGATGTCCTCCAGCCGGGACTTGGAGTCCGCGGCGAGGATCTGCGCCTCCAGGGCCTCGTCGAGCTTGCCCTGGCTGCGGATCGACTCCAGGATCGCCTCCCGGCGCTCCTCCATCTCGCGCAGGTAGCGCAGCCGCTCTTCCAGCGTGCGCAGCTGCGTGTCGTCCAGCCCCTCGGTCACCTCCTTGCGGTACCGCGCGACGAACGGCACGGTCGCGCCGCCGTCCAGGAGCTCGACGGCCGACCGGACTTGCCGTTCGGTGACGCCGAGCTCCTCGGCGATGCGCAGGTGGATGGACGCTGCTGTCGCTGCCACGCGTGGTACTCCCGCCAGGTGAAAAGCCTGCTTAACTCGCGAGAGCGATCCTAGCGACTAGAGCACGAACTTCTCCGCGACCGTGGAGTACTCGAAGAGTTCTTCGTCCGAGAACCACAGCGCGACTTCCTGCTTGGCCTCGTCGATGTTGCCCGAGGCGTGCACCAGGTTGGCCACCGCGATGCCGTTGGCCGTGGCGTAGGCCTTGTTCTGGTGCGCGTAGTCGCCGCGGATGGTGCCCGGGGCGGCCTCGTTGGGGTAGGTGGAGCCGACCAGCTTGCGGACCGTCTTGACCGCGTCGATGCCCTCCAGCACGAACGCCAGGACCGGGCCGGACTGCATGAAGGCCGCGGTGGCGTTGTAGACGCCGGCTCCGAAGCGCTCCTCGAGGTCGAAGTAGTGCTTGCGGGTCAGGTCGGCGTCCATCCACACCATCTTGGAGCCGACCACCTTCAGCAGCGCGTCCTCGAACCTGGTCAGGACCCGCCCCATGGTGCCGCGCGCCACGGCGTCGGGCTTGAGCAGGACGAGCGTCCGCTCGACGGGGGCGCCGGTGTCGGTCATATGCGTGGTCCTTCGCTGTTCGACGATGTTTCCGTTACTGCTGTAAGCATCTTATTGGGCACGCGCGTAGGTGATGATTTCGCGGCTGGCGTCGGTCAGCGGACCGGTCCTCTGGTCCCCGTACTGGTTCTCGATCGCGAAGCCGGCCTCTTCCAGGAACGGGTTCAGCGTCTCGGGGGTGTGGAAGCGCAGCGTGGCCCGCGCGACCCGCAGCGGTGTGCCATCCAGGCGCGCGACGGTGTCGGTGAAGGTCACCAGCGGCCCGTCCACCGACTCCACCTCGAACCAGCCGCGGTACTCGCGCCCGTCGGGCATGGTGAAGGGGCCGCCGTTGTCGGGGTTCCACCCCTCCCAGGCGCGGGCCTGGAGGTGCCGGGTCCCGAACATGAAGACCCCGCCCGGCCGGAGCGCCCGGCGGATCGCGGCCAGCGAGGCCCGCAGTTCGTCGTCGGCGGCGAGGCACTGGAAGGCGTTGCTGTTCATCGTGACCGCCGCGAACTCGGCCTCGAAGGTCATCTCGGCGGCCGTGCACCGCAGCCATTCGATGTCGGTCCGCCGCCGGGCGCGGGCCAGCATCGACTCGTCCGGATCGACCCCGACCAGCCGCCCCGCGGCGCCGCGCTCCCGGGCGGTGTGCAGGTAGCTTCCGGTGCCGCAGCCCACGTCAAGGACCGCGTCGACGGCGACCGCGGCGTCGGTGAGGAACTGCTCGTACGGTGATCCGTCGGGGTCCCAGGGGTTCTCCACGTCGTACATGAGGGCTGAGTCGTCGTCGGTGAAAGCGGGCCCGGTCAAAAAAGTTCTCCCCCCCGTTGCAAAAACGCGTTGTATCGCGTGTCACAATAGCTCGGTAACGAGTCCGCGAGTCGGACCCGCACGAGCGGTGGGGGACCGTCCGCGGACGGAGGTCGCGATAGCCTGAGGGGGCTCTTTCGTGAGTGGTAACGCGTTGACCAACGCGGATTCGGAACCGGGCGCGTTCGCCCGGATCGTGTCCGGACGCAAATCCAAATGGGTGGTGTTCGCCGTTTGGATCCTGGTGATCTTCAGCCTGGGCAGCTTCGCGACGAAGCTGAACGACGCCCAGAAGAACGACACCACGTCCTGGCTGCCCAAGAGCGCCGAATCCACGAAGGAACTGAAGATCGAGGGTGACTTCCACCCGAACTGGTACCCGGCGATCCTGCTGTACGCCCGGTCGACCGGGCTGACCGACGCCGACAAGGCGCAGGCCCAGAACGCCGCGGCGATCATGGAGCAGGACCCGCCGGCGAAGAACCTGGACCTGGTGGTGCACACCGCCGTCCAGGTCATCCCGCTGACCACCGGTCCGAACGCCGGCAAGGCGATCCAGATCATCGTGCCGGTGAACCCCGGCAGCGCCGGCTGGAACAAGTTCCCGGACACCATCGCGGCGATGAAGGCCGCGCTGGGCACACCGTCCGCGGGCTTGCAGACGTACGTCACCGGGCCGATGGGTGAGGCCGGCGACGAAGCCGACGCCTTCAAGAAGATCAACGGCTCGCTGACCTACTTCACCGCGTTCGCCGTGATCATCATCCTGCTGATCGCCTACCGCAGCCCGATCCTGTGGTTGCTGCCGCTGCTGACGGTCGGCGGCGGCGCTCTGACGGTGGCCGAGTCGGTGATCTATCTGCTGGCCAAACACGCGGGACTGACGGTGAACGGCCAAGCGGCGTTCATCTTGATCGTCTTGGTGTTCGGCGCCGGTACCGACTACGCACTGTTGCTCATCGCGAGATATCGAGAAGAGCTCAGGCGGTACGAGGACCGGCACGAGGCGATGGCGCACGCCGTGCACCGAGCCGGGCCCGCCCTGGTCGCCAGCTCCGCCACGGTGGCCGTCAGCATGCTGATCCTGCTGGTCGCGGAGATGAACTCGACCAAGGGCATGGGCCCGGTCCTGGCCATCGGCGTGATCATCGCGCTGGCCGCGATGCTGACCCTGATGCCGGCGCTGCTGGTCATCTTCGGCCGCTGGGTGTTCTGGCCGGTCCGCCCGGCCTTCGGCTCCGACGAGCCGACGCAGCACGGCGTCTGGGCCCGCATGGGCAAGCGGATCGCGGTCCGTCCGCGCGCCGTGTGGGTGGGCACCGCGGTGGTCCTGATCGCGCTGGCCGGCGGGGTCACCGAGCTCAACGCCCACCAGCAGACGGTGGCCGAGCAGTTCGTCACCAAGCCGGCCTCCGTGACCGGAGCCGAGGTGCAGGCCCGGTACTTCCCGGGCAACTCCGGGCAGCCGCTGAGCGTCATCGGCGACGCCTCGCAGGTCGACGCGGTCACGGCGAAGCTCAAGACGGTCGCGGGGGTCGACCCGAACGGCGTCGGCGTCCCCAAGACCATCAAGAGCGCGGTGGTCAACGGGCACTTCTACGTCGAGGCGGCGCTGACCGACGCCCCGGACTCCAAGGCCGCGCAGAACACGGTCGACCGGGTCCGCGCCGCGGTGCACTCCGTCCCGGGGGCCAACGCCGTGGTCGGCGGCGGCCCGGCGGTGACGCTGGACATCGCCCGCGCCTCCAGCCACGACAGCAAGCTGATCATCCCGCTGATCCTGTTGGCGGTTTTCATCATCCTGGGCCTGCTGCTGCGCGCCTTCATGGCGCCGCTGCTGCTGATCCTGACGGTGATCCTGTCCTTCGGCGCCTCGCTGGGCATCAGCGCCCTGGTGTTCAAGGGCCTGGGCTGGCACGGCGTGGACATCGGGATGCCGCTGTTCGGCTTCGTGTTCCTGGTGGCGCTGGGCATCGACTACAACATCTTCCTGATGACCCGCATCAGGGAGGAGTCGGTGCGGCGCGGCACCCGGCGCGGCGCGCTGGTCGGCCTGTCCGCCACCGGCGGCGTGATCACCTGGGCCGGCCTGGTCCTGGCGGCCACCTTCGGGGTCCTGGCCACGCTGCCGATCGTGCCGTTCGCCGAGATCGGCTTCGCGGTCGCGCTCGGCGTGCTGCTGGACACCATGATCGTGCGCTCGGTCCTGGTCACCGCGCTGACCCTGGACATCGGCAAGCGGATGTGGTGGCCGTCGCGGCTGTCCAAGGCCGACGAGCCCGACGGCGGTTCGCTGGACGCCGCGCGGGCCGCGGACGACAGCGTGCTGGTGTGACGCTGCAGTAGTTAGAAAAACAGCTGGTTAAAGCGATGGGGAGGCTCCCACCCGGGAGCCTCCCCATCGCTTTCTGCTGCTTTCCATTGCTTTCCGTGTTCTACCGCCCGGCGAGCTCCTCGACGACCGGGGCCATGGCGTCCAGGTCGTCGATCAGGAAGGAGTTGATCCCGAACCGCTCGCGCAGCCCCAGGAACTTGGCGACCAGGTCCTTCGGACTGCCGATGTAGGTGTGCGGCGACTCCAGCAGCTCGTCGATCGTCAGCTCGATGCCGGTCCGGTCGCGGACCCGCTCGATGCGCCGCTGGGCCTCGACGCGGGGTTCGTGGGTGACGACGATCGGCCCGGTCACCGGATAGGTGTTGAACTCGATCTCGGCGAAGCGGTCCCCCGCGGCCTCCCGGATCCAGCCGATCTTCTCCTCGGTCGCCGCCACGGTGATGGTGCGCGGGTCGGAGACCGGCTTGCCGTCGACGGTGATCAGGCGCGGTGCCAGACCGATTATCTGGGCCTCGCGGGCAGCCAGCGTCAGGAACCGCTTACCACCCCCGCCGAGGAAGAACGGCGGATGCGGCCGCTGCACGGGGAGCGGCAGGGAGTCGAAGTCGGTGATCGTGTAGTGCTCGCCGGCGAAGGAGAACGGCCCCTCGGCGAAGCAGCCCTTGAGGATCGCGATCGCCTCGGTCAGCTGCTTGATCCGCACGCCGACCGACTCGAAGGGGATCCCGATGGCGTCGTACTCGGGCTTGTTCCAGCCGGCGCCGATCCCGATGTCGAGCCGCCCGCCCGACAACTGGTCGAGCGTCGCCAGTTCCTGGGCCAGCACGGCCGGGTGCCGCAGGTTGTTGTTGAGCACGAACGTCCCGATGCGCAGGTGCTCGGTCACCGCCGCGACCTGTGCCAGCGGTAGCAGTGGGGCGTATTCCATGAGGTGGTCGGAGAGCACGAAGCTCGAATAACCCATCGCCTCTGCCTTGCGGGCCAGAGGAATCAGGCCGGCGAACTCCTCGTCATCGGCGACGGCCGCGAGGAAGCGGAAAGGACGCATCCTGTCATCTTTCCGGACGGCGGCGGTCTGTGGCGGCGGCGATCGCCTTCGCGACGTCCTCGATGGTCGGGGCGTCGGCGGCCCAGGCGATGTAGCCGTCGGGGCGGACCAGGCGCACCGGCCCGCCGTCGGCCGGCACGGCCGTCGTCACTCCCGGTGCCCGCACTCCGACCCTCTCCGCTGCCTCGTGCAGCTCCGCCGGAGCCAGCAGCACGAATCCGCCGCCGCGCAGCGCTTCGAGCAGCCGCGAAGGGGCGCCGTCCAGCGCCACGTCCCCGGCGCGGTGCCCGGTCAGCGGGTGCGAGCCGTGCGGCGCGGGATAGCTGATCCACAGTCCCGACAACGCATATCCGATCCTGCGGTTCACCGCCGGACGCGCCAGCGCGAAGTGCATGGCCAGGTTCCGGGCCTTGCGGGCCGGGGTCATCTTGATCTCCGCCGCGCGCAGCAACAGGCCCGAGCCCTTGATCACCGCGCTGCCGACCGGATAACGCTCGGACTCGTAGGTGTCGAGCAGCGCGTCGTCGGCGTGTCCGCGCAACACGGCGACCAGCTTCCACGACAGGTTCGCCGCGTCGAGCAGCCCGGTGTTCATGCCCTGCCCGCCGGCCGGGCTGTGGGTGTGCGCGGCGTCGCCGGCCAGGAACACCCGGCCGACGCGGTAGTGCTCGGCCTGCCGCTCGTCGCTGTGGAAGCGGCTGGACCAGCGCGGCTCCCCCATGCCGAAGTCGGTGCCGAGGGTTTCGCGCAGGATCTCGCGGACCTCGCTGAGCTCGACCGGCTCGGTCTCGGCCTTCGCGTGCTTCTGGTCCCAGCAGATGATGCGGTGGTAGCCGTCCTTGAACGGGGCCACGAAGGCGAACTTGTCGCCGTCGGTGTTCGTCGCGATGCGCGCCTGCGGCGGCTGCGACAACCGCGCGTCCACCAGCATCACCGACGCGACCACGGTGTGGCCGGGGAACTCCACGCCGAGCAGCGAGCGCACCGCGCTGCGGCTGCCGTCGGTGCCGACCACGTACGCCGCGCGCTCCTCGCGGGTGCCGGAGGCGTCGCGCGCGGTGACGGTCACGCCGTCCGCGTCCTGCCGCAGCCCGACGACTTCGGTGTCGTACCGGATCCGGACCCCGAGCCGTTCCAAGCGCTCGTGCAGCACGGCCTCGGTCTCGTACTGCGGCACCACCAGCAGGTACGGATACGGCGTCGGCAGATCCGAGACGTCCACCACCGCCGTGTCGAACAACCGCAACGACTGCACCGGCGCGCCGCGCTCGATCAGCGGGGCCGCGATGCCGCGGGAATCGAAAGCCTCCAAAGTCGTCGCGTGCACCACCAGCGCACGGCTCAGATTGGACAACCCCGGGGGCCGCCGCTCCAGCAGCGTCACCGGGACCCCGGACTCCGCCAGGTCCCCCGCCAGCAACAGGCCGGTGGGACCGGCTCCGACGACGACAACGCCGCGACTGTCAACACTCTTATCAATATGCTCGGACACGCCTGGAACGTAGCGTTCTGAACCGCTTCCAGTCCAGACTCCGGATCCCGACTGCACAGCCTAGAACAACCCAGAACCCAGGGGGCCACGCCGGACGGCCCCACGGCCGTCATTCCGGCGGACCCCCTGGTAAGAACAAGATCCGAGCCCCCGGCCCGGCGGCGTCAGGTCGCCAAGCGCATCGTCGCGCCCCAAGAGGAGTTCATCCGCATATCCAGTTCGCGAACCGAGCGGGTGTCCTCGAAGTTGTCCATCTTGCGGCGGACGTTGTAGATCCGGTCCCAGCCGATGCCGTACCAGTGCTTGTCCAGGTTCACCAGGGCCCGCTCCAGGGTGACACAGGCCTGCTCGATCTCCTTGGTGCGCACATGGATGTCAGCCATGTCCGCCAGAACGATGGTGCGCTGCTTGGCCTCGTTGGGCTTGAGCGCCATCAACGAGCACAGCAGCGCCTCCTGCGCGAGTTCCGGGCTGCCGCCGTTGATGTGGCAGAAGCCTTTGAAGCCGTTGAGGCGCGTGGCGTCGAAGTAGTCCAGCCACTCGGGGTCCGGGACGGCGGAGCGGTCGGCGTCCGACAGGGCCTCCTCCGCCCGGCCGATCAGGTCGACCGCGCGCTTGTGGTCGCCCAGGCGCGCCTCGATCTCGGCGTCCACGGCGTGCAGCCAGGAGCGCTGGACGGCGCTGACGCCGCGTGCGGCGTGCGCGTAGGCGGCGCGCATCAGGTCGCGGGACTCGCCGGCCTTGCCGTCCCAGGCCGGGACGAAGGCCAGGTGCGCCAGGATCGCCGAGCCCAGCTGGTGGTCGTCGGCCTCGCGGGCGGCGACCAGGGCGTTGCGGTAGTGCATGCGGGCCGGCTCGGTCTTCTTCAGGTCGAAGAACGCCAGGCGCGCGGCCAGCAGCGAGGCCTCGGCCAGCGAGCCGGCCAGCCGGGAGCGCTGGGTCTGCGGGCCGGTCCCGCTCAGCAGCGCGGCCCCGAGTTGGGCGTGCGCCACGGCCGGGGAGTACATGCGGGCCGGGGGGACGGTGTAGTAGAGGGATCGCTGCTGGCTGGTGATGAACTCATAGCCGTCCACCATCTGCCGGTCGAACGGGACCGCTCGGCCGGCCGGGTCGGCAGCGGCCGGGAGCCGGTCGGGGGCCTCGGCCCCGTACGCGGTCTCACCCGCCCCGGCGACGGTCAGCGCCGCGGCGGCGCTGGTGACGAATTCTCGGCGCTTCACTGGGTCGTGCCCTCCAGATCGGTCGGCGGGCCGCGTGCGGCACAGCCCTGCCATCCGTCCGTGTTGCGTGGCTCCCCCAGCTGCACCGTCGTCCTCGGGCCCCACTTCCGGAGCACGCCCAGTGGCGGCGGTCGGTGGCTGTGACGACTCCGGTCGCGGCGCCCACGGCACCGACCATCCGACCTGGAATCCCATCTGCGCGACGGAGACGCCGAAGACCTCTTCCAGGACCCGCTGGTACGCCGGAAGCGGACACGGCGGATCCTCACTCTCCCACCGGCGGACCTGCCGGACGGACAGTGACAGCACCTTACCAAGCGCGCGGGAGGCTTTCTCGAACTCCGCGGCGAATTCCGCCTGCGTCCAGTGCCGGGACAGCCGCAAGGCCTTCAGGGCCGTGTTGCCCGCCGGCTTCCTACCCGGGGAAGAGCCTGAATCCACCTGCATGGCAGAACCCTTCGGTCCATGCGCCTGGAGCGCCCGGCCCCGCGCCGACCGCAGCCCGACTTCGGCGGCGGCCTGGTGGCCGGCCGTCGCAGAGGGCTGGTTCAGACGTTAGACCCGAACAAGCCTCCAATGGTAGTACAACCACCCGAAAGGACTATGGCGAATACCTGCGAAAACAGCGATCAGCCTGATCAGGGCTTTGCGATCTTGAGGGTGATTTGCCAAAAAATCTCCTTCTTCCACGCTCAGCGGCAGATCAGCGGGATCCGGCGGCCCGACATTGCCGCCTGCGGGGTCGCGGCGACACGGACAGCGACGTCATGCGGCCGGATGGCCTATCGAGCCCTCTATAACATGGTGCGAAGAATTCTCGGTTGCCAGAGGTTTATCCCGGGGCGGCGATCTGAACCCCGGCGGAGGCACAGACCGCCTTCTTGAGTGAATCCGCCGATGCTCGTGCAACCGCGCGTGCATGTGCCGTGACGCGTTCGCCCTGTGCAGTTCATCGCCGTTCATCGCCGTTCATCGAAACCGGCTGAGAAGATTTCGCCCCGTTCGGCGGGAACACGGGAAGCCCGTGATCCGTTACACCCGTAACCCGGCATTGCCGCTGACGGCGCCAGCTGAGAGGCGGTGCGAGTAGCCGGGTGGGTCTTGGCAGGTGCGCGGGAACGTAGATGGAGGGGGTGAGCCGGACCATGGCTCAGCAGACCACGGTACGAGGAGCCGTCGGACCGATACCGGTTCGCTCGTCGTCCGCCCGGACGGCGGCCCGGATTCCGCCGATCGCCGAGCTCAAGCTCGGCTGGCAGGAGCGCGGACTGTGCCAGTCCGGGGACGCGACGGTGTTCTTCGCCCCGGACTCGGAGCGGATCCGGGAGCGGGAGAAGCGGGAGGCGTCGGCCAAGCGGGTGTGCGACGACTGCCCGGTCCGCCAGCAGTGCCTGGAGCACGCGCTGGCGCTGCCGGAACAGTTCGGCATCTGGGGCGGACTGACGGAGTTGGAGCGGGCCGAGGAGGCCCGGCGCCGCCGCGGCGCCGCGACCGGCGCGCGTCCGGTGGTGGTGCCGATCCGGATCGGCACGCAGCGCGACCGGGGGTTCGCCGACGCCCAGGCGGCGGCCAGGGAGGGGACCGAAGTGGCGGCGTGAACGCCACGGTGAGCACAGGAGCACTGAAGATTCACCGGATTCACAGCACGGCACAGAGCCTTACGGGGCGCACAGCTTTACGGGGTAGAACCCAGCTTCACCGCACGACACAGCTTTAACGCACAGCACAGCTTTAACGCACAGCACAGGTTTGACACACAGCACAGGTTTACACACAGCACAGCGTTCGCCCGACCATGAGAGTGCAGCCTCTGGACGAACCAAGCGCCGGGTGGGCCGGGGAGGCCGCCCGGCGCTGGGTTTTTCCCGGCGTCTCCCGCACCAGCTCGACGGGTCGGTCCGCGCGATATCGCCGATATCGGCGCCCGCAATGGGAGAATCGCAAGCGCCCGCCGGCGGGAAATCAGCGCGAATCAGTTCGCGGCGATCGCATAACAGGCGACCGCCGCCGCCGCGGCGACATTCAGCGAATCCACGCCGGCCGCCATCGGAATCCGCACCCGCAATTCCGCCGCCGCCAATGCCGGATCCGACAAACCGTCGCCCTCGGTCCCCAGCAGCAGCGCCACCTTGTCCTCCGGCCCGAAACGCAGGTCCCGCAAGTCGATCGCGGTCGGGCCCGGGGTCAGCGCGATCGTCCGGAAGCCGTGCTCGGCCAGCGTCGCCAGACCGCCGGGCCAGGAGTCCAGCCGGGCGTAGGGCAGCGCGAAGACCGTCCCCATCGACACCCGGACCGAACGCCGGTAGAGCGGGTCGGCGCAGCTCGGCGTCAGCACCGCCGCGTCCATCCCCAGCGCCGCCGCGCTGCGGAAGATCGCGCCGAGGTTGGTGTGGTTGACGATGTCCTCCATCACCACGACCCGGCGCGCCCGCGCCAGCACCGCCCCGGCGTCCGGGACCGGCGTGCGCTGCATCGAGGCCAGAGCGCCGCGGTGGACGTGGAAGCCGGTCACCGCCTCCAGCAACGCTTCGTCGCCGACGTACACCGGCGCGTCCACGGCGTCGATCAGCGGCCGCATCGCCTCGGCCCACTTCGGCGACAGCAGCGTCGAGCGCATCGGGTAGCCGGCGGCCAGCGCGCGGCGGATCACCTTCTCGCCCTCGGCCAGGAACAAGCCCTCGGCGGGTTCGCGGACCTTGCGCAGCTCGACGTCGGTGAGGCCGGAGTAGTCGTGCAGGCGCGGGTCGGACGGGTCGGTGACTTCGATCAGTTCTCCCACAGCGCTAGATCTTGCCGTATCCAGCGCTCCCGCCGTATTCGGCGGCCTCAGCGGGAATCGCGGGGCAGCAGACCGTCGCGCAGCAGCGCCCAGACGTTGGCGAAGGACTCGTCGACGGCCGGCCGCACCCACTCCGCGCGCGTCGCCGGGTTGTGGAACTTCGCCATAGCGTCGAACACCGCCGACGCCGTGGTCTTCGGATCCGCCGCCGCCATCTCGCCGCGCGCCACGCCTGCGACGATCAGCTTCGTCAGCTGCTCGACCACGAAGTCGATGTGCGCGACCACCGGCGTGCGCGCTTCTTCGGCGAGTTCGGCGAACGCCGTGAAGAACTCCGGGTCGTCCCGCGCCCGGGTCCACTTCGTCTCCGCCAGCGTCCACAGCAGCAGCCGCACGCGCTCGACGGTGTCCCCCGCGCCGTCGGCGATCTCCTCCAGCGCGGGGTGCATCCGCTCCAGCCAGCGGTCGACCACGGCGTCGCGCAGGTCCGCCTTGGTCGGGAAGTGCCGGTACACCGAGCCGTGGCTGACCCCGAGCGCGCGTGCGACGTCGACCACGCTGGTCTTGGCCGGGCCGAAGCGGCGCAGGGTCTCCTCCGCCGCTTCGAGGATGCGCTCGGGGGTCAAAGGGCCACTGGTACTGGTGCTCACCGCTGCACTCTATTTCTCCGAGTCGAGGTGGGCCATCTGCTCGGCGACGTACCGGTCTCCGGCCGCCGCGCCGGCGGGCACCGCCTTCTCGATCTCGGCCAGGTCGTCGGCGGTCAGCGTGACGCCGAGGGAGCCCAGCGACTCCTCAAGGCGGCTCCGGGTGCGGGCGCCGACCAGCGGCACGATGTCCGTGCCCTGCGCCGCGACCCAGGCGATCGCCAGCTGTGCGACCGTGGCGTTCTTCTGCACGGCGAGCGCGCGCAGCGTCTCGACCAGCGCCAGGTTGTGGTCCAGGTTCTCGCCCTGGAACCGCGGCGAGACCGAGCGGAAGTCACGCTCGGCGGAGCGCTCCTTGCTCCAGTGGCCGCTGATCAGACCCCGGGACAGCACGCCGTAGGCGGTGATCCCGATGCCCAGCTCGCGGGCGGTCGGCAGGATCGTGCCCTCGATGCCCCGGGAGATCAGCGAGTACTCGATCTGCAGGTCCGAGATCGGGTGCACGGCCGAGGCCCGGCGCAGCGTGTCCGCGCCGACCTCGGACAGGCCGATGTGCCGGACGTACCCGGCCTGCACCATCTCGGCCAGCGCGCCGACGGTCTCCTCGATCGGGACGCTCGGGTCCAGCCGGGCCGGGCGGTAGATGTCGACGTGGTCCACGCCGAGCCGGCGCAGCGAGTACGACAGCGCCGTCTTCAGGGCGTTCGGGCTGGTGTCGTAACCGATGAAGGCGCCGGACGGGTCGCGCTGCGCGCCGAACTTCACGCTCAGCTGGTAACGGTCGCGGTCCACGCCGCGCAGGGCGTCGGCCAGCAGGAGCTCGTTGTCGCCCATGCCGTAGAAGTCGCCGGTGTCGATCAGGGTGATCCCGGCGTCCAGCGCGGCGCGCACGGTGGCGACGGACTCGTCGCGGTCGGCAGGCCCGTACAGGGCGGACATGCCCATGGCCCCGAGGCCGAGGGGGAAGACCTGGGGGCCCTCGGCGCCGAGCCGGCGCTTGGTGGAGGAGCTGTCAGTCGTCGTCATGGGAACCACGATACGACTGACAGCTGACAGATTTCAAGTTTTGTCAGTCATGCAGTTGTCAGGGCCGGTCAGGGCCGGTCAAGGGCAGGACTGTCAGGCGGGGCTGTCAGGCGGCGCCGCCCACCGGGCTCGCCGGGTCGGCCGGGCTCGCGGTGTCCCCGGGCGTGGCCGGCGCGTTCGCCGCCTTGGCCGGGACCGCGACGACGGTGGCCGTGATGGTGTCGCCCTGGAGCGGCCCGGCCACCGTCACGGTCATCCCGACCTGCAGATCAGCCGAGGTGAGCGGGTGTGCCTTGGTCCCGAACCGGGTCTTGGCGTCGTAGTCGACGGTCACCGCCTTGCCCTTGCCCTCGATGCCGGAGAAGGAGCCGGTCCCGAGCTGCGTGATCTTGACCCGGGCGAGCTTCGGGGCCTTGGCGCGCCGACCGGTCGCGCCGGTCGTGGCCCCGGCGCCGGGCGCCTGGTTCGGGTCCTGCTGGCTGGTGGTCGGCGCGGACGCCGCGGTGTCCGACGAGGACGAGCCCGACTGCAGCGCCGCGGTGGTGCCCCAGGCCGCCCCGCCGAGCACGATCACACCGGCGGTGCCGAGCACGGCCAGCTTCAGCGGGCCGAGCCGGGTCAGGCGCTGCTTGAAGCCCGGCCGCGGCTGGGGCGTGCCGTGAGGCTGCTGCTCGAAGGGCTGCTGGGCCTGCGGCTGCTCATAACCCGGGATGTTGTATGGGTCCACCGGCTCGAACTGCCGGGTCGCGTCGATCGGGTCCTGATCCTGGCTCATAGCCGTATTACAACCGGCGGCGGATAAGCCGGTGGTCAATAAGACCGATGTAAAGGCCGCGCCGCTCAGGTGAGCGCGACGACCGGCCCCACCACGACGATCGCCGGCGGCCGGATCCCGGCCTCGGCCACCGCCGACTCGACCAGCGCGAGCGTGGTCTGCACCCGGCGCTCGCCGGGCATCGTGCCCTCCTGGATCACCGCGACCGGGGTCTGCGGATCACGGCCGTTGGCCAGCAGGGCGGCGGAGATCGCGCCTATGCGCTCGATGCCCATCAGGATCACCAGCGTGCCGGTCATCCGGCCCAGGGCGTCCCAGTCCACCAGGGACTTCGGGTGGTCCGGGGCGACGTGCCCGGAGACCACGGTGAACTCGTGCGCGACGCCGCGGTGCGTCACCGGGATCCCGGCCAGCGCCGGGACCGAGATGGAGCTGGTGATGCCGGGCACCACCGAGCACGGCACGCCGGCCTCGGCGCAGGCCAGCACCTCCTCGAAGCCGCGGCCGAAGACGAACGGGTCGCCGCCCTTGAGCCGGACCACGGACTTGCCGGCCTTCGCGCGGTCGATGAGGATCTCGTTGATCGCGTCCTGGGCCAGCGCGCGGCCGTAAGGGATCTTCGACGCGTCGATGATCTCCACGTCCGGCGCCAGCTCGTCCAGCAGCCCGCGCGGCCCGAGCCGGTCGGCCACCACCACGTCGGCCTCGGCCAGCAGCCGGCGGCCGCGCACGGTGATCAGGTCCGGGTCGCCGGGCCCGCCGCCGACCAGCGCCACGCCGGGGGTGCGGCCGCGGTGGTGCGGGGCAGCCAGGGTGCCGTCGCGCAGGCCCTCCAGGACGCCGTCCCGGACGTCCACGGCGCGCCGCGGGTCGCCGCCGCCGATCACCGCGACGGTGACGCCGTCGTGCCGCCCGACGGCCGGGGTCCACGCCGTGGAGTCCTCGGCCGAGTCGGCCCGCGAGCAGAACACCCGGCCGGCCTCGGCCTCGCGCGCCACCGCGCCGTTCACCGCCGGATCGTCGGCCGCGGCCACGACGTACCAGGCCGCGGCGAGGTCTCCGTCGCGGTAGGGCCGCCGCTCCCAGACGATCTCGCCGCCGTCCGCCAGCGCCTCGACGGCCGGCGTCGCCTCGGGGGCGATCACCAGCACGTCGGCGCGGGCGTCCAGCAGCCCGAGCACGCGGCGCTGGGCGACCGGGCCGGCGCCGACCACCACCACCAGCCGGCCGGCCAGGCGCAGCGCGGCGGGGTAGACGGAGGTGGGGTCGGTCATGGCGCTCATCAGTCGTGGGGTTCCTGTGTCGGTCGCGTGGAGCTCGGCTGGTCGGCGGGTCGCCTAGGCGGCGTTCTCGTCGTCCTCGTCCGCGCGCTCGGCGACGCCGGCCGACTCGAAAGTGGCCACGTCCCGCAGCGCGCGCACCGCCGCCTGCACCAACGGTAGAGCCAGCACGGCTCCGCTGCCCTCCCCCAACCGCAATTCGAGATCGATCAGCGGGACCACGCCCAGGGCCTCCAGCGCGAGCTGGTGCCCGGACTCGGCCGAGCGGTGCCCGGCGACCATGGCCGCGGTGGCGTCCGGGGCCAGCGCCTGGGCCACCAGCGCCGCGGCGCCGGCGATCACGCCGTCCAGGATCACCGGGATCCGCAGGCTGGCCGCGCCCAGGATGAAGCCGGCCAGCGCCGCGTGCTCCAGGCCGCCGACCGCGGCCAGCACGCCCAGCGGGTCCGCCGGGTCCGGCCGGTGCAGGTCCAGGGCCCGGCGCACGACGTCCACCTTGTGCGCATAGGTCTGCTCGTCTATCCCGGTGCCGTAGCCGGTGACCTGGGTCGGCGAGGCGCCGGTGAACGCGGCGATCAGCGCCGCGCTCGCGGTGGTGTTCGCGATGCCCATGTCGCCGGTCAGCAGCACCTTGTTGCCGGCCGCGACCAGGTCCCGCGCGGTCTCGACGCCGACCTCCAGCGCGGTCATCGCCTCCTCGCGGGTCATCGCGGGGCCCTCGGCCAGGTCCGCGGTGCCGTAGCGGATCTTGCGCGGCACCAGCCCGGTCTGCTGCGGCAGGTCGGCGTTGACGCCGACGTCCACCACGCACACCTCGGCGCCGATCTGGTTCGCGAAGGCGTTGACCACGGCCCCGCCGGCCAGGAAGTTGAGCACCATCTGCGCGGTGACCTCCTGCGGCCAGGGCGTGACGCCCTGCGCGTGCACGCCGTGGTCGGCGGCGAAGATCGCCACCGCGGCGGGCTCGGGCACCGGCGGCGGGAAGACCCCGGCCAGCCCGGTGAGCTGGATGGAGACGTCCTCCAGGACGCCCAGCGAGCCGGCCGGCTTGGTCATCACCTCGTGGCGGGCCACCGCGGCGTCGAAGGCCGCCTTGTCGAGCGGGCCGATCGCGGCCAGGGTCTCGTCCAGCAGCGACACCGGGCTGCTGCCGGGCAGCGCGCGCCGGCCGTACTGCTCGTCGTGCACGGCCCAGGCCAGCGGCCGCCGCTTGGCCCAGCCGGCGCCGGACAGCTCCGGCTCGCCGGGGAACTCGTGGACGAAGCCGACGCACAGGTACGCCACCACCGACAGGTGGTCCGGCAGGTCCAGGGTCCGGGTGAGCTCGCGCTCGTCGAAGAACGACACCCAGCCCACGCCCAGCCCCTCGGCGCGCGCGGCGAGCCACAGGTTCTCCACCGCGAGAGCGGCGCTGTACGGGGCCATCTGCGGCTGCGAGTGCCGGCCCAGCGTGTGCCGGCCGCCGCGGGTCGGGTCGCAGGTCACGACGATGTTGACCGGAGTGTCGAGGATGGCCTCGATCTTCAGGTCCTTGAACGCCTTCTGCCGGGCCTTGGGCAGCGAGGCGGAGTAGGCGTCGCGCTGGCGCGCGGCGAGGTCGTGCACGGCCTGCCGGGTCTCGCGGCTGCGCAGCACGAGGAAGTCCCAGGGCTGCGAGAAGCCGACGCTCGGCGCGGTGTGCGCGGCCTCCAGGACCCGGGTGAGGACTTCATCCGGGATCGGGTCGGCGAGGAAGGTGGAGCGCACGTCGCGGCGCTCGCGGATGACGCGGTGCACGGCGGCGAGTTCGGCGTCGTCGTACGGGGGGACGCGGGGGACGTCGTCGTAGGGCTCGCCGTCGGTGTCGTAGAGGTCGTCGTCGACGGCCTGGAGCTGGGTCGGGACCTGGACCTGTCCCGGGATCTGGACCGGGATATGGCCTTGAACCTGGCCCTGAACCTGGCCTTCGAGCTCGGCGGCCTCGGCCTCGCCGGATTCCGGCCCGGCGGTGGCGGCCCACGGGACCAGCATCTCGGGCTCGGCGTCGGCGTCGGCGTCCTCGTCGAGCGCCACGTCGTCGACCGGCGCGATGGCCACGGTCGGGGTCGCGAACACCGGCCCGGGCTCCTCCCCCGCCCCGCCGAACTCAACGCCCTCGCTCGGGTCGTCGAACACCGGCGGCGCCGGCTCGAAGCGCGGCGGGTCGAGGTGCGCGCCGAGCGGTGGCTCGGTCTGGGCCTCGGCGGCGGTGCCGAGGCCGTAGTCGGGGCTGGTGTTGGGGGTCAGCGGACGGTCGCCGAAGGAGGGCATGCCGCCCTCCGGCGCGCCGAAGACCGGGGTCGGCGGCGCGGACTGGGCAGACGGTCCGGCTTCGGCAGCGGCGCCGAACACGGGTTCGTCGACAGGACGTGCGCCGAACGACGGATCGTTGCCGGGCCGGGCACCGAACGAAGGATCGTTACCGGCCTGCGGCGCGAAAGCCTGCGGACCACCGAACGTCGCCTGCGGGTCGATGCCCGCGGAGTGCGCGTCCTGCGCCGGGGGGAAGACGGGCTCATCAGCAGCCGGCGGGAAGCCCTGCGGGCGGGTGCCGAAGCTGGGCTCGACGCCGGGCTCCTCGGCCTCGCCGAAGCTCGGGGCGGGCGGGAAGCCCTGGAGGGCATCGAAGGCCGACTGGCCGGGCGGGTAACCCTGTGCACCAGCCTCAGCTCCGAAGCCTTGCGGGCCGGCAGGCGGGAAGGGCGGGTGCCCGGACTCGGTGGTGAAGCTTTGCGGTCCGTCGAAGACAGCCTCGTCCCCGCCGAACCCGGGCGCACCGGCTGGCGGGAAACCTTGCGGGGCACCGAATCCGGTGTTGTTCACCGGCGGGAAGCCCTGCTCGCCGAACGCCTGCTCTTCACCCTGCGGCGCGCCGAAGCCCTGCGGCCTGGGCGCGTAGCCCTGCTCGCCGAACCCGCGCTCGTCACTCTGCTGCGGGGCGAAACCCTGCGGTCCGGGCGGGAAACCCTGGTCGCTGAACGCCTGCTCCTCGGCCTGCGGTGCCGCGAAGCCCTGCGGCCCGGGCGGGAAACCCTGGGGCGTGCCGAAGCCGCCGGGTGCGTCGTCGGCGGGGAAGTCTGTGTTCTGCGTGTTCTGCGTGTTCTGCGTGTTCTGCATGTTCTGGGCGTTCTGGGCGCCGGGGTGCTGGCCGAAGGAGTCGTGGCCGGGGTCGTCGAGGACCGCCGGGATGATGTCCGTCGGCTGGTCGTAGGAGGCCGGGCCGCGCAGCGGTGCGCGCAGGTCGAAGCCGGGGCGCTCGGGGGCCTCCGGGACGTCGAAGACGCTGATGTCGAACTGGCCGCGGGGATCGCGGGGGTCGCGCATGTCCCGCATGTCACGAGGTTCGCGCGGATCGCGGTCGTCGCGCGGCAGGGCGGTGCGGTCGGCGGCCTCGTCGAAGTCGTTGCCGTCGGCCGGGGAGGCCTGCTGCGGGACCACCGGGTCGCGGCGGAACACGTCGAACTGCTGGGCCTGGCGCAGCGCCTCGGCGCCGCGGGCACCCGGGGAGCGGCGGGGCGTGGGGCCCGAGTCGGCGTTGGAGTCGCGCTGCTGGGGCACGCCGAAACCGCCGCGGTTCTCAGAACCCTGATTCCGGGGGCCGGGCTGCGGGCCGCGGCCGGGCGGCGGCTGCATCGAGGGCATCATCGGACGCTGAGGGCGGCCGGGGTCGCCCTGGCCGCGCCCGCCGTCCACGGGACCGCGCCCGCCGGCCGGCGGCTGGTCGCGGAACACCGATCCGGGCGGCGCCGCGGGTCCACCGGGCGCACCCGCCGGACGCGGACGGATCGGACGCGTCGGACGATTCGCCGAATCCGGACCCTGCGGTCCGCCGGGACCGCCGGGACCACCGGGGCCGCCAAGACCACCGGGGCCGCCGGAAACGCCACCGGGTACGCCAGGACCGCCACCCCCGCGCCGACCCTGCTCCGGTCCGCCGAACGCACCACGCGGCTCCTGCCCGTCGCGCATCCGCATGCCGTTGCCGGGGCCACCAGGACCGCCAGGTCCGCCAGGCCCACCGGGTCCGGCCG
>NZ_JAACYW010000210.1 GCF_015356825.1 Catenulispora rubra | reverse complement strand
CGATGCCCGAGACGAACACGATGTCCTCGCGGGAGATGCCCAGGGACGGCATGAAGCCCTGGACCGCCGCCAGGATCGCGTAGTCCCCGCAGCCGGGGCACCAGCGCACTTCCTGGTCGGTCTTGAAATCCTTCACCGTCAACGGAAGCAGGGTGGGCGCGGCCCGGCCCTGGGTGCTAGTCGACACTGCTGATCCCTTCCTGGATGACGTCGGCGAGTTCGGCCGAGGTGAACGGCAGGCCGCGGACTTGGTTGTAGCCGACGGCGTCCACCAGGTAGCGGGCGCGCACCACCGATGCCAGCTGTCCCAGGTTCATCTCCGGGACGATGACGAGGTCGTAGCCGTCCAGCACCGGGCCCAGGCCGGCCGGCAGCGGGTTGAGGTGCCGCAGATGGACGTGCGCCACGCCGCCGCCCTGCTCCCGCACCGCCCGGCAGGCGGCTCGTACCGGGCCGTAGGTCGAGCCCCAGCCCAGCACCAGGACCAACGCCTGCCCGGACGGGTCGTCGACGGCCGGCGCCGGGATCGTCGCGGTGATCCGATCCACCTTGGCCTGCCGGACGCGCACCATCAGATCGTGGTTGGCCGGGTCGTAGGAGATCGCACCGCTGCCGTCGGCCTTCTCCAGCCCGCCGACGCGGTGCTCCAGACCGGGCGTTCCGGGCACGGCCCAGGCCCGGGCCAGCGTCTCCGGGTCGCGCAGATAGGGCCAGAAGACCTTGTTCCCGGCGGCGTCGGTGTGGTTGGGCTCAGTGGCGAACCGCACGGACAGCTCCGGCAGCCCACCGACTTCCGGGATCCGCCAGGGTTCCGACCCGTGCGCCAGGTACCCGTCGGAGAGCAGGAACACCGGCGTCCGATACGTCAGCGCGATCCGCGCCGCCTCCAGCGCCGCGTCGAAGCAGTCCGCCGGAGTTGCCGCGGCGACCACCGGGACCGGCGACTCGCCGTTGCGCCCGTACAGCACCTGGAGCAGGTCCGACTGCTCGGTCTTGGTCGGCAGGCCGGTGCTGGGCCCGCCGCGCTGGATGTCGCAGACCACGAGCGGCAGCTCCAGCGCGACGGCCAGGCCGATCGTCTCCGACTTCAGCGCCACCCCGGGGCCCGAGGTGGTGGTGACGGCCAGGGATCCGCCGAACGCGGCGCCCAGAGCCGCCCCGACCGCGGCGATCTCGTCCTCGGCCTGGAAGGTCCGCACGCCGAATTCCTTGTGCTTGCTCAGCTCGTGCAGGATGTCGCTGGCCGGGGTGATCGGGTACGAGCCGAGGAACAGCGGCAGACCGGAGCGCGCGGCGGCGGCCAGCAGCCCGTAGGCCAGGGCGAGGTTCCCGGAGATCGTCCGATACCGGCCGCCGGGCAGCGGCGCCGGGGCCACCTCGTAGGACGTGGCGAACTGCTCGGTCGTCTCCCCGTAGTTCCAGCCCGCCAGGAACGCCGCCCGGTTCGCCGCCGCGATCTGCGGTCGGCCGCCGAACTTGCGTTCCAAGGCCTCGACCGTGCGCTCGATCGGGCGGCCGTAGAGCCAGAACAACAGCCCGAGCGCGAACATGTTCTTCGCCCGCTCGGCCTGTTTGCGGCTCAGTCCGGCCTCGGCCACCGCCGCGACCGTCAGCGAGGTCAGCGGCACCGGATGTACCGCGAACGCCTCCAGCGAACCGTCCTGGAGCGGGTCGCCGTCATAACCGGCCCGGGTCAGGGCCCGGTCGGTGAACTCGTCGGTGTCCACCAGGATCCGCGCTCCGCGTGGCAGAGCCAAGACATGCGCCCGCAGCGCGGCCGGGTTCATCGCCACCAGCACGTCCGGGGTGTCCCCGGGGGTGAGCACGTCGTGGTCGGCGAAGTGCAGCTGGAAGCTGGAGACTCCGGGCAGGGTGCCGGCCGGCGCCCGGATCTCGGCCGGGAAGTCCGGCAGCGTGCAGACGTCGTTCCCGAACGCGGCGGTCTCGGCGGTGAGCCGGTCGCCGGTCAGCTGGATCCCGTCGCCGGAGTCGCCGGCGATCCTGATCACGACCCGGCTCACCGCGACCCGGGGCTTGGCCGTCAGCACCCTGTCGTCCACCGGCATGACTCCCGTCCCTGGACCCGACACTCATCGGCTGGCAGCACCAACGATCCCAACGAACCGCCCGCGCGCGCACCGCCTGGATTGCGCGATCAGCCGCGGTCGGTATCAGCCCTTTGTGATGAGATCGGCGGCCCGCCTGCCGATCATCAGGGTCGGGGCGTCGGTGTTCCCGGACGTCATCTCCGCCGATGACCGAGTCGTCGGCGACGCGCCGACACCCAGGCCGCCGGATCGGCCGACAGGCGCGTGGTGGGAATCCGTGGCCGCCTGCCGTAGTCGCCGCAGGGTCACACCCGCCGCGGCTGCTCCGTCCAGAACTCCTCGCGCAGCGCGCGCTTGAGCACCTTGCCGATCGCCGAGCGCGGCAACGGCCGGAACAGCACCTGCTTCGGCGCCTTGACCGGCCCCAGCCGTTCGCGGCACAGCGCGATCAGCGCGTCGGCGTCGGCCTGCGCGCCGGGTCTGAGCTCGACCACCGCCGTGACCCGCTCGCCCCACTTCTCGTCGGGCACGCCGATGACGGCGCAGTCCCGGACGGCCGGGTCGGCGGCCAGGACCTGCTCGATCTCGCCGGGGAAGACGTTGAAGCCCCCTGAGATGATCAGATCCTTCTTGCGATCGACGATGTACAGGTAGCCGTCCGCGTCGCGGTATCCGATGTCCCCGGTGGCGATCGCGCCGCCGGGCCGGTGGGCGGCCGCGGTCTGCTCGGGGTCGCCGTGGTAGCCGGCCATGCGCAACTCGCTGCGCACGACGATCTCGCCGGGCTCGCCCACCGGGCAGGCGCTGCCGTCCTCGGCGCGGATCGCGACGTTCGCGACCAGGCTGGGACGTCCGCAGCTGGCCAGCCGATGGCGCAGTCCCGGTTCGGCCAGCGCCGCGGCGTGCTCCTCGGGGCTCAGGAACGAGCACATCATCGGCAGTTCGGTCTGCCCGTAGAACTGTGCCATCACCGGCCCGAAGACCTCCAGCGCCTCGGTGAGCCGGCGCACCGAGATCGGCGCCGCGCCGTAGAGGAAGTACCGCAGGCTGCTCAGATCGCGGGTGCGCACGTCCGGATGGTCGAGCAGCGCGTACACCGCGGTCGGCGGCAGGAACAGCCGGGTGACCCGGTTCTCCTCGATCGAGGACAGGATCCGCGCCGGGTCCACCGAGGAGTGGACGACGTTCGTCCCGGCCAGGCCGAGCACCGGGACCAGAGCGGCGCCGGCGGCGTGGGTCAGCGGCGCCGCGACGAGGTTGACCGGATCGGTCTCCGGCAGGTGGGAGTTGAAGGCGTGGACCATCGTCTCGAAGGCGCGGTGCGGCAGCGCGACGGCCTTCGGACGGCCCGTGGTGCCCCCGGTGCCGAAGAGCCCTGCGATGCCTTCCGGATCCAGCGGCTGCGCGGGCGCGCGGGCGTCGGGCGGCGCGAGCCAGGCCGACAGCGGGTCCGCGTCGTCGTCGATCGGGACGAGCAGCTTCAGGCCCGGCACCGCTTGGCGCAGGCGCCGTACCGCGGCCGCGGACTTCACGCTGTACAACAACGCCTCGGCGCCGACCAGGTTGAGCAGCCCGGCCAGTTCCTGCGGCGGGGTCCGGTCGTTCAACGCCACCCACGCGCAGCCCGCACGCGCGACGCCGAGCACGCACGGGAACACCAGCGGCGTGTTCGGGCTGAGCACTCCGACGGGCGTTCCCGGGGCGATCCCGTCCCGGTGCAGTGCGACGGCGATCCGGTGGGTGAGCACCTGCGCCGCGGCGTAGGTGAGCGCACCGCCGCCGTCGGGATCCACGAACGCGAGCCGCTCGGGGGCCATCTCGGCGCCCCGGTCGAAGAACTCGATGAGCTGCACGATCAGGCCCCTGCGACAGCGGGCGATCGGCACAGGTTGACCTGTTCCCCGAGCCCTTCGATGGCGCAGCGCACCTTCTGCCCGTCGCGCAGGAACACCGGCGGCTTGCGGGCCGCGCCGATGCCCGCCGGGGTGCCGGTCGCGATCAGGTCGCCGGGCACCAGCGTGATGATCCGGCTGAGGAACGAGACGATCCGCGCGACCGGGAACACCAGGTCCTCGGTGCAGCCGCGCTGCATCACCTCGCCGTCGACGGTGCAGGTCAGCACCAGCGCCCGGGCGTGGTCCACCTCCTCCGGCGTGACCAGGAAGGGGCCGACCGGGGTCGTGCCCTCGAAGGTCTTGCCGGCCAGGAACTGCGAGGTGCGCAGCTGCCAGTCGCGCACGGAGACGTCGTTGACGATCGTGTACCCGGCGACGGCCTCGAGTGCTTCGTCGGGGTCCGCGTCCCGGACCGCCGTGCCGATCACGACGCCGAGTTCGACCTCCCAGTCCACGGCCTGCGAGTGCGGCGTCAGTGCGATCTCGTCGCCGGCGCCGATCAGGGCCCTGGCATACTTGGCGAAGATCGTCGGATACTCCGGGATCGCCAGTCCCGCCTCCTCGGCGTGGTCGCGATAGCTCACCCCGACGCACACGATCTTCTCCGGCCGGGGCACCAGCGGCGCGAAGTCCGCACCGGCCAGCTCCCGCGTGGGCCCGGCCGCGCCGGCCCGCTCGCGCCAGTCCGGCCCGGCGGCCAGCAGCTCGCCGACGTCCGCGTACGGCAGCACGGTGATGGTGTCGGCGTCCACGCGGCCCGCGGCGGTGCCGTCGCCGACCCGGATCGTCGTCAGTCGCATCGCGGATCCTCCCGTATCAGACCTGGTGAGTCAGTCCTCTGATCCGGGAGGGTACTCGGGGTCCGCGGTGTTGTATACAAATGTTCTGCGATCGGATACAAAAGCAAGCAAGCTGGATACAAACCCGGCGTGATCCCCAGCGCGAAGGAGCACGGTCGTGGCGGTGCGGGCGGCAGTGGACATCGGCGGCACGTTCACCGATCTGGTCCTGTTCGACGACGCGACCGGCGCGCTCGACTGGGGCAAGGCGTTGAGCACGCCGGAGGATCTGATCGTCGGGGTGTTCGGGGCCCTCGACGCCGCCGGCGCGCGGCCGGCCGGGCTCGACACCGTGATCCACGGCAGCACGGTCGTGGTCAACGCCCTGATCGAACGGGACGGGGCGCGCACGGCGCTGGTGACCACCAAGGGCTTCCGCGACGTCTACCCGATCGGCCGGATCAACCGGCCCGACGCGTTCAACCTCGCCTTCACCAAACACACGCCGCTGCTGCCCCGCGAGCTCATCTTCGAGCTCGACGAGCGGCTCGACGCGGCCGGCGAAGTACTGACCCCGCTCGACGAGTCCGGCACCGGGGCACTGGCCGACCGGCTGGCCGCGCTCGGCGTCGAGGCCGTCGCGGTGGTGTTGCTGCACGCCTACCGCAATCCGGAGCACGAGGTACGGGCCGGGCAGATCCTGCGGACGCGGCTGCCCGGCTGCCACATCACGCTCTCGCAGCAGATCAGCCGCGAGTACCGGGAGTTCGAACGGGCCTCGACCACCGTCGCCAACGCCTTCGTCGGCCCGCTGGTCAGCCGCTACCTCGGTCGGCTCCAGGAGCGGCTGTGGGACGGCGGGAGCACGGCCGCGCTGAGCGTCATGCAGTCCAGCGGCGGGGTGACGGACGTCGCGACGGTCTCGCGGCAGTGCGTGCAGATGCTCGAGTCCGGGCCGGCCGGGGGAGTGGTCGGCGCCATCGCACTGTGCCGGACGCTCGGGCGGCGCGACGCCATCGCCTTCGACATGGGCGGCACCACCGCGAAGTCCGCCGTCATCAGGGATCTGACGTTCCCGCTGGCCAGCGACTACTTCCTCGGCGGCTACGCGACCGGGCTGCCGATCCGCATCCCGTGCCTGGACATCGTGGAGGTCGGCACCGGGGGCGGCAGCGTCGCCTGGCTCGACGCCGCAGGCGGGGTGCACGTCGGGCCGCGCAGCGCCGGCGCCGAACCCGGCCCGGCCTGCTACGGCCGCGGCGGGACGCGGCCCACGATCACCGACGCGGCGCTGCTGCTCGGGCACCTCGCGCCGGACGGCCCGATCGCCGGCGGGCTCCGGCTCGACCCGGAGCCGGCCCGCGCGGCGCTGGCGCCGCTGGCGGCCGAACTCGGCCTGGACCTCGTCGCGGCCGCCGCCGGCGTGCTGGCGATCGGCGCCGCGGCCATGGCCGACTCGGTGCGCGCGGTCACCACCGAGCGCGGGCTCGATCCGCGCGACTTCGCGCTCGTGGCCTACGGCGGCAACGGCCCGCTGCACGTCTCGCTGGTCGCGCGCGAACTGGGCGTCACCGACGTGGTGATCCCGCCGATGCCCGCGATGTTCTCCGCGCTCGGGATGCTGATGGCCGACGCCCGGTACGACGTCGTGCAGACCGCGGTGCGGACGGTGAGGCCCGAGTCGGTCGCGGGTCTCGAGGCGGAGTTCGCGGACTTGGAAACCGAGTGCGCCGCCGGGCTTGAAACGTTGCGGGCACGCGCGGAACAGGTGCGGTTCCTGCGCGCGGTGGACATGCGTTATGTGGGCCAGGAGCACACGGTGACGCTGCCGATGCCGGAGATCCCGGCCGGCCTCGGCAGCACCGGCAGTTCTGACGGTTCTGACAGCGCTGACGGCGCGCGGATCCTGGCCGGGGCGTTCGACGCCGCGCACGAGGAACGGTACGGCCACAGCGCCCCGGGCGAACCGGTTCAGGTCGTGAGCCTGCGCGTCTGCGCCCTTGGGATCCTTCCCAAGCCGGACCTGGCGAAGATCCCGCAGGGGGTGGCCCAACCGCCCGGCGCGGCCGTCCTCGGCGACCGGGCCGTGGTGTTCGACCCGGCGGTCGGCCGGGTCCGGTGTCCGGTCTTCGACCGCGGCGCCCTGCTGGCCGGCAACGAGCTCGCCGGCCCCGCCGCCATCGAGGAGCCGACCACCACCGTGCTGCTGCGGCCCGGCGACCGGGCCCGCGTCGACGACTTCGGCAACCTCCTGGTCAGCATCGGAGCGTCCGCATGAGCGCCGCGATCCCGGCCGGTCCGGCCGGCGCCGTCGACCCGATCACCGCCGAGATCATCCGGGCCGGGCTGGTGTCCATCACGGGCCTGATGAAGACCAACCTCATGCGGACCGCCTACAACCTCATCATCTACGAGGCCCAGGACTTCACCGTCGGGCTGTTCGACGCGGACGGCGACCCGTTGTCGATCGGTCTGGGCCTGCCGATGTTCATGGGCGGCCTGTCCGACGCCATCAAGGCCAAGCTGGCCTTCTACGGCCGGGACGGGATCGAGCCCGGCGACGTCCTGCTGACCAACGACGCCTACATCATGGGCAGCCACCTCAACCACATGATCTTCACGCTGCCGGTGTTCCATGACGGCGAACTGGTCGGGTTCGCCTCGTCGATGGCGCACTGGATCGACGTCGGCGGCGTCCTGGGCGGCACGACGACGGACATCTACGCCGAGGGTTTGCAGGTCCCGATCGTGAAGATCTTCAAGCGCGGGGTGCAGGACGACGAGCTGACCCGGCTGATCGCGACGAACGTGCGCTTCCCGGATCTGGCGATGGGCGACCTGCGTGCGCAGGTCGCCGCGGTGCGCACCGGCGAGGCCCGGCTGCGCGCGATGTACGAGCGCTACGGGGCGCCGGTGGTCGCCTCGGCCGTCGCGGACCTGTTCGACCGCAGCGAACGCCTCGCGCGCCAGGCAGTGTCGCGCATCCCGGACGGCGAGTACCACGCCGAGGCGTTCATAGACGACGACGGGGTGCACGCCACCGAGCGCATCCCGGTGCGGGTGCGGGTCCTCGTCGGGGGCGACACCATGACCGTGGACCTGAGCCGGATGAGCCCGCAGGTCGCGGGCTATTTCAACTGCGGCACCACCGCCGGGAGGTCCGCGGCCCAGGTCGCGTTCAAATGCCTGACCTCGCCGCACGAGCTGCCGATCAACGCCGGCGCGCTGCGTCCGCTGGAGGTGCTGCTGCCGCCGGGAACCGTGGTCAGCGCGGTGCGCCCGGCCGCCATGCGCTGGTGGATGACGATTCCGATGACGGTCGTGGACTGTGTGTTCCGGGCCATGGCCGATGTGATGCCGGACGTGTCGATCGCCGGCCACCACGCGGACCTGGCGATGACGCACACCCACGGGGTCGGCGCGGACGGGCGGTTCTTCCAGTTCTTCGGCGGCCCGCAGGGCGGCGGCTGGGGAGCCACGTCGCGCGCCGACGGTCAGGACGCGACGATCTGCATCAACGACGGGGACACGCACAATGTGCCGGTGGAGGCCGTCGAGGCGAAGTATCCGATGATCCGCATCGGTGAGTACTCCTTGCGCGAAGACTCCGGCGGCCCCGGTCGGTACCGCGGTGGCCTGGGTACCCGCCTGTCGGTGGTCGTCGACCGGCCCGCGCGCGTGGACGCGTGGATGGAGCGCACGGCCTGCGCGCCGTGGGGTCTGCACGGCGGGGCGGACGCCGCACCGAACCAGCTGTACGTGCGGCGTGCGGACGGCGAGGTCGTCGAGTTCCCGGGCGGCAAGGTGTCAGGGTTCGAATTACGTCCCGGCGACCGGCATGTCGTCGACACCGGTGGTGGCGGCGGTCTCGGCGACCCGTTCGAGCGTCCGCCGGCCGAGGTGCTCGCCGACGTACGCGCGGGCTACGTGTCGCTCGCGCAAGCCCGCTCGGCCTATGGTGTGGAGCTGCGCCGGAGCGATGAGGGCGGGTTCGAGGTCGACGAGGCCGCGACCTCGGCCCTGCGCGCGGGGCGTTCGACGGCGGGCTCCGGCTCCGATCAGTGACGGCTCCGTGACGGCTCCGTGACGGCTCCGTGACGACTCAGTGACGACGACAGGCGCGAAATCCATGGCGGACGCAGGGGACCGGCCGGACGCGGTGGAACCGGCCACCAAGACACACACGGTGTACGACACGCTGCGCCGCATGATCCTGGCCGGCGAGCTCGCCCCGGACTCGGTCGTCTCCGTGCTCGACCTCAGCCGCCGCTTCGGCGTGAGCCGGACGCCGCTGCGCGAGTCGCTGCGGCTGCTGGAGCGCGACGGGCTGATCGTGTACGTGGGCTCACACCAGCACCGGTCGGTGCGTATCAGCCCCCTGAGTATGAGCGACCTCGACGAACTCTACGCACTGCGCGTCCCGCTGGAGGCGTTGGCGCTGTCGCTGACCGCTCCGGCCCTGCGCCGCAGCGACCTGCGAACACTGCGCGGCGAGGCCGAGCTGACCGCCCGGGGCGACGCCGAGGCCCACCGCCGCTTCCACACCATGCTGCGCAAGGGCGCGGGCGAGCGCATCAACCACCGCCTCGACGAGCTCTTCGACCAGGCAAGCCGCTACCAGTGGGCCTTCATGGAGCGCGAGCCCGACCCCGAGGTGGTGGCCGAGCGCCTGGCCGAACACCACGGCCTCGTCGACGCCCTGGCCGCCGGCGACCTGCAACGCGCCCGCGAACTCCTCGTCGACCACCTCGCCGGCACCGCCCTGGCCCTGATGACCGCCGAACGCCACGCCCCGTTCGCCCTGCCGCGCGCCATCGCCATGGCCAAGGCCCGGCAGGACACCGTGGCGGGCACTTCCGCAGCACACTGATTCGACTCCCGCCACTTCGATCGAGCCGAGCAGTCTGGGCGACGACCGTCGGGTTCGGCTCTGGATACCGTATTCGTATTCGTATTCGTATTCGTGACGACGTGGGATGCCTCGCCAACAGGAGCTTCAGCGATGCGGGTGGTACGGGTGAGGGAGTTCGGGCCGCCGGCGGTCCTCCGGGTCGAGGAGGAGGCCGAGGCCAGGCCCGGGCCCGGGCAGGTGCTCGTGCGCGCGGAGCTGGCAGGGGTCATCTACGGCGAGACGGTCGTGCGCTCCGGGCAGTATCCGCTCCCGCTGCCCTGGATCCCGGGGACGGAGGTCGGCGGCCGGGTCGAGGCGGTCGGCGCCGGCGCGGACGAGGAACTCCTCGGGCGGCGGGTCGTCGCCACGACACTCGGGAACGTCGGCGGCTACGCCGAATACGCCCTGGCCAAGACCGGCAACGTGCTGCCGGTGCCGGACGGGCTCGCCATGCACTCCGCCGTCGCGGTCTTCCAGGCCGGGGCGATCTCCATCGGCATCCTCGAGGCGGTCGGATTCCTGCCGGGCGAGACGGTCCTGGTCACCGCCGCCGCCGGGCGGATCGGCTCGCTGCTCGTCCAGCTGGCCAAGACGGTCGGCGCGAAAACCGTCATCGGCGCCGTGGGCAGCGCGGCGAAGCTCGCGGCGGCCGGCGACTTCGGTGCCGATGTGGCCGTGGACTACAGCGAGTCGGACTGGACGGCCAGAGTGCAGGAGGCGACCGGCGGCCGCGGCGCGGACGTCGTGCTCGACGCCGTCGGCGGCAGCGTGGGGCGGCAGGCCCTGAACGCCGCCGCCTACGGCACCGGGCGGATCGGCATCTACGGGTTCGCCTCGGGCTCCCCGACGTCGTTCGACGCCATGAAGATCACCCGGCGGGGTCTGAGCGTGATGGGGGCGCTCGGCAAGACCTTCGCCAAGCCGGCGGCCGACCGGCGCGCGTACGCCGAGGAGGCGCTCGCCTCGGCGGCCGCGGGTCGCCTGGTCCCGCGGATCCACGGCGTCTTCCCCTTCGAGCGGGCGCCGGACGCACACACGGAACTGGACGAGCGGCGCAACATCGGGGCGGTACTGCTGCGCCCATGAGAGGCACACGTGCACGCCAGGCGGCGAGTCCGGCGCACTCACCGTGCGACCGCCCGCGTGTAGATCTCCGCCAGGCTGCGCGCCCGCAACATCTCGGGCAGCGATACCGGACGCTGGGTCTCCCGCTCGACGGCGGCGAGCAGCGCGATCAGGTGGACCGAGTCCCAGCCGGGTGTCTGGTCGAAGTCGAGGTGGACGTTCTCCATCGTCACCGGCAAACCTATCTCGTCGTGAACCAGGGCGACGAAGTCGGCGAGGTCGTTCACCGCGGGTACTCCCTTCAAGGCCTTGACGATCAGAACTCGGCGGTCAGCCGAAGGTGCGTGACGGGGTCCGGCAGGGTGCGCAGGCCATGGCGGAACACCGCGCGGGTGCCGTCGTCCGAGACCGTGGCGAAGCCGTTGCGCGGATACAGATCCGCGACCTTCCCGTTCTTCGGCGTGCGGCGGTATTCGGCCACCACCTCGCGCGCTCCTTCCTCCCTTGCCTGTTCCAGGACGGCGCGCAGGCAGGCCTGCTCGATCCCCCGGGAGAAGACCCGGCAGCTGAGCAGGAAGTTCTCGATCCGGACGCTCGGGCCGTCGCTGGTGGTGAACAGGACGCCCACCATCCCGTTGTCCCCGAACCGGTCGGCCGAACGGATCGTGAGAACCCGGCGGGCGGGGTCCGCGGCCAGTCCGGCGACCTCCTGCTCCGACAGCCGCACCGTACACAGGTTGAACTGGTTGGTGCGCAGAGTGATCTGCGAGACCCGGTCCAGGTCGCGTTCCAGCGCCGGCGCCACCTGGACCCGTAGCTCGAGGCCGCGCAGGTAGTCCTCGATGGACGCCGATCCGGCCGCGAAGTCCTCGCGCTCCAGCTCCTCCCGGTAACCGCGCGGGCGGTTCCGGTCCTCGGCCGTCAGCGTCCTGGTGTCGAACCAGCCGTCGGCCAGCAGCCGGTCGATGTGCAGGGCCGGTTCGTCGTCCAGGGGGACGACGGCGACCTCGGGCAGCTCGTGGCGGATCAGGCCGCACTCGAAGGCACTGTCGTCGGTGAAGACGAACGCGTCGGTACCCAGGTTCAGTTCGGCACCCAGGCGACGGATGTTCTCGGCCTTGGACTCCCAGTTCGCCACGACGCGGACGAAATCCTGCTCGCCGAGCACCATGCCCGGGTGGCCGGTGAGCACCTCGCGCACCGGCCCCGGGTCGTTCTTGCTGACGGCCGTCAGCAGCACGCCCTGCGCGCGGATCTGCTTGACCACCCGCTGGAAGGCCTGGAACGCCTCCGCGCGGTGGCCTTCGCCGAGTTCGACGCCCTCGGCGCCGTCGTCGCCGACGACCCCGCCCCACAGCGTGCCGTCGAGGTCGACGGCCAGTACCTTCCGGGTGCGGCCGAGCAGGTTCCGCACCAGATGCGCGGCCTCCCGGGCGTACGCGCCCAGCAGCTCGCCGGACAGGTGGGCCTTGAGATACCTGCTCAACCTCGGCTCGGCGGCGGGTATGCCTTCGGCGAGCCAGGGGGTCACGTCGAACACCGTCAGTCCGGGCCGGTCGGCGGACAGCCGCAGGAGTCGGGCGTTGGCCTCGTGCCAGGCGGCTGCCGCGGCGGCCCGGGACCCGTGGTCGATCAGCTGGGCCGTCACTTGGCGCGGGAGCGGCAGGGTGTTGAAGACCAGGTGCCCGCCCGAGGTCGCGGCGTGCGATGCGGCGAGCCGTCCGAACAGCGCGAGCTTCTCCTCCAGGATCCGTTCCAGATCACAGACCTGCCACGGGGTGGGCAGCTCGTCCATGACGATCTGCGGGTCCAGCACGCACAGCGTCACCTCGGGCGCGGCCGCCTGCGTCCCCGTGGGATCAGGTCCGTCGGCCGGGCCGCAGAGGTCGAAGACGTAGGAGTCGAACTCGCTGAGGTACGGCTGCAGCACGATGCCGTGCCGGGCCAGCTGCGCGGTCAGTCGGGGAACCAGGTCCGCGAGTACGCCGTGACCTGTGATCGCGACGCGGACGACCGGCACGGCGGGATGGACGGCCCGCACTTGGGCCGGACTCAGCCGCGCGAGCACCCGGCCCGCCGCCGCGAGGTCGGTGTCGTCGAGCTCGGCCAGCACGGCGCGGACACTCGGGTACTCGACGGCGAGCCTGCCGGAGGCGATCATGGATCGCAGAACATGTATACGGCCCGCGCCGGTGGCGATGTCGGTATCGGTGACAGGTTCGGACGTCATCGGAGCTCATGTCCTTTCCAAGGCGAAGCCGGCGGTGATCCATTTGCTCGACTCCACCGTCACCCCGAGAGCGCGGTCGCCGGCCACCATCTGCGGCAGCAGCCGTTCGAGCTGGATGAAGGGGACCGCGTTGCCGGTGTTCGCCGTCTCGGTGACACAGGAGATCTCCTCGGCGCCCGGCATCTGCAGTTCCTCGGTGATCGTCTCGGCCATCTTCCCGGACAGCTGCGGCGGCAGCAGGTAGTCGATCTCGTGTTCGGCCCACCGCGTGCGCTCCAGCAGTTCCTTGACGATCTCCCGGGACATCGACGGCACCGATTCCTGGATCGCCTTGTAGTCCTCGCGGGCCGCCGGCAGATCCAGGTGGCGGTCGGCGAGGCCGAACCACTCCACCTGCTGCCCGGGGGCGCGGCCCGCGCCGGTGACTTTGTTGAGCACCTGCCGCACCGCCGTCGTGCCGGGCACCCGGTCCCGGGTGAGGACCGCCGCCCCGGCCCCGTCGCCGAACAGCAGCATGTTCACCAGCTCGCCGGGGCTCAGCTTGCCGACGTCGATGTCCAGGTCGAAGTGCTTGACCAGGATGTCGCCGCCCAGCACGAGGGCGTTGCGCCGGCCCGGCGCGAGCAGGAGCTGACGGCCGAGGTCGATCGCCTGGTAGGCGCCGGCACAACCGGACTGCAGCTGGTAGGTCGGGATCCCGTTGACGCCCAGGCGTTCGGCCACCAGGTTCACCGTCGTCGGCAGCAGCGAATCCGGGGTCGCCGACGCGAAGACCATCACGTCGACGTCCCGCGCCCGCATCCCCGCCGCGTCCAGCGCCCGGCGCCCGGCTTCGGCCCCGAGATCGACCAGCGTGGCCGTGGCGCAGCCGTCCTCCAGGTCCAGGGCGAGGTGCCGGGTCCCGGGCCCGATGAACTCGTCGATCCACTGCGACCAGACCCCGTCGAGCCGCAACCTGCGCGCGAGCGCCGCGTTGTCCAGGGGCGGTCCCGGAAGCGCCGAGCCGGCGGACAGCAGCCTGAAATCGGAGACGTCTTCGACGGTGTTCTCGGCCATCTGGAGCATCCTTCCGCGGGTCGGCGGCGGGTCGCCTGCTTCGAACCCAACGCTGGGACGCCGCGCTAAAGCCGCGCTAACCCGGGCTGCCGGTGGCCGCCTCACCGCCGCCGGATGCGGGTCGCCGATTTAGAACGCGGCAAGCGGCGCACAAGTCCGCTCGGCGACCTTCGATGCAGCGAGCCGAAACGTACGCGGGCCGTGCTCGCTCCGGCTCCACGCTCCGGTACCTCCAGTTGCCAAGGGAACGGCTGCAGATGGCGAACGAAGAGAAGCTCCGCGAGTACCTCAAACGGGCCACCTCCGACCTCCAGCAGACGCGCGAGCTGCTGCGGGAGAGCCAGGAGCGGGCGTACGAGCCCGTGGCCATCGTGGGCATGTCGTGCCGGTTCCCGGGCGGAGTGCACTCGCCGGAAGACCTCTGGCGTGTCGTGTCCGACGCCGTGGACGCGGTCACCCCGTTTCCGGACAACCGCGGTTGGGACCTCGCCGCCCTCTACGACCCGGACCCCGACGCCCCCGGCACCTGCTACGCCCGACACGGCTGTTTCCTGCACGACGCCGACCTGCACGACCCGGAGTTCTTCGGCATCAATCCGCGCGAGGCGCTCGCGATGGATCCCCAGCAGCGCCTGCTGCTCGAGAGTGCCTGGGAGGTGTTCGAGCGCGCGGGGATCGACCCGGTCTCGCTGCGCGGCAGCCGTACCGGGGTCTTCGCCGGGGTCATGTACAACGACTACGGCTCCCGGTTCCGCAAGGCTCCCGAAGGCATGGACGGGTATCTCGTCAACGGCAGCGCCGGCAGCGTCGCCTCCGGCCGGATCTCCTACACCTTCGGGTTCGAAGGCCCCGCGGTCACCGTCGACACCGCCTGTTCCTCCTCGTTGGTCGCGATCCATCTGGCGGTCCAGTCGCTGCGCCGCGGCGAGTCCGAGCAGGCCGTCGCCGGCGGGGTGTGCGTCATGTCCACCCCGACCTCGCTGGTCGACTTCTCCCGGCAGCGCGGACTGGCCGCGGACGGCCGGGTGAAGGCCTTCTCAGACCACGCCGACGGTACGGTGCTCGGCGAGGGTGTGGGGCTGCTGCTGCTGGAGCGGCTCGCTGACGCGCAAAGCCGAGGGCACACGGTGCTGGCCGTGATCCGGGGCAGCGCCGTGAACCAGGACGGCAGCAGCAGCCAGCTCACCGCTCCGAACGGCCCCTCGCAGGAACGCGTGATCCGACAGGCCCTTGCCGACGCCCGCCTTGAAGCGTCGGAGGTGGACGCCGTTGAAGCGCACGGGACCGGTACCTCCCTCGGGGATCCGATCGAGGCGCGGGCCCTGCTCGGTGCGTACGGTGCGAAGCGACCGGCGGGCCGGCCGCTGTGGATCGGCTCGGTCAAGTCGAACATCGGTCACGCGCAGGCTGCGGCCGGGGTCGCCGGCGTCATCAAGACGGTGATGGCCATGCGGCACCGCGAACTGCCGCCGACCCTGCACGTCGATCGGCCCAGCGAACATGTCGACTGGTCACACGGCGGCATCGAACTCCTCGCCGAGCCGCAGCCGTGGGACAAGCCGGAGGGCGCCGGCCCGCGTCGCGCGGGCGTCTCCTCCTTCGGGATCAGCGGGACGAACGCTCACCTGATCCTGGAGGAGGCCGCGACCGTCGGGACTCCCGTGGCATACGTGGCGGCCGATCCGGCTGAACCGGCGGATCGGGTTGAACTGTCCGGTCCGGTTGAACCGGCCGATCCGGTTGAACTGACCGGTCCGGTTGAACTGACCGGTCCATCCGGTCCATCCGGTCCGGCCGATCCGCAGGCATCGCCCGACGGCCAGGCCGTCCTCTGGCCGATCTCCGCGCGCACCTCCAAGGCGCTGGCCGGCCAAGCCGCCCGCCTGCTCGACTGGGCGACCGAGCACCCGGAAGCAGAGCCCGTGGATATTGCTTTCGCTCTCGGCCAGACCCGCTCCCACCACCGGTATCGGGCTGCGGCCGTCGGTGCGGACCGTGCCGGTCTGCTGCGCTCTCTTTCCGTTCTGGCTGAAGGCGGCCACGCGGCCGACGCGCCGTCGGGCACCGCCGCTGGTCGCCGCTCCCGTACCGCGTTCATGTTCACCGGCCAGGGCAGTCAGTACATCGGCATGGGCAGCGAGCTCCACCGGACATACCCGGTCTTCGCGCAGGCCTTCGGCGCCGCCTGCGACGAACTCGACCCGCACCTCGCGAGCGAGCTCGGGATGCCGTTGCGCCACCTCGTGTTCGCGTCCGCGGAATCCCCCGACGGGGCCGGGCTCAACGAGACCGTGTGTGCCCAAGCGGGTCTGTTCGCGGTGGAGACAGCCCTCTACCACCTCGTCGAGTCCTGGGGCCTGCGCCCCGACTACCTCATCGGACACTCCGTGGGCGAGCTGACAGCGGCTCACGTGGCCGGGGTGCTCTCGCTCGCCGACGCCTGCACGTTGGTGGCCGCGCGTGGCCGGCTGATGCAGGCGCTTCCGCGCGGCGGGGCCATGGTCTCGATCCAGGCCACGGAGGCGGAGGCGCTCCCGCTGGTGGACCGGCATGCCGCCGAGGTTTCCCTCGCGGCCGTCAACGGCCCCCGGGCCGTGGTCGTCTCCGGCGAGCAGGACGCTGTCACCGCAATCGCCGAACACTTCGAGACACAGGGCCGCAGAGTCAGGCGATTGCGGGTCAGCCATGCCTTCCACTCCCCGCTCATGGAGCCCATGCTCGCGGAGTTCCGCCAGGTGGCCGAGGGTCTTCGCTACTCCCGACCAGTGTTTCCCATCGTCAGCAACCTGACCGGCCGGGTCGCGACCGCGGAGGATCTCGGGTCCGCCGAGCACTGGGTGCGGCACGTGCGTGCGGCCGTGCGGTTCGACGACGGCATCCGGTACCTCGCCGAGCAGGGCGTCGCCCGGTATCTGGAGCTGGGTCCCGGCGGCGTGCTGGCTGCGGCCGCCCAGGACACGCTCGACGACGTCGCCGGATCGGCAGCCGACGGCGGACCGGCCCCGATCGTCGCACCCGCGCTGCGCCGCGACGCCCCGGAAGCCGTCACCGTGCTCGGTGCGGCGGCCCGAATGCACATCGGCGGTGCGGTCCTGGACTGGGGCGCGCTGTACCCCGGTCGGCCCGCGCCTCGCCTGGATCTGCCGACGTATGCGTTCGAGCGCCGGCGCTACTGGCTCGATGCCCCGGTCGAAGCCGCCGATCCGTCGCGGCTCGGGTTCTCCGCGGCCGGCCATCCCCTGCTCGGCGCGGCCCTCACCCTCGCCGACGGCGAGGGCATGGTGCTCACCGGGCGTCTGGCGGGCGACAGCTTGCCGTGGATCACAGAGCACCGCGTCGCAGGCGCCGTGATCCTGCCCGGCACGGCGTTCGTCGAGATGGTGCTGCGGGCGGGGCAGGAGGCGGGTTGCCCGCAGATCGACGAGCTCTCACTCCAGGCGCCGCTGCCGATCGCCGAGGACTCGGCCGTGCTGGTGCAGGTCCTCATCGGCGCCGCCGACGACGACGGTCGACGCGAGATCTCCGTGCACTCGCGCAGACAGGACGACGTCGACGCGCCCTGGACCCGGCATGCCGCGGGCATGATCAACGCGGGCGACGCCGAGGCCGAGGTCGGCGCCGAGGTTGGCGCCGAAACCGCAGACGGCGCTGACGCCGCAGCCGGGCTGACTGCCTGGCCGCCACCGGGCGCGGAGCCGATCCCGATGGCCGACTTCTACGACCGGCTCGCCGAGGCGGACTACACCTACGGCCCGCGATTCCGCGGCCTGCGGGCACTGTGGCACCAGGGCGACTCGCTCTTCGCCGAGGTCGCGCTGCCCGACGCGGACCCCACGTCCGGGCCGGACGACGCGGGCCGGTACGGCCTGCACCCGGCGCTCCTGGACGCGGTGCTGCACGCCCTCGGCAGCCGGCGCGCGCCGGATGAGCCGGTTCTGGTGCCGTTCGAATGGAACCGGGTCCGTCTGCACACCAGCGGGGCACACACCCTGCGTGCGCGGCTGACTCTGCATTCCGCGCACAGCGTTTCCATCACGCTCGCCGACCCGTCCGGCGTCACGGTCGCCGAGATCGACCGGCTCACGCTGCGCCCGATCGACCCCGAGCGGCTGGCCGCCCTGGGGCGGAATCAGAGCTTCGATTCGCTGTACCGCCTCGAGTGGACGCCTCTTCGGCGTTCCGGGGCGGATGCCCCCTCGGGCCCGGCGTCGGGCTCGGTGCCGGGTCCGGTGTCGGCGCGCGCGGCCGAGTGGGCGGCGATCGACCAGGGCGCGGACACCGGGAGCCTGCGAAAGGCGCTGTCCGGGGCCGATGTCCGGGTCCTGGCCTACCCGGACGTGGCCGCGGTCGTCGAGGCGGCGGACACGCACTCGCCGGAGACGGTGCTGCTGCCGTGCGCGGCTCCCGGCCTGCAGGCCGGGCCCGAAGCCGCCGCCGCGCACGCGGCCGTCGAGCGCGTCATGACCGTGCTTCAGGCATGGATCGCCGAAGAGGAGCTGGCGCAACGTACTCGACTGGTCATCATCACCCGCGGCGCGGTGGCCACCTCCCCGGACCAGGCCGAACTGGATCCGAGCCACGCCGCGGTGTGGGGATTCGTCCGTGCGGTCCAGAACGAGCACGCCGACCTGCCCATCCAGCTCGTCGATCTGGCCACGGCCGGGTCGGACGCCGCCGACGACTGGTCGGGCCTGCCGACAGTCCTGCGCACGGTCCCTGACGACGTGTCGCAGTTCGCCGTGCGCGGCCGGACCGTGCTCGTCCCGCGCCTGGCCCGGCTCCGAAGCACCGGCGCGGCGCCCGGAACCGCCGCCGCTGGACTGCTCCCGCCGCCCGACGCGCCGCAGTGGCGCCTGGACACCACCGCTCGCGGCACCCTGGAGAACCTCGCGCTCGTGCCCGCTCCGGAGGCGGCCCGTCCGCTCGGCGCCGGCGAGGTCCGGGTGGCCGTCCGCGCGGCAGGTCTGAACTTCCGCGATGTGCTCATCGCACTCGGCGTGTACCCGGGGGACGACGCCCGGATGGGCGGCGAGGGTGCGGGGGTGATCGTGGAGTGCGCCGCGGACGTCGTCGGATTCTCGGTCGGCGACCGGGTGTTGGGACTGCTCCCCGGTTCCTTCGGCCCCGTCTCCGTCACCGATGCGCGCACCATCGCCCGGATCCCCGAGGGCTGGTCCTTCGAGCAGGCGGCCGCTGTGCCCATCGCCTTCCTGACGGCCTATCGCGGCCTCGCGGACCTCGCGAGGCTCCGTGCGGGCGAATCAGTGCTCATCCATGCCGGTACCGGAGGCGTCGGCACGGCCGCCATCGGGCTCGCCCGGCACTGGGGCGCGGAGGTCTTCGCCACCGCGAGCGAAGGCAAACGCGACGTCCTGTGCGGCCTCGGGCTCGACGCCGAGCACATCGCCGACTCGCGGACGCTCGAGTTCGAGCAGTGCTTCCGGGCCGCCACCGAGGGCCGGGGCGTGGACGTCGTCCTGGACTCGCTCGCCGGCGAGTTCGTCGACGCCTCCCTGCGCCTGCTCGCCGAGGGCGGCCGCTTCGCCGAGATGGGCAAGACGGACATCCGCCACGGCGCCGACGTCCGCCGGGACCATCCGCACATCGCCGACTATCAGGCTTTCGACCTGGCCGACGTCGGTCCCACGCGGGTCGCCGAGATGCTCGCGGATATCGTGGCGCTGCTGGAGAGCGGCGAGCTGACGGGTATTCCGGTGCGGAGCTGGGATGTGCGGCGCGCGCCGGAGGCTCTGCGCTTCATGAGCCAGGCCCGGCACACCGGAAAGATCGTACTGACCATGCCTCCGGTGCTGGATCCGGAGGGCACGGTGCTGATCACCGGCGGCACCGGAACCCTCGGCACGCTGGTCGCCCGCCACTACGTCACCACCCGTGGCGTCCGACACCTGCTGTTGACCAGCCGCCGTGGACCGGATGCCCCCGGTATCGCGGAGCTGCGCGAAGAACTCACCGACTTGGGCGCGACGGTCACCATCGCCGCCTGCGACGCCAGCGACCCGGACCAGCTCGCGGGCGTCCTGGACGCGATCCCCGCCGCCCGCCCGCTCACGGCTGTGGTGCATGCCGCCGGTCACCTGGCTGATGCCACCTTCGCCAACCAGAGCCCTGAGTCTCTTCACAGTGTTCTGGCGGCCAAGGCCGACAGCGCCTGGAACCTGCACGCCTACCTGATCCGGCACGACATCCGCTTGGCCGAGTTCACGTTGTTCTCCTCCATCGCCGGCATCCTGGGCAACCCCGGCCAAGCCAACTACGCCGCCGCCAACACCTACCTGGACGCCCTGGCCCACCACCGCCACACCCACC
>NZ_JAACYW010000021.1 GCF_015356825.1 Catenulispora rubra | reverse complement strand
CGGTGTCGGTGCGCGAACTGCGGCGCGTGCCGGCACCGCCACCGAGGTCGTCGGTGAGGTCGCGACTGAGGTCGCGACGGTTGCCGGGGCCGATGCGGACGCGGCGGTGTCGGCGCACGTCGCGCCTGCTGTGCCCGCTGCGCCCGCTGTGCCGGCCGCGGCTTCGGAGCCGGGGTCGGTGTCGGCGGACCCCGCCGAGCCCGCCGACCTCACCGACTCCCAGATCGTCGGCCGCCGGCTGTCGCTCGCGCGCCAGCGCGCCGGCCTGTCGATCGAGGAGGTCGTGGCGGCCACCCGCATCCGGCCGGGCATGCTGCGGGAGATCGAGGCCGGCGAGTTCGTGCACTGCGGCGGCGACGTCTATGCCCGCGGCCACGTTCGCGCCATCGCCAAGGTCGTCGGCATCGACCCGGAGCCGCTGCTCGCGGAGCACCCGCCGTTCGTGCCGAGCGACCTGCCGGTGCGGGGACGGTCGCGGGTGACGCCGCGCGCCGAAGCCGCCACGGCTACGGCGAAGGCCGTAGCCCCCGCTGCAGTCAGCCAGAACAGCCCCGAGCCGGCCAAGAGGACAAGCGCGCCGTCCTCCAACGCCGTCCCGACCAGCGCAGCCCGTGACAACGCCGCGCGCTTCGCCGGACGCGCTCCCAGCCGGGTCATCCGTCCCGCAGCCGAGGGCGCGACGCTCGTCGCCGCGAGCCGGGGCAAGAGCGGAGGCAGCGGCAACGGCCCGATCACGGGCAAGCCGGCACTCGCTGCCGGCAGGAGCGGCGGATCCGGCTCCGTCCGTCCGCCGCAGCCGCCCCGCAAGGATGACCCCGGCAAGATCGAGCGCCAGCCCAAGTCGGCCAACTGGACCGCCGCGATGCTGGTGGCCCTGCTCGGCCTCGTGGTCTTCGCCGGCGTGCAGCTGATCGGCGACGGCGGCGACGGCAAGACCGCCGCGGCCGCGGTCCCGGCGCCCGCGCCGAAGGCCGCCGCGATCAAGCCGCCGCCCCCGGTCGCGCCGCCGACGCCCAAGGGCGTGGCGGTCCGGATCGCCGCGGTCGGCTCCGACAGCTGGCTGAACGTCACCGGCCCGGACGGCAAGGTCCTGTTCGACAACCTCCTGCCGGCCGGCAGCACGCAGAACTTCCAGGACTCCAAGCAGCTCGGCGTGACTCTCGGCAACGCCGCGGCCGTCCACCTGACGCTCAACGGCAAGGACCTCGGCGCGGCCGGCGGCAGCGGCCAGGTCGTGCACGTGACGTTGAACCCGACCGGCGCGGTCACCGGCTGACGCGCGGGACGAGCGGTAAGCGAACAGATCTGAGGGCGGCGACCATCACGGTCGCCGCCCTCAGCCGTCCCCTGTTTTCGGAGCCGGAGCAAGATCCGGAGCAAGCGCTGGAGCAAGCCCCAGAACCTCAGCACTCGCTCTCGGTCGAAGCCTTCTCCAACAACTCCGCCACCACAGCCAGCTCCTCATCGCTCAGCCGCGAAAGCCCCGGAGCCGGCTCGGCCAGGATCCGGATCGCGGTCACCGCGGCGGCGTGCCCCTCGGCCGTCAGCTCGACCATCTTCGCCCGCCGGTCGTCCGGCGCCACGCTCCGCGTCACCAGGCCGCGCTCTTCGAGATCGTCGACCACGTTCGAGGTGTAGGGCTTGTCCCACCCCAGGCGGGCCGCCAGCTCGCTCATCCGCAGAGGCCCGTGCACCAGCCGGCGCAGCGCGCGGGCGCGGCCGAAGCTCACGCCGGTCGCGTCCTCCACGGCGCGCCGGATGTCGCGCTGGTGCAGCACCAGCTTCTGCATCGCGGCGTGCGCACGGTAGGCGTCGTGGCTGGGGTGGTCGCTCATCGCAGTGCGGCAATCCCGGGTTCGGTCGTCGGCTCGGTCGGGTCGGTGCGCTCGCTCGGCTCCGTGAGCCGCGCCGCGGTCCGCGCGGCCGTCGCCGCCGCGCGCTTACCGGTCGTGAGCATACCTAGTACGAACACTGCAAGGCCGCAGCCGACGAGGATCCACCACCCCGCGTGGCTGGCCGCCGGCAGTCCGGTGCGGGCCGGGCCGGTAGCCCGCGCCACCACCACCGAGCCGATGATCGCCACGCCGAGCGTCTGCCCGACCTGCCGGCTGGTGGACGCCACCGCGGCCGCGACCCCGGCCTGCGCCCGCGGCATGCCGGACACCGCGGTGTTGGTGATCGGCGGGTTCAGGGCGCCGAAGCCCAGGCCCAGGATCGCGTAGGCGACCAGTAGCAGCGCCACCGGCGTCGTGGGGCTCAGCCCGGTCAGCAGCAGGGCGCTGAGCGCCAGCAGCACGCCGGCGGTCATCAACGGCGCCCGCGGCCCGTGGTTGGCGACCCACCGTCCCGAGCGCGGGCCGACGATGACGCTGGCCACGGCGATCGGCAGCGTCAGCAGCCCGGCCTTCAGCGCGCTGTAGCCGAGCGCGTCCTGCAGATACAGGGTGTTCATGAACAGGAATCCGGACAGCGCCAGGAACCCCGAGATCGCCATCAGCGTGGCGCCGGAGAACGGCAGGCTCCCGAAGAACCGCGGGTCGATCAGCGGCTGCGCGCGGCGCAGTTCGTAGGCCACGAACCCGGCCGCGGCCGCGATCGCCACGACGAACACCGCGACGGTGCGTCCCGACATCCACCCCACGCGGGGCGCCTCGATGATCGCGTAGGTGACGCCGGCCAGGAACACGATCCCGAGCGCCTGGCCGGCCGGGTCGAAGCGGCGTGCGGTCGGCGCCTTGGACTCCGGCACGAAGATCCCGGTCAGCACCACGGCCGCGATCCCGACCGGGACGTTCACCCAGAAGATGGACCGCCAGCTCGTCGCGCTCAGCAGCAGACCGCCGACCACCGGGCCGGCCGCCATGCTCACCCCGAACGCCGCCGACCACACGCCTATCGCCTTGGCCCGGTCCTTGGCGTCGGTGAACACGTTGGTGATGATCGACATGGCGACCGGGTTCATCATCGCGCCGCCGACGCCCTGGACGGCGCGCGAGCCGACCAGCGCGCCGAGGTTCGGCGCCAGCGCGCAGAGCGCCGAGCCGACGACGAACAACGAGGTCCCGGTCATGAACACGCGGCGCCGGCCGAACCGGTCGCCGAGCGAGCCGGCCAGGATCAGCAGGCAGGCCAGGGTCAGGGTGTAGGCGTCGATGGTCCATTGGAGCCCCGAGACCGGGGCCTTCAGATCGCGCTGGATGGACGGCAGGGCCACGTTCACGGCGGTGTTGTCGATCCCCACGATGAACAGGCTCATGCAGCAGATGACGAGGATCAGGTAGCGACGGCGCTGCGCGATCTCGGGCACGATGCCTCCCGAAGAAAAGGTTGTGTTACTGCAACCATTGTTAGCACACAACTGTTGTGTCTGGCCAACTATCCCGCGCGCTGTAGCCTGGTGGCCATGTCCGGCACCCTGTCCCCAGCCACTCCGCCCACGTCCCCGCGCCGCACGGTGGCGCTGGTCACGCTGGGCTGCGCCCGCAACGACGTGGACTCCGAGGAGCTCGCCGGCCGGCTCGCCGCCGACGGCTGGGACCTGGTCGAGGACCCGAACGGCGCGGACATCGCGGTGGTCAACACCTGCGGCTTCGTCGAGGCCGCGAAGAAGGACTCGATCGACACGCTGATCGCGGCCGCCGACGCGAAGGCAGAAAACACAGGGGGCTCAGGCCCCAAGGCCGTAGTAGCCGTCGGCTGCCTGGCCGAGCGCTACGGCCAGCAGCTCGCCGAGGCGCTGCCGGAGGCCGACGCGGTCCTGGGCTTCGACGACTACCAGGACATCAGCTCGCGGCTGACCGCGATCCTGCACGGCGAGCGCCCGGTCTCGCACGTCCCGCGCGACCGGCGCACGCTGCTGCCGCTGTCGCCGGTGGACCGGCAGTCGGCCAAGGGCGGCGTGGCGGTACCGGGCCACGGCGACGCCACTGACGCCACCGACGTCTCTGAGACTTCTGACGCAGTCGAGACCGCTGATTCCCAAGCTGCCGCCGAGCGCCCCGACGACCCGACCCTGTCCCCGGTAGCCCCGCCGACCCGCCGCGTCGTGCGCCGCCGCCTCGACGACGGCCCCTCGGCCCCGCTCAAGCTGGCCTCCGGCTGCGACCGCCGCTGCTCGTTCTGTGCGATCCCGGCCTTCCGCGGCTCCTACCTGTCCCGCCGGCCGCACGACATCCTCGACGAGGCCCGCTGGCTGGCCGGGCAGGGCGTGCGCGAGCTGGTCCTGGTCTCGGAGAACTCCACCTCCTACGGCAAGGACCTCGGCGACCTCAAGCTCCTTGAGACCCTGCTGCCGGAGCTGGCCGCGATCGACGGCGTGGACTGGCTGCGGGTCAGCTACCTGCAGCCGGCCGAGATGCGCCCGACGCTGATCGACGTGATGTCCTCGACCGAGGGCGTCGTGCCCTACTTCGACCTCTCCTTCCAGCACTCGGCCCCCGGCCTGCTGCGCCGGATGCGCCGCTTCGGCGGCACCGAGTCGTTCCTGGAGCTGCTGGAGACCATCCGGACCCGGGTCCCGAACGCCGGCGTCCGCTCCAACTTCATCGTCGGCTTCCCGGGCGAGACGGCCGCGGACTTCGAGGAGCTGGAGACGTTCCTGTCGCAGGCGCGGCTGGACGCCATCGGCGTGTTCGGGTACTCCGACGAGGACGGCACCGAGGCCGCCGGCTACGACGACAAACTCGACGAGGACGAGATCGCCGAGCGCGTGACGCACCTGACCGGCCTGGCCGAGGAGCTGACCGCGCAGCGCGCCGAGGACCGGGTCGGCGAGCGGATCGACGTGCTGGTGGAATCCGTGGCGCACGACGGCGTGGCCGAGGGCCGCGCGGCGTTCCAGGGCCCGGAGGTCGACGGCTCGGTCATGCTGGTCCCGGCGCTGGAGCCGGGGACGCCGGCGGTGGAGCTCGTGCCCGGCGCGATCGTGCCCGCGAAGGTGGTGGGAAGTGAAGGGGTGGATCTGCACGCCGTGGCGATCACTCCCCTAAGCTTGGTCGGGTGAAAGCCGCCGCCCCGGACCCGCTGACGCTGGAGGCGTCCCCGGCGGGTCTGTGGAACATGGCCAACATCCTCACGATGGTGCGGCTGCTGCTGGTGCCGTTCTTCGGCTTCCTGCTCGCCCACGACCACGGCAGCTCGGCCGCGTGGCGGGGCATGGCGTGCGCGGTGTTCGTGGTCGCGAACATCACCGACACCCTGGACGGCAAGGTCGCCCGGGCCCGCAACCTGGTCACCGACTTCGGCAAGATCGCCGACCCCATCGCCGACAAGGCCCTGATGGGCACCGCGCTGGTGATCCTCAGCGCGCTCGGCGAGCTGAGCTGGTGGGTCACGATCGTGATACTCGTCCGCGAGCTGGGCATCACGCTGCTGCGGTTCTGGGTGCTGAAGTACGGCGTGATCGCGGCCAGCCAGGGCGGGAAGCTCAAGACCTTCCTGCAGGGCTTTGCGATCCTCTTCTATCTGATTCCGACCTCGGCCACCTGGTGGCACTGGGTGAGCGTGGTGACGATGGCCGCCGCGCTGGTGCTGACGGTCGCGACCGGGGTGGACTACGTGATGCGAGCGGTGAGACTGCGGTGGAGCGGGACGAAGCGGTAGCGGCCGGGGAGATCGAGCAGATCCGCCGGCTCGCGAGCGAGCTGGTCGAGGACGGCACGGCCCTGGGCTTCACCGTCGCGGTCGCCGAATCCCTCACCGGCGGGCTGCTGGCCGCGGCGATCACCTCGGTTCCCGGCGCTTCGGCGGTCTTCCGCGGTTCGGTGACCGCGTACGCCACCGATATCAAGGCCTCGGTGCTCGGTGTCGACGCCGATCTGCTGGCCCGCCAGGGCGCCGTGGACGCTGAAGTGGCGCGCCAGATGGCGGAGGGTGTGCGGCGGTTGTTCGGGGCCTCCATCGGCCTGTCGACGACCGGGGTGGCCGGTCCGACGGAGCAGGACGGCAAGCCGGTGGGGCTGGTCTACGTCGGCCACTGTGCTTCCGACGGGCCGACCGCGGAGGAACTGCACCTGGAAGGCGACCGTGAGGCCATCCGCGCGCAGACTGTCCTCCGGGCGCTGTCGCGGGCGCTCAAGCGCGACCCGAGCTGATCCGGAACCCGAGCACCCGCGCCACCCCGAACAGCATCGCACCGCACAGCGCATATGACCCAAGCACGTCCGACACCCAGTGGAAGTCCATCCACACCAGCGAGAAGCCCACGGTCAGCGCCCACAGCGTCATCGCCACGGTGATCGCGATCCGCATCCGGTGGCCGGTGAACACGAAGGCCAGGATCAGGGCCGCGGTGCCGTAGCCGAGCATCGTGTTGCCGGTGTGTCCGGACGGGAAGTATCCGAGCCCGCCGGACATCGCCTGGCCGGCCATGCTCGGACCGGGGCGGTCGCCGACGGCCTTCAGGAACAGCACCACCAGCAGTGCCGCGTAGCCGGCCGCCATCGCCAGGACCGGTCGCCAGCTGCGGCGGAGCAGCGCCGCGCCGAGGCCGACGAGGGCCATCGCGACCATCGGCACCTGGATCTGGAACGGCACGCCCTGGACGGCGACGCCGCCGCCGAGGTCGGCGATCTTCTTGAAGACCGGCCAGCGGTTCTTCCCCTGCGTCGCGTGCGCCACGTCCTGGATGTGGTTCCGGGCCCAGAGGTCGAACGAGGTCAGGAACGTCGGACGGGCCAGCACGAGGACCCATATCACGAGGAAGATGCCGACCAGGACCAGCGGGATCAGGGCTTCCGGCTGCCGTAGCGCCTGCCAGCGGTTGCTGGGCGGCCTGCCGGGCTCTGCTGCCGTACCGGGTCCAGCCCCGAGACCGGTGTCGGCGATCTGCGCGTCAGTCATCAAGACCAACTCTCGCATACGCGAACGGCTAGCGTGCCGGTATGGAACGCGTCACCATCATCACGGGCGGCGGTCGAGGAATTGGCCGCGCCACCGCCCTGCGCCTGGCCCGGGACGGCCACGACATCGCTTTCAGCTACCTCAGCGACGACGCCGCCGCGGAAGCGACGGCCGAGGAGGTCCGCGACCTCGGCCGGCGCTGCGTGCCGGTCAAGATGGACACCACCGACGAGGCGGACGTGGAGCGCCTCTTCGACACCGCGATCGGCGAGCTCGGCGGGGTGACCGGGCTGGTCAACAACGCCGGTGTGACCGGTCCGCTGACCCGCCTCGTGGACGCCGACGTGGCGGACATCCGACGGGTCGTCGACGTGAACGTGATCGGCTATCTGCTGTGCTGCCGGCGCGCGGCCAAGGAGATGGCGAAGCGCGGGGGCGGTGCGATCGTGAACGTCTCCTCCGGTGCGGCCACCCGCGGCTCGCCCGGCGAATACGTGCACTACGCCGGCGCCAAGGCCGCGGTCGACTCGATCACCGTGGGCCTGGCGCAGGAGCTGGGACGCGAGGGGATCCGGGTGAACTCGGTGCAGGCCGGGGTCACGCGCACCCGCATCCACGCCGACATGGGAGACGCGGACCGCGCCGAGAAGCGCGGCGCGATGCTTCCGCTCGGCCGGCCCGGCGAACCGGAGGAGATCGCGGCGGCCATCGCGTGGCTGCTGAGCGACGACGCGAGTTTCACCACCGGTGCGGTGCTGCGGGTGGCCGGGGGCAACTGAGGCGTGTTCGCGGGCGGGGTTTCATCCCGCCCGCACCATGCCGCTTTCGTAGGCGCGGATCACCAGCTGGGCCCGGTCGCGGGCGCCGAGCTTGGCCAGCAGCGATGACATGTGTGTCTTGACCGTCGACATCGAGACGAAGAGTTCGGTGCCGATCTCGGTGTTGGACAGGCCGCGCGCGACGAGGGTCAGGACTTCCCGCTCGCGGGAGGTCAGGGTGTTGAGGGCCGTTTCCGGTGTCGGCGTGAGGTGGCCTTTCGCCTTGCGGCCCCGGACGAATTCGGTGATCAGCCTGCGGGTCGCGGCCGGGGTGAGCAGGGCCTCGCCGCCGCGGATCACCTCGATCGCCTTGACCAGGTCGGCCGGCGGCGAGTCCTTGAGCAGGAAGCCGCTGGCTCCGGCGAGTATGCCTTCGTAGACGTACTCGTCGAGGTCGAAGGTGGTCAGGATCAGGACCCTGACGGCCGGATCGGCCGCGGTGATCCGGCGGGTGGCCTCGATGCCGTCCAGGACGGGCATCCGGACGTCCATCACCACGAGGTCGGGGCTCAGATCCGCGGCCAGGTGAACGGCCTGGGCGCCGTTCTCCGCCTCGCCGACCACTTCGCAGCCGTCGTAACCGTTGACCAGCGCTCGGAGCGAGGCGCGCAGCAGCGCCTGGTCGTCGGCGATGAGGATGCGGCTCATGCGGGGAACCTCGCGGCGACCGTGAATCCGCCGTCGGACGAGGGTCCTGCGGAGAAGGTGCCGCCGAACAGCGCGGTGCGTTCGGCCATGCCGCGCAGGCCGTGTCCCGGGGTTCCGGGCGGGGCCGGTGGCAGTCCATCGGGCGGCGGGGGATTGGCGATGATGACCGCCAGTTGGTGTGGGGCGAAGCTGAGCAGGACCGAGCCGGAGGTGGTTCGGGCGTGTCGCAGGATGTTGGTCAGGGACTCCTGGACGATGCGGTACACCGCCAGGCCGACGGCCGCGGGGATGACTCGGCGCTCGCCCTCCTCCCGGAGGCTGATGTGCAGGCCTGCTTGGGCCGCCTGGGAGATGAGGGTGCCGAGGTCCAGTAGGTCGGGGACCGGTGCTCGGTCTGGCTCTCGGTTCTGCTCTCGGTCTGGTGTGGAGAGTTGATCGGCGTCCGGCGCCGGAGTATTGCGGAGCACGCCGAGCAGCTGGCGCATGTCGATCATCGCGCTGCGGCCGGTCTCCTCGATCGCGGTGAGCGTCGCCCGCATCTGGTCGGCTTCGTGCTGGCGGAACACGGCGACCCCGGCCTGGACGGTGATCAAGCTGAGCGCGTGCGCCACCACGTCGTGCAGTTCGCGGGCGATGCGCAGCCGTTCGTCGGCCATCCTGGAGGTGACTTCGGCCTCGATCCTGCGGGCGCGTACGGCGGCCATCGCTGCGCGGTATTGCCGTTGTTGGCGTACCACGTAGCCGGTCAGCGACGGTGCCACGCCGATCGCGACTCCGCTGAGCGCCGTGACCGAGGCCGGGTAGTGCAGGCTGGTCAGGATCACCAGGGCCACCGTCAGGACCGCGGCGGAGGCGAGTGTGGTGCTGCGGCCGGAGCGGGTCGTCGCGACGGTGTAGAGCGCGAACATCATCGCGAACGGACCGTAGGAGTCATACGGTGCGCCGGCGGTGGCCAGGGTGACGGTCGCGGCGGTGAGGAGCAGGCAGACGGTCATCGGGAAGCGGCGGCGGGCGAGGAACGCCAGCGTGACGCCGAGGACCAGCAGCGACAGCCACGGGTTCTGATGCGCCGGTGCGCGTGACCGGCTCGACCCGAACGGCAGCAGGAACATCAGCGCCACCAGGGCGTCCAGCACCACCCACTGCCAGGGGCGCATCCGCCGCGAGAACGAGGCGGGCTCGGGCTTCCGGGTCGGCGGCGGGACGGAGTGTGCCGCGAGGTCGGCCATGCGCCGACCGTAAGCCTGCGGACGGATGGCGATCAACGTCGCGGGCCGAAAATCATACCCGGGGAGGAGACCGCGCTTTGAAGGGGGGCGTACAGATCAGCCTCTGCGCCGATGCGCGCGCTCCGGCCAATGCGGACCATTGAGACATGATCGACATCGAAGACCTGAGCAAACGCTACGGCGACAGATACGCGGTACGCGACCTGACGTTCAGCGTGCGCCCGGGGCGCGTGACCGGATTCCTGGGGCCGAACGGCGCCGGGAAGTCCACCACCATGCGCGCCGTCCTCGGCCTGGACCTGCCGACCGCCGGCCGGATCCGGGTGGCCGGCCGGCCGTACGCCGCGCTGGAGCGGCCGCTCACCCACGTGGGCATGCTGCTGGACGCCGGGGGAGTGCACCCGGGGCGCAGCGCGCGGCAGCATCTGCGGGCGGTGGCCGCGGCCGGGAAGCTGCCGGGGCGGCGGGTGGACGAGGTGCTGGCGCGGGTCGGGCTGACCGACGTGGCCGGGCATCGGGTCGGCGGGTTCAGCCTGGGCATGCGGCAGCGGCTCGGGATCGCGACCGCCCTGCTCGGCGATCCCGGGATCCTGATGTTCGACGAGCCGGTCAACGGCCTGGATCCGGAAGGGATCCGCTGGATCAGGGATCTGATGAAGGGGCTGGCCGCCGAGGGGCGGACGGTGTTCGTCTCCAGCCACCTGATGAGCGAGATGGAGAACACCGCCGACCACCTGGTGGTGATCGGACGGGGGCGGCTGATCGCCGACCTCCCGGCCCGCGAGCTGATCGAGCGGTACGGCGGCGGGTTCCTGAGCGTGCGGACGGACGAGCCCGGCCGGCTGATCACGGTGCTGGCCTCGGCCGGGGCCCGGGTGACGCCGGAGGGTCCGGACACGCTGCGGGTGGTCGGGCTGGACGGCGACGCGGTGGCGCGGCTGGCGCACGCGGCCGGGGTGCTGGTGCTGGAGGTGGCGCGGCATGCGACGTCGCTGGAGGACGCGTATCTGCAGCTGACCGACGCGGCGGTCGAGTATCGGGGGAATCGGGGGGTCGAGGCGTGATCAGGTCGGAGTGGATCAAGCTGTGGAGCGTGCGGTCCACGTGGTGCGCGCTGTATGTGGCGGCGGTCGGGACGATCGGGCTGGCGGCGACCTATGCGCTGGTCGCCAAGCCCGGGGAGGTGGAGCCGACGAACGCGTTGCAGGGGGCGGTGTTCGGGCAGTTGGCGTTCGGCGTGCTCGGGGTGCTGGTGGTGTCGTCGGAGTACACCACCGGGCTGATCCGGACGACGTTCGCGACGGTGCCCCGGCGGCGTGTGGTGATCGCGGCGAAGGCCGGGCTGCTGTTCGCGGTGTTGGTGGTCGTGGGGGAGGTGGTGTCGTTCGCCGCGTTCTTCACCGCGCAGATTCTGTGCGGGCGGCGGGGTGCGCACTTCTCGCTGGCCGCTCACGACATGGTGTTCTCGGTGCTCGGATGCGGGTTCTACATGGCCTTCGTAGGCATGTTCGGGTTCTGCGTCGGAGTGGTGTTGCAGCGGACGACGGCCGCCGTGGCGACGTTCGTCGGGATCGTCTTCGTGGGGATGGGGGTGATCCCCGCTCTGCTGCCGGACGGGGTCCGGGCCGAGGCGGTGCGGTTGACGTTCACCAAGGTCGGCGAGGCGATGGCGACGCCGGCGCGCACGACGCCGCGGTCGGCGGCGGACTACGTGCTCGGCGCGGGGGCGGCGTGGGGCGTGTGCTTGCTGTATCTGGCGGTCTCGGTCGCCGTGCCTTTGCTGATCGTCACCCGACGCGACACGAATTGAGGGTCCTGAGATGTTCCTACATTGGCACGCTGCTCTGCAGCTCTGGATCGCCCTTCGGCGCGCCCCATCGGTAGAGGAAGAAGCACACGATCATGCCGACGAAGAAGAACGCGGCGGACCAGCGGTAGGCGGTGGCGTAGCTGTGCAGGTTGGCCTGTGCGGTGACCTGCGCCGAGGCCGTTTTGCCCTTGGCGTAGTTCGTCGCCGCGCTCGCCGCCAGGGTGGACAGCAGCGCGACGCCGATGGAGCCGCCCACCTGCTGGCAGGTGTTGACCATCGCGGAGGCGACGCCGGCGTCGTCGGCGCGCACGCCGTAGGTGGCCATGGCCATCGCCGGGGCGAAGATCAGGCCCATGCCGAAGCCGAGGATCAGCAGCGGCGGCAGGATGTGCGGGGCGTAGCTGCTGGTCAGGTCCAGCCGGGTCAGCCACAGCATGCCCACTCCGCCGAACAGCATGCCCAGCGGCACCACCGGCCGCGGGCCCACCCTCGGCAGCAGCGTGATCGTGGCGATCTGCGCGGACACCATGAGCGCGGCGACCATCGGCAGGAAGGCCAGGCCGGTCTTGACCGGCGAATAGCCGAGGATCTGCTGCATGTAGTACGTCAGGAACAGGAAGACCCCGAATATCCCGGCGCCGGTGATGAACATGCCGAGGTACGAGGAGCCGCGGTTGCGCTCGCCGACGACCCGCAGCGGCAGCAGCGGATGCGTCGCGCGGCGCTGCCACCGCACGAAGACCACGAGCAGGACGCAGCCGACGACCAGGCTGACCCAGGACTGCGGCGAGCTCCAGCCCTTCGCCTCGGCCCGCGAGAAGCCGAAGACCAGCAGGAACAACCCGGAACAGGCGTAGGCGGTGCCGGGCAGGTCCAGCGACGGGCGGCCCGCGGGCCGGTGGTTGGGCACGTACGCCAGCGCCCCGAGCAGCGCGATCCCCGCGATGACCAGGTTGATGAACAGCGTCCAGCGCCAGTTCAGGTACTCGGTGAGCAGCCCGCCGAGCAACAGCCCGATCGCACCGCCGGCGCCGGCGACCGCCCCGTACACGGCGAAGGCCCGGTTCCGCTCAGCCGGCCGGGTGAAAGTCGTGGTCAGGGCACTAAGCGCGGCTGGCGCGAGCAGCGCGCCGAACAGGCCCTGCAGCGCCCGGCCGCCGATGAGGATGCCCACATTGGGCGCGATCCCGGCCAGCGCCGAGGCCACCCCGAACCCGACCAGCCCGCCGATCAGCGCGGTCCGCCGCCCGAACAGGTCCGCGAACCGCCCTCCGACCAGCAGCAGCGAGCCGAACGCGAGCGCGTACGCGGTGACGATCCACTGCCGCGAGGCGTTGGTGAACCCCAGGTCGCGCTGCGCGGACGGGAGCGCGATGGTCACCACGGTCGCGTCCAGCACCACCATCAGCTGCGCGAGGCTCACCACCCCGAGGATCATCCACTCGTGGGCCACGCGTGAGCCGTACTCGGATTCCTCGACGGCCTGCTCGGCAGCCTTGGACGGGGTCGTCGCGCTCTCCGACGGCGATGCCATGTCGGTCCCTTCCTGGGCGACAGATCGATGGAATCGACGCTATGCCGGGGCCGCCGGTGCCGCATGTCGAGGCGCGATGGGGCGCCGCGCCCGGGCGCGGGATGCGCTGCCGCCTCGGCTTGCCGCGCAGTACGCGGGGCAGGTGGTGAGTGTGGCGTGGCGAGGGTCGGCGGGTTCGGCGGGTTCGGCGGACAGGATCGCTCAGCGAGTCCCGACGAGGTGCGCGTAGACGATGACGTTGTCCGCGTATCCGGTCCGCCGGTCGTAGTGGCCGCCGCAGGTGATCAGGCGCAGTGCCGCGTACCCGGTGGAGCCGTAGACCTCGCGCGTCGGAAAACCGGTCTTCGGTACCAGCGCGACCGAGTCCACCCGGAACACCGCGACCCGCCGATCGGTACGCGCCACCTCGACATCGTCGCCAGGGCGTACTGCTCCCAGCTCGTAGAAGGCAGCCCGATTGCCTGGTGCGAACCGCGAATCCACGTGCCCGGTGATCACCGCGGGCCCTGCCTGCCCGGGCGCCGGCCCCCGGTCGTACCAGGCGGCCTTCAACGGCTCGCGGGTCGGCGGCACCCCTACCTCGCCGTTCTGTGCCAACCCGACGGCGAGTACATCGGCATGAATGCCCACTCGCCCGACCGTGACCCGCGTCGGCCGCGCGTACCCCAGCGGCGCGGCCCGATGCCCCACCGGACCCACCGCGTGCCCCGCCCACGCCGGAGGCAGCGGCGGCGGCACCGGATCGGTGAGAGTCAGTGCACGGATGAGGAACCCGGAGCCGATGAGCACGGCCACCACCGATGCGAAGGCCAGCGCCCGCCCCGCATGCCGGACCTCGCTCCCCGCACCGTCCGCCTGCGCCGGTGCCTCGGCGGATGCCCGCGCCCTGCCTTGGATGCCGACCTCGACGTGGGAACCGGGCGCCACGAGGGCGGCGCTCGGAACCGTGGCCTGGCCGGGCTCGCCGATCGCGTGGAAGATCGGGCCTGACGCCGGGAGCTTCGCCAGCGATGCGCCGGCAGGGGACGCCAGCCCGGCCTCGGATGCCTGCGCAGGGCTCGGTAAGGAATCGCCGGGCAGCTCGGTGCCTGCGAGCGGGTCGGTGGCTCGCGGTACGTCGCTCGCCTCACGCGCGGGCTGCTCGATCGTGTGGGGATCGCGCGATGTCGGGCGAGCCGCATCCCGCGCGGCGTCCGGGGTGGGCCTGTGCTGCTGGTCGGTGACGGCGCCGCCGATCGGGATGCCGACCATCGTGGGTTCGCTCATCCGCGCGGGGTGGCGCGGCGGCGGCGGATGAAGGAGGCGGTGGCGAAGCCGAGGCCGCCCAGGAGGAAGGCGCTGCCCACCGCTGCGTCGCCTATGCCGAGGTGGTCTTCGGCGGAGCCGTCGCCGGTCGCGGCGGCGCCGGTGGGGGTGGCTGCGGCGTGCGTGGTGCCGTGGGTGTCGACGTGGAGGGTGGCCGTCAGGGTGCTGCCGCAGTGGAGGGTGATCGTGTACGTGCCGGCGGCCAGGCCTTGGCGGAGTGTGCCGCCTCCGCCGGTCATGTGGGCCAGGGGCGCCAGGGCGATGGGGGCCGCGAGGGCCTGGGAGGTCGCGGTGCCGCTGGGGGCTGTGCACTCGTTGGCGTCGTAGACCCAGACCTGGGTGCCGGGGGAGGCCGGGTTGGGCTGGACCGTCGGGTTGGCGGGTTTGTCCTCGGCCCGGGCCGAAGCCCCCGCACCCGTCGCCATAGTGGCCGCCACCAGCAGTGCGCTCGCCGCCGCCATCAGAACACCCAGAACCCTCACCGGCCGGCCTCCGTCTCTCTCCCGCTCACGTCACCCCGACAACCCACCCGAGCAGCGGTACATCGCGACGCTAACGCCGCGTATTGCGCCGCGCGCGCTGGGTGGTCCGGAGGAGGGGTGCGGAAGAGAGGGCCCAAAAGGAGGCGGCCGGTACGGGAGGACTCCGTACCCGCCGTGGTGACGCCGCGCTGTGTTCCTACAAACAATCTCAGACCGCGGCGAAAGCCCCCTCGATCACCGTCAGGCCCTCGTCCAGCAGCGCCTCGCTCATCACCAGCGAGGGCAGGAAGCGCAGCACGTTCCCGAAGGTGCCGCAGGTCAGGATCACGACGCCCTCGGTGTGGCACTTCTTCGCGACCGCGGCCGCCAGCGCGGCGTCCGGCTCCTTCGTGCCCGGCTTCACCAGCTCGACGGCGATCATCGCGCCGCGGCCGCGGACGTCGCCGACGCGGGGGTCGGCGGCGGCCAGCTTGGTCAGGCGCCCGAGCATCTGCGCCTCGATCTTGCGGGCCCGGGCCGGCAGGTCCTGCTCCTTCATGGTCTGGAGGGCGCCGAGCGCGCCCTCGCAGGCCACCGGGTTGCCGCCGTAGGTGCCGCCCAGGCCCCCGGGGCCGGCGGCGTCCATGATCTCGGCGCGGCCGGTGACCGCGGCCAGCGGCAGGCCGCCGGCGATGCCCTTGGCGGTGGTGATCAAGTCCGGGACGACGCCCTCGTGGTCGACGGCGAACCAGTCGCCGGTGCGGCAGAAGCCGGACTGGATCTCGTCGGCGATGAAGACGATGCCCTTCTCCCGGCACCAGTCGGCCAGGCCCGGCAGGAAGCCGTCCGGGGGCACGATGAAGCCGCCCTCGCCCTGGATCGGCTCGATCAGGACGGCGGCCACGTTGTGCGCGCCGACCTGCTTCTCGATCAGGGTCTTGGTCTGCTCCAGGGCCTCGGCCGCGGCGTTGTCCGGGCCGGTGGGCCAGCGGTACGGGTAGGCCATGGGGACGCGGTAGACCTCGGGGGCGAACGGGCCGAAGCCGTCCTTGTACGGGGCGACCTTCGCGGTCAGCGCCATCGTCAGGTTGGTGCGGCCGTGGTAGCCGTGGTCGAAGACCACGACCGCCTGGCGCTTGGTGTAGGCGCGGGCGATCTTGACCGCGTTCTCCACCGCCTCCGCGCCGGAGTTGAACAGCGCCGAGCGCTTCTCGAAGTCGCCGGGGGTGAGCTCGGCCAGCGCCTCGCAGACCGCGACGTAGGACTCGTACGGCGTCACCATGAAGCAGGTGTGGGTGAACTTCGCCAGCTGCTCGGAGGCCCGCCGCACGACGTTGGTGTCCGCGTGCCCGACCGAGGTCACCGCGATGCCGGAACCGAAGTCCAGCAGCTGGTTGCCGTCTGCGTCCAGCAGCACCGCGCCGTCGGCGTCCGTGACGAACACCGGCAGCGTCGTGGAGATGCCGCGCGCGACCACCTTGTTGCGGCGCTCGAACAGCTCGCGGGACTTCGGGCCGGGGATCTCGGTGACGAGACGCCGTTCCTGCTTGAGCTCGTTCATTGTCCCTGTGCCTCCTGGGTGGGCGGTTGGTCGCGCGGTTCCCTCGCAGCCTAAGCGCGCCGTGACGGCCCGGCACAGGACGCGGTGGCGGGTCCGGAAGCGAAGTTGAGCCGAATTGGCGAGTGGGAACGCTGCGCTGGAAGCGTCCGGGAGGTGTGCGGGAAGCGGCCGGGCGCCGTTCCCCATCGCCGCGTCGTAGTTCTGATACACAGAACGTGTGACGACTGAAGGCCAGGGCCCCGGCCCGCTGCCGCCCGGCTGGTACGCCGACCCCTCCGGGGCGCCGCAGGTGCGCTACTGGACCGGGACCAAATGGACCGAGCGCACCCGGCCCGACGTGCAGTCCTGGGTCCACGGCCCGCGGCTGGTGGACGTCCCGGGGGTCTTCGCCTACGGCCGCGACCCCGAGGCGGCCGCCGCCGTCCGGGTCAGCCGCGAGGCCCGGCAGCGGGCCCTGCGATACCTGCTCTACGCGCCGCTGGCCGGCGTGGTGCTGGCGGTGCCCGCCTCGATAATCCTCACCTCGATCGGCCTGAAGGGCGCCGGGGTGTGGCTGGTCTACCTGGTGCTGCTGCTGGGCGCCTGCGGGTGGGCCGGCGGCTGGGTGCCGGTGGGCCGGGTGCTGTGGGCGCAGCACGGCGACCGCCTGGGCGCCCTGCCCGGCCTGAGCAAGAAGCGCAAGGCCCCGCCGCCGCCCAAGCCCGACATGTGGGTGGACCTGCGCCAGGCCGGGCACGTCGCGGCCGCCAGCCGGCTGGACTCGGCCGCCGACCACGGCGAGCTCACCGACGTCGACTACGTCCGCGTGGTCCGGGTGATCCGGCAGGCGCGCGGCGACGACGACCGCCTCGCCGCGGTGGCCGCCGAGATCGAGGACGCCGGTCCGCACGCCTGGCTGCACCCTTCCGGCCAGCGCGACCTCCCCGCCCGACTCGGCGAGCACGACCTGATGACCGGGCAGGTGCGCCTGGGCGTGGCGTCGACCTCGGCGAAGAACCCGGCGACCCACGCCGGCCAGACCTTCGCCCTGGACGCCGAGGTCCTGCGCACCTCGCTGCTGGTGATAGGGCCCACCGGCAGCGGCAAGACCCGCAGCTTCGCGCGGCCGATCGTGGAGCTGCTGGGCCTGCAGACGCTGACCAACATGGCCTCGGTGGTGGTCATCGATCCGCACGGCGACTACGCGCTGCCCGGCTTCTTCGACGTCGACATCGACCCGCTGGACCCGGACTCGCGCTGGGGCTTCGACCTCTACGGCGGCGCGCGCAACCCGGCCGAGGCCGCGGACCGGCTGGCCGGCGCGCTGCTGCCGCCGGGCGTGGAGCCGGAGGCCGACGCGGCCGCGCACAACGGCCTGGACGCCGCGCTGAGCTGGTTCCGCGAGCGCGAGGGCCGCTATCCGACGCTCAAGGAGCTGATCGCCGAGCTGACCGAGGGCGGACCGCGGCTGCTGGTGGAGCGGCTGCGGCTGCTGGACCGGCCGGCGCTGGTCGAGCTGTTCGACGGCCGTGGCGAGCAGAAGTTCTCGATGCGGCAGATCGACAAGCCGATCCGGGTCCGCATCGCGCTCCCGGAGGGCGCCTACCCGCAGGCCGCGCGGATCCTGGCGCGGCTGGCGGTCTCGCAGTTCGTGCAGACCGTGTCCGCGCCGGACGTCGACCGCTCGATCTTCAAGGGCCTGATCGTCGACGACGCCGGCCGCTTCGTCGACGAGTACGTGGTCCAGGGCCTGCAGCGGGCCCGGGCGGCCAACGCCGGCCTGATCCTGCTGGCCCAGTCGATGCGCGAGTTCCCCGAGGACCTGCGGGCCACGGTCTTCGCCAACACCGGCTGCAAGGCGGTCTTCGCCGGCATCGACCCGCAGGACGCCTCCTACATCGCCGATTTCTGGGGCAAACAATGGGTCGCCGAGACCACGGTGACCACCGGCCAGGAGAACACCACCCGCTCCGGCACCATCACCGGGCCGCCGGAGCGGCGGCGCAGCGTGCAGTCCATGGGCCGCAACGCCCGGCGGCCCGGCCAGCTGCTGGCGCTGACCGGCGGCTCGTCGGTGACCCAGCAGCGCTCGGTGGCGACCCGGCCGGTGGAGCGCTACGTCTGGTCGCCCTCGGAGATCATCAACGAGATCCCGACCGGCCACGCCCTGGTGTCGCTGGCCACGGCCGAGGGCTTCCGGACGCCGCCGGTGCTGGTCGACCTGCGCGGTTGAACCTGCGCGGGCGGCGGCCGGACCGGTCGCCGCCGCCACGGCTGCCGCCGGCGCCGCCCCCGGCACCGGAACCGGCGCCGTCGCCGCCGCCGCTCAACCGGCGTGCCACGTCACCGCGAAGTCCCCGCCCGCCGAGAGCGGGCCGGGATCGGCCTTCGTGGTCCCGCCGTTGGCCATGGTGATCGGGTCCGGGTGGAACGCGCCCAGCGCGGCGCCGTTGGCACTCGCGCCGGTGAACCGCACCGCCCCGAAGTTGGACAGCGGCAGCACGCCAGAGGCGTCGGACGGGGCCTCGGCGATGACCTCGGCAGAGGCCAGGGCCGGGTTGTCGAGGTGTGGGGTGAAGGTGTGCGACCAGCCCTTGGTCCGGTCGCCGATGACCAGGGTGAAGCGGCCGGATCCGTTGTAGGTCACGGAGGCGTGGACGGCGTCGCCGGGGGAGATCGGGCCCGCGACGTCGACCGGGCCGTTCGGATACATCTCGTACCACGCGGAGTAGGCGGCGCGGCCGCCGGAGCAGTCGGCCTCGGTGCCGATCTGCTCGACCGAGTTGCTGCCGTCGCCGTCCAGGCCGATCCAGAACGACGCGTACGTGGTCTGCGACCGGCAGGAGACGCCCGGCTGCGTCCAGGAGGCGCTGACGGAGGTGTAGCCGCCGCCGGTGGCGACGTAGCCGGCCCAGTTCGCGGAGGTGCTGGCGGGCAGATCGGGGGTGGCCGGACGCGCGGACAGCGCCGTGCCGTCCACGATGCCCGCAGACGCTGCCGGAGTGGAGATGAGGGCCGCGGATATCGCTCCGGAGAGCGCTATGGCGGCCGCGGCCCGGCGGCGGGGAGAAGACATCATGTGTCTCCAATCTCTGTGTGCTGAGATGGAGACTAGGTAACCCTTTTGAAGATGTCTGCCCTGAAAAGCACAAAAGCCTGATTCGCCAGGCCGCGCCCGCTTTCGCTGTTGCTACGCCGGATCAGCTCCGAGCGTGCGAGGCCAGACCGCGCAGCATCAGGTCGAGCCCGAACTCGAACCGTCCGTCCGGGCCCCCGGTCTCGAACATCGGATCGGCCAGCGCCACCATGTTCGGGAACGTCGCGGCCGGCAGGGACTTGATGTAGGCCTTCATCTCCCCGGCCCACTTCTCGACGTCCTCCTGCGAGGACTCGCCGTGGACGGAGAACCGGACGTCGTCCTCGAAGACGCTCGCCACCACGTACAGCGAGACCACGTCCCCGGCCCAGGCGGCCACCTTGTCCGGCAGGTCGCCGGCCCGCAGCAGGCCCATGAAGCCCTCGACGAGGCGGATCCCGCTCGGTCCCATCGGCACCCGGCCGAGCATGGCGCGGGCCAGGCCGGGGTGGGTCTGCAGGATCCGCCGGGTCTGGCGCATCGCGTCCCGGAGCTGCTCGACCCAGTTCTCCGGGTCCGGCTCGGGGATCTCGGCCTCGGCGAACACCCGGTCGATGGCCAGCTTCAGCAGCTCGTCCTTGTTGGCGACGTGCGCATACAGGGACGCGGCGCCGGTACCCAGATCGGCGGCCACGCGGCGCATGGACAGCGCGTCGTAGCCGTCGGACTCCAGGATGCGCAGCGCCGCCTCGACGATCGCCTCCTGGCTCAGCGGCGTGCGCGCGGTCGCTTTGACCTTGCGCGTGCGCTCCCACGGGGGGACCGGCGCTTCCGGAGTCTCGTTCGGTGCTGCTGGATTCGCCATCGGATCTGGCTCCCTTCCTTCTTCCGAACACTGTACGCCTGACGAACGCTGTTCGGAAGCTCGAACAGTGTTTGACTCGAACGTAGTTCGCGTGTAGAACGGTGTTCGTAGAACTACGAACGGCGTTCGTGAGCGAACCGGATGCAGGTCCGAGGTTCGCGATATAGCTTGACATCCGGAACACGAGATATATCGTGAGCATGCACACCGTCGAACGGTGTTCGCTCGTCACGAACTACGTTCAACCATCATTTCTCCCGGAGGGGGAGCACCATGACCAGCACCATCGACACCTCGAACCAGACCGTCGACCACTCCGACAGCGCGCCTCCCGGCGCACCGGATGCCCAGATTTCACAAGATGCCCAGGGTCCAGCGAAGTCCAAGCTCGGCAAAGCCGTGATCCTCGCGCTGTTCGCGATCATCGGCGCCGACATCATGGACCTGCTCGACACCACGATCATGAACATCGCCAGCCCGGTCCTGCGGACCGACCTCGGCGCCTCGACCTCGGCCCTGCAGTGGATAGTCGCCGGCTACACGCTGGCCTTCGCCGTGATGCTGACCACCGGCGGCCGGCTCGGCGACGTCTTCGGCCGCAAGCGGATGTTCCAGGTCGGCATCAGCGGCTTCCTCGTCGGCTCGGTCCTGTGCTCCGTGGCGCAGAGCTCTGGCGAGCTGATCGGCGCGCGGATCCTGCAGGGCGCCTTCGCCGCGGTGATGATCCCGCAGGGCCTGGGCATGCTGCGGGCCATGGTCCCGGCGGAGAAGATGAACTCCGTCTTCGGCATCTTCGGCCCGATGATGGGCCTGGCCGCGACCCTCGGTCCGATCCTGGGCGGCTGGCTGGTCGGCGCCGACCTGTTCGGGCTCAGCTGGCGGGCCATCTTCCTGGTCAACGTGCCGGTCGGGATCGCCGCGCTGGCCTTCGGCAGCAGGGTGCTGCCCAAGGACGAGCACGCCGCCGACGGCGCCAAGCCCAAGCTGGACATCGTCGGCATGCTGCTGGCCACCGCCGGCATCATGCTGCTGGTCTACCCGCTGGTCCAGGGCCGCGAGGCCGGCTGGCCGGCGTGGATGTTCGCCATGATGGCCGCGTCCGTCCCCACCTTCGGGGTCATGGCGCTGCACCAGCGCCGCCGCAACGCCCTGGGCCGCGACCCGTTCGTGGTGCCGACCGTGTTCCGCAAGCGCTCGTTCGTCAGCGGCATCGCCGTGCTGTTCTCCTTCGCGGCGGCGATGAGCGGCGTGTTCTTCGTCTACACCCTGTTCCTGCAGGTCGGCCTGCACTACAGCGCGCTGCACGCCGGGCTGACGATGCTGCCCTGGTCGATCGGCACGATCATCTCCATGGGTGCCTCGCAGGCCCTGATGCCCAAGGTCGGCCCGCGCCGCACGCTCCAGGCCGGCATGCTGGTCATGTCCCTGGGCACGGTGATCTCCGCGCTGCTGGTCCACACCTACGGCGCGACCACCACCAGCTGGACCCTGATCGCCCCGCTGCTGGTCTCCGGGATGGGCATGGGCCTGATCTTCGGCCCGATCTTCGGCACCGTCCTGGGCGACCTGGACGACGCCGAGGTCGGCTCGGCCTCGGGCCTGCTCAACGCCATGCAGCAGCTCGCCGGCGCCTTCGGGATCGCCGCGCTGGGCACGGTGTTCTTCGACAAGGCGGGCGCCATGATGACCAGCGTCCCGGCCGCCGCGACCCTGGTGTTCGCGATCAGCGCCGCGATCCTGGTCGTCGCCTGGGCCGTCGCCTTCACGATGTCGAAGCACACCCAGGAGGCTGAGGGGCACTGAGAGGGGCCGGTTTCAGACCGGCGTGTCCCCTCCGAGGAGTCCGAGGAAGGTCTGTCCTTCCTCGGCTCCGCTCTTAAATAGGCACAGCGCCCATTTCGCGTGGCCGAGGAGCCAGTCGCGGTAAGCGATCTCGGCGTTCTTCTCGCTGCCGCCGGGGACGACCGACAGGAAGTAGTCGATCTCTGAGAGCTCGTATTCGGCGTGGCAGAGCGGGAACAGGTTCGGGAGTGCGGCGGATTCGGCGGCGCTGAGCGGCCGGACTGCTGTGTAGGCGCCCAGGAACTGCTGGAGTTCGCGCCGGGGAACGTTGGCAGGACCGCCGTCGCGCAGGCCGACCCAGTCCACGGCGAAGCGTTCGATCGCGATGGCCAGGTCGTGGACGGCGGTGGTGCGGTCGGAGAGGCCGAAGTCGAGGACCGCGGTGACGGACGGTCGGTCGCGGTCGGCGGACCAGAGCATGTTGGTGCCGTGCCAGTCGTTGTGGGTCCACAGCGGCGCGAGGTCTTGGTTCAGCCGCCGGTGGAACGGGAGCAGCAGGCGTTCGACGTCGGAGCGCCAGTCGCGGGCCGCCAGGAAGTCGGCGAGGTGCGGGCGCCGGGCTGCGATCTGTTCGATGGCCGTGATCGGGTCTGCCGAGCCGAAGAGCGAGAAGCCGGATTTCAGCGGGCGCCAGGGTCGGGGCGGGGCTTCATAGCCTTCAGCGGCGACGTGCAGGCGGCCGAGCATCGCTCCGGCGGGACCGGCGTGGGAGCTCGGGGAGTAGGGCGACCAGGAGAAGGTGCTCTGATACAGGTCCTCGCCGATGCCGAGTTCCTGGGCCTCGTAGACGAAATCGCCGCGGGTTCCGGCCGTCCAGGCGGCGGGGACCGGGATGCCGCGCTCGCGGACGTGGTCCATGAAGCCGTGTTCCTCGGCCAGTGCCTCGGGAGTGCGCAGGCTCGACGGCAGTCGCTTCACGATCAGCCGCCGACCGTCGGGCATGCGGATGCGCGCGGTCGTCGACAGCGGACGCGGACTGCGCCACTCGATCCCGGCGATCTCCTCGCCGAGCACCGCCTCGACTTCCTCCGTGGTCAGACTCGGCCAGTCGCGCCGCACGATCGATTCCGCCCCCATGCCGAAGACGAAGTCGTCGTCGCTCACGTCGCCGGCTCCGCTCACGCAGAGGCCTCGGCCTGGGCCGGGATCGAGACGCCCGGAGTCCGCCGCCGGTCCAGCGCCACGATCGCGCCGGTGACCAGCGCCGCCACCGCGAACGAGTACAGCGAGGCCGAGGCCCACCAGCCCGGGTGCACGTGGACCCAGTCCTGGACGTGCATCCAGCCGTGCGCCCACCAGTCCACCGAGCCCGGGTTCAGCACCTGGTAGACCACGAAGCCCAGGGCCCACGGCAGCAGCATCGCGGGCCGTGCCGGGGAGCGCTCGGACAGGTCCCAGCGGCCCTGGCGGCCGCGGCCCAGGAAGTAGTCGACGCCGACCACCGCGGCCAGCGGCACGAAGACCGAGCCGATCAGCCCGAGGAAGTTCGCGAAGCCGCCGAGGTCGTGGACGAACAGCGCGATCACCGTCACCAGCGCGCCGACCCCGCCGGCCAGGATCCGCCGGTCCACCCGGGGCAGCAGGTTCTGGACCGACATCGCGGTGGAGTACACGTTCGCGAAGGACTGGTCCGACTCGCGCAGCACCAGCACCAGGAAGAACAGCCAGCCGGCGGTCACGCCGAGCATGGTGTGGAAGACGTCGGCGTTCGGGGCCTGCAACAGGGCCACGATGCCGATCGCGTAGCACCAGAACTGCGTGATGCTGTAGCCGAGCACCGCCGCGCCGCCGGCCTGGCGGGAGCTGCGGGCGTGCCGCATGTAGTCGGCGGCCATCGGCAGGAAGGACACCGACAGCGCGAGCGCGGCGTCGACGGCCGGGAAGAAGCCGCTCCAGGACGTGCCGCTCTGGTGCGGGATCGGGTTCCGCAGCAGCTGGACCGTGAAGTAGAGCATGGCGACGGCGACCGCGCCGGTCACGTACTTGCGCAGCACGCGCAGCACCGCCAGCGGCCAGATCGCCATCGACGTGCACAGCGCCCCGGCGGCGAGCACCACCAGCGGGCGCGGGATGCCGTGGGTGTGGGGCATGGCGTCCACGCCCTGCACGATGACGGTGATCTCGTACACGCCCCAGCCGATCAGCTGGAAGATGTTCGCCAGGCTCGGCAGCCAGGACAGCTTGGTGCCGAACAGGCCGCGCAGCACCGCCATCGCCGGCGCACCCGTGCGGGTGCCGACCACGCCGGCCAGCGCGGTCATCACCATGCCGACCACGGTGCCCAGCGCGAGCGCCAGCAGCGAGGCCGGGACCGGCAGCGGCGAGTAGCCGGTGGGGACCAGCACGACCGCGGCCGAGGAGAACCCGATCAGGCTGACGCCCAGGTTCGCCCAGAACGCGGACTGGTCGCTGAAGGAGAGGGTGCGCGGGGCCTCTGTGGTGAGGTGGAGCGGCGCCTCGGCGGAGGGAGCGGCCTCGGCCGGCGTGGTGGTGGTCGTCATGGCGTGCTCCATGGTACGGGGCGCGCGCACCGCTGTTCGATGGGCGATCAGCGGAGATGGCTGCCCGGGCCGGCGACGTAGGCTGGGGCTGTGCCGCCGACGATCGCCTCCCTGCTCGCCGACCGACCTCTGGGCCTGCGACTGCTCACCTCCGAGGGACCGGCCGGGGACACCGCGCGCGAGGTGCGGTGGGTGCACACCACGGAGCTGAACGACCCGGCGCCGTTCCTGGAGGGCGGCGAGCTGCTGCTGACCACCGGGCTGCGCCTGGCCGACCCGGGATTCGACCTGGAGGCCTTCCTGTCGGGGCTGGTGCGCGCCGGGGTCGCGGGCCTGGGGTTCGGCGTCGGGCTGAACAACGCCTCGGTGCCGGACCGGTTCGTCGTCGCGGCCTCGGCGCACGGCCTCCCGGTGCTGGAGGTGCCCAAGGCCACGCCGTTCATCGCGATCGCGAAGTCGGTGTCGAAGGCGCTGGGGGCCGAGGAGTACCGGGCCATCACCGAGGGGTATCGGACGCAGCAGGACCTGGTGAAGTCGGCGCTCGCGCACGAGCCGCAGCGCTCCCTGGTCCGCTCGCTGGTGCGCGGCCTCGGACCCGGCGCGTGGGCCGTGCTGGCCGGGGCCGACGGCTCGGTGCTGCACAGCGCGGGCCCGGTGCCCGACCTGGACCTGGCGCCGGAGCTGGCCCGGCTGCGCGGCGGGACGCTGCCCAGCAGCTCGTCGATACTCACCGAATCAGGGCACGTCGAGGTGCACGCGCTCGGGGCCGGCAAGCGCGTGATGGGCTTCCTGAGCGTCGGGATGCTCGGCCGCACGAGCGGACCGGACATCACCGGCCGCCAGATCCTGGCCGTGGCGCTCACGCTGCTCACGCTCGGGGTCGAGCAGCCGACCAAGGACGTCACCGTCGCCGAGCTGACGCTGCGGCGCGCGGTGGTGCGGCTGCTGCTGGCCGGGTACGTGGACGCGGCGTACGAGGCCGCCGGGGAGCTGCGGGTGCCGTTGCCGGCCGAGCCGGTGCGGATCGCGCGCGACTCGGTCCGCGACGAGGCGGTGTCGGACCGGGTGTTCGTGCTCGAGGAGGACGGCGAGCGGGTGCTGGTCGCCGCCGCCGACTACGAGGGCTTCACCGGCGGCGTCTCGGACGCGGTCGGCTACGCGGACTTCGGACGCGGTTACCGGCAAGCCGGCGAGGCGCTGGCGACGGCGCGCAAGAGCGGCCGGCCCGCCGTGTACTTCGCCGAGTCCGGCTCGGGACTCGCGGCGCTGTTCGCGGACCAGAGCGTCCGGGACTTCGCGGCCGGAGTGCTGCGGCCGCTGGTCGAGGCAGACCGCTCGGAACTGGTGCCGACGCTGCGCGCCTGGCTGGCGCACAACGGCCAGTGGGATTCGGCAGCTGCCGAGCTCGGGGTGCATCGGCACACCGTGCGCGCGCGGATCGCACGGGCCGGCGAGCTGTTGGGCAAGGACCTGACAGCCGCGGATTCGGCCGACGCGCGCATGGAATTGTGGTTCGCGTTGCGGGTGCGCGAGGGGCAGTAGCCGACCGGCCACGGGGCATGAGGGCTGAAATGCAGTCGCGTCGCAGTTCTCGAAGTGGTTAAGTCGAGAGATGGGTGCCCAGCTTGTCGCGCTGTGTATAGACGCGCACGATCCGCTCTTGCTCGCCCGGTTTTGGTCCGGCCTTCTTGGCTGGGAGCGAGCGGAGGATCAGGGTGACGGCGTCGCCCTCGTCCCCGCCGACGACACCGGCTTCCGGATCAGGCTCCTGCCGTCGGAGGCGCAGAAGGTCCGGCAGAACCAGATGCACTTCGATCTGACCAGCGCTTCTCCCGAGGCCCAGAAGGAGACCGTGGCCCGCGCGCTCGAACTCGGCGGCCGGCACCACGACGTCGGGCAGGGCCCGGAGGCGACGCACGTGGTGCTCGCCGATCCGGAGGGCAACGAGTTCTGCGTCATCGCGGCGGGCAACAAGTTCCTCGCCGAGTGCGGGTTCGTCGGCGCGCTGGCGAGCGACGGTTCGCAGGAGGTCGGGTACTTCTGGAGCCGGGCGCTGGACTGGCCGCTGGTCTGGGACCAGGACCAGGAGACGGCGATCCGCTCCCCGCGCGGCGGTCCGAAGATCACCTGGGGCGGTCCGCCCGTCGCGCCGAAGAACGGCAAGAACCGGCTGCGCTTCGACCTCGCCGTCGCCGAGATTTCTCAGCAGACGGAGACCGACCGGCTGGTCTCGCTCGGCGCCACGTGGGTCGGCGTCGGACCGGGCACCGGCGAGGTGCTGATGCTGGACCCCGACGGCAACGACTTCAGCCTGTGGCCGGCCGCGCGGTGACCAGCCGGGGCTCGCGGTGACGAGCGCGGTGAGGGCTGGAGGCTCTGCCGCACACCTGCTTGAACGCCGGTCGCGGCCGGTCCGGCCGCATTCTGGCCCGAACGGCGTAGCCGCCGCCGTCGACTGGCCATCGCGTACACCGGCGGAACCGGCCGCCCGCGCCTACTGTGAGTGCCATGACTGAGCAGGCAACGCCGTTCTGGATCGCGGGTAAGCAGGTCACGGGGACCGACAGCTACGAGGTGCGCTCGCCGTACGACGGCCGCCTGGTGGCGACCGTCTCGGTGCCCACCGAGGAACAGGTCGAGCAGGCGGTGGCGGCGGCCGCCGAGGCGGCCAAGGAGACCGCCGACCAGCCGGCTTATCGCCGGGCGGCGGCGCTGGACCACGTCTCCCGGCGCATCGCCGAGCGCGCCGACGAGATCGCCGCGCTCATCACCGCCGAGAACGGCAAGCCGCTGAAGTGGGCCAAGGCCGAGGTCGGCCGCGCCGTCTCGGTCTTCCGCTGGGCCGCCGAGGAGGCGCGCCGCTTCAACGGCGAGCTCCAGCGGCTGGACACCGACCCCAACGCCGTCGGCCGAACCGCCATCACCCGCCGCTTCCCGCGCGGGCCGGTGCTGGGCATCGCGCCGTTCAACTTCCCGCTGAACCTGGTGGCGCACAAGGTCGCCCCGGCGATCGCGGTCGGCGCGCCGATCCTGCTGAAGCCGGCGCCGGCCACCCCGCTCAGCGCGCTGCTGCTGGGCGAGCTGCTGGCCGAGACCGACCTGCCGGCCGGCTCCTGGTCGGTGCTGCCGGTGCCGAACGACCGCATGGCCGGGCTCACCACCGATCCGCGGCTGCCGGTGGTCAGCTTCACCGGCTCCGGCCCGGTCGGCGCGATGATCCAGGCCGAGGTGCCGCACAAGCACGTGACGCTGGAGCTCGGCGGCAACGCCGCGGCCGTGGTGATGGCCGACTACTCCGCGGAGAAGGACCTGGACTGGGCCGCGCAGCGCATCGCCGCGTTCTCCAACTACCAGGCCGGCCAGTCCTGCATCTCGGTGCAGCGGGTGTTCGCCGACCGCGCGGTCTACGAGCGGCTGGTGGACAAGGTGGTCGCGGCCGTCGAGGCGCAGAAGACCGGCGACCCGGCGGACGGCGCCACCGACGTCGGCCCGATGATCAGCACCGCCGCCGCCGAGCGCGTCGAGGCCTGGGTCGAGGAGGCGGTCGGGGCCGGGGCCACGCTGCTCACCGGCGGCGGCCGGGACGGCGCCAGCTACGAGCCGACCGTCCTGGCCGGCGCCCCGGCGAACTCCAAGGTGGTGACCGAGGAGGTCTTCGGCCCGGTGCTGGTGCTGCACGCCTTCAGCGGCGCGGACGAGGCGGTGCGCCTGGTCAACGACTCGCAGTTCGGCCTGCAGGCCGGCGTGTTCACCAACGACCTGCGCACCGCGTTCCGGATGCACCGCGATCTGGAGGTCGGCGGGGTCATCATCGGCGACGCCCCGAGTTTCCGTGCGGACCAGATGCCGTACGGTGGTGTGAAGGGCTCCGGCGTGGGCCGCGAAGGCGTCAAGTACGCCATGGAGGACTACACATATGAGCGCGTACTGGTGCTGACCGGGATCGACCTGTAGCGACCCCGGTCCGCAGACCAGAACACGCTCGCCCCTGACTCGACTCCCTCACCGGGTCAGGGGCGTTTCCCTTTTCAAATGTCCTGTTCAGCTGTCCCGCTTGTCCCGTTTCAGATCCCGGCGGCTTCGGCGTCCGCTGCGACGCCCTCGCGGAAGGACGGGTACTGCGGCTGCCAGCCCAACTGGTCCTTGGCCTTGGCGTTGCTGACGATCCAGCGGCCGGTGATGAAGGCGTTCAGGTAGGGCATCGGCTTGGTCATCCAGGCCGGGACGACGCGCGGGGTCTTCGTCCTGAAGTCCTTCGCGATCTCCATGGCCACGTCCGCGAACGGCGCCGGGGCGTCGTCCACGATGTTGTAGGCCTCGCCGCCCTTGCCGCGTTCCACCGCGGCCACGGTCGCGCCCGCCGCGTCGGCGAGGTGGATGAAGCCGTTGGTGCCCGTCTTGACCAGCGGCAGCTTGCCTGCCTTGAGGAAGTCCACGTAGGCGCTCGTCGCGGGGCCGCCGTAGAACAGGCCGTAGCGCAGCGCGATGCCGTCGATGCCGGGCTCGGAGAAGGCGATCTGCTCGTTGCGCAGCATCGCCTCGCCGTGCCGGGCGAAGGCCTTGCGCGGCGAGGGCCCGAAGAACGCGTCCTCGGTCAGCGGCGTCGCGCCCTGGTCGCCGTAGCCGTAGCCGAAGATCATCGACTGGGTCAGGAAGCGCCTGGCGCCGGTCGCCTTGGCCGCCGCCATCAGGTTCTCGGTGCCGACGGTCCGCAGGACGTTGGTGACGTCCATGTCCTTGTTGCGCATCGGCGGCTTCTTCAGCGCGGTCAGCTGGCTGATGACCGCGTCGAAGTGCCGGCCGCCCAGCGCGGCGAGGAGCTGCTCGCGGTCCAGGACGTCGGCGACGACCGCGCCGGCGCCCATGGCCTCGATCGCGCGGACGCCGTCGGGGCTGCGGGTGATGCCGACCACCTCGTGGCCGGCGTCGATCAGGGCCGGGGTGAGGACGCGGCCGAAGACACCGCTGGCACCGGCGAGCAGGATACGCATCGTGAGCTCCTTGGGATCGGCTCGGCGGTTCTCTCCGCCGTGTTCGATCGCAAGGACGGGCCCGGGCCCGGATCTGTGACACGGGTCGGCGTGATCCGCGCCACAGGGCGTACCGCGGGCTCAGCCCGCGTTGTCCTCCAGCGCCCGGACCCCGCTGAGCTTGTCCGGGTTGGCCATGGCGAAGACTGCGCGGATCCGGCCGTCCTCGTCCATGTCCAGCGCGTAGACGTAGAGGATCTTGTCGTCGGCGAACGCGATGAGCGCCGGGCCGCCGTTGATCCCGGTCGGCGAGATCTCGACCCGGATGTCCATGCCGGCGTCGATGTACTTCGCGTACTTCTGCGTGATGCCCAGCAGGAACCGGGCCACGTGGTCCAGGCCGACCACGGGACGCATCGCCGCGTTGACCACGCCGCCGCCGTCGGAGATGACCGTGACCTCCGGCGAGAGCAGCTCCAGCAGCGGCGCGACGTCCCCGCCGACACAGGCAGCCAGAAAGCGTTCGGCGATGCTCTGCCGCTTGACGTCGTCCAGCGGGTAGCGCGGGCGCTTGTCGTGCACGTGGTTGCGGGCCCGGACCAGCAGCTGGCGCACCGCGGCCTCGGTGCGGTCCAGCATCGCCGCGATCTCGGCGAAGCTGTAGTCGAAGGCCTCGCGCAGCACGAAGACGGCGCGCTCCAGCGGCGACAGCGTCTCCATCACCAGCAGCATGGCCAGCGAGACGGTGTCGTCCAGGACCACGCGGTCGGCGGCGTCCGGGGCGGTGTCGGCGCCGTCCCGGGTCAGGACCGGCTCCGGGAGCCAGGGGCCGACGTAGGACTCCTTGCGGGTCTGGGCCTTGCGGAGCTGGTCGATCGCCAGCCGGGTGGTGACGGTGACCAGGAAGGCCCGCGGGTCCTCGACCGAGGCGTAGTCGGCGGCGCTCCAGCGTAGCCAGGCGTCCTGCACTACGTCCTCGGCGTCGCTCCAGCGGCCGAGGACGCGGTAGGCGACCGACGTCAGCAGTCTGCGATGGTCGTTGAAGACGTGCGCGGCCCTGGTGTCGTCCCCGGTGGGGAGGTCCTGATCCACGCCGGCCAGCCTATTACCGGTGTGGGCATGGACGCTTGGCGCCCTCTGACCTACCTTGCGCGCATGGCCTCAGAGGGAAAGATCGTGATGGTGACCGGCGGCGCCAGCGGGATCGGCCGGGCGACCGCGGAGATGTTCGCGGCGCGGGGCGCGGCGGCGGTCGTGGTGGTGGACCGGACCGACGCCGGGGAGTATTCGGGGCCGGAGACGGTCGAGCTGATCCGCAAGGCCGGCGGCACGGCGTTGTTCGTGCGCGCGGACGTGGTGGTGGAGGCGGAGGTCGAGGCAGCTGTCGCCGCGGCGCTCGCCGAGTACGGACGGCTGGACGCGGCGGTGAACTGCGCCGGGGTCGCCGGGACCGGGGCGAAGATCGCGGACACCGCGCTGGAGGACTGGAACCGGGTCCTGGGCGTCAACCTGACCGGGGTGTTCGTCTCGCTGAAGCACGAGATCCGCGCGATGCTGCCGAACAAGGCGGGGACGATCGTGAACATCGCCTCGGCGGCGGGGCTGGTGGCGGTGCCGTACCTGTCGCCGTATTGCTCGTCGAAGCACGGGGTGCTCGGGCTCACGAAGACCGCGGCGCGCGAGTACCGGAACGCCGGGCTGCGGATCAACGCGATCTGCCCCGGGGTCGTCGACACCCCGATGATCCGCACGTCGGCCGAAGAGCGGCCGGCGGTGAACATGCAGGCGCGGGAGAACACCGGGGGATTCGTCGGGCAGCCGGAGCAGATCGCCGAGGCGGCGGTGTGGCTGTGTTCGGACGAGGCGTCGTTCGTCAACGGGGAGTCCATGGTCGTGGACGGCGGCACCATCACAAGATGAGTGCCCACCCGTCTCCCACCACCGCCCGTTGAGGAGACGCTGCGCGTCGCAGAGCCAGATACCTTGAGGGCATGCGTATCGATCTCCATGCCCACACCACCGCGTCCGACGGGACCTACGAACCGGCCGAACTGGTCGCGATGGCCGAGGCGGCCGGACTGAACGTCGTCGCGATCACCGACCACGACGGGACGGCGGGCTGGTCCGAGGCGCGCCGGGCGCTGCGCTACGGCGTCGAGGCCGGGGTCTGGTCGCACATCCAGACCGTGGTGCCCGGCGTCGAGATCTCCTGCAAGATCCACGGGATCGGCCTGCACATGCTCGGGTACATGTTCGACCCCGAGCACCCGGACCTGGCCGCGGCGCTCGCCGAGATCCGCGAGTCCCGGACGCACCGCGCGGAGGCGATGGTGGAGAAGGCGCGGGAGCTGGGTGCGCCGATCACCTGGGAGCGCGTGCAGGAGATCGCCGACGGCGGCGTGGTCGGCCGGCCGCACGTGGCCTCGGCGCTGGTCGAGGCCGGCGTGGTGCCCTCGGTCGACGCGGCGTTCACGCCGGACTGGCTCGGCGAGGGCGGCCGCGCGCGGGTGGAGAAGCTGGACATGGACCCGGCCCGCGCGATCAGCCTGGTCAAGGCGGCCGGCGGGGTGACGGTGATGGCGCACTCGATGGCCTGGCGTCGCGGCCCGGTGGTGTCCGAGGCGGACATCGCGGCGTTCGCCGAGGCCGGGATGGACGGCATCGAGATGAACCATCCGGACCATGGGCCCAAGGAACGCGACCAGGTGCGTGCGCTGGCCAAGGAGCTGGGGCTGCTGACCACCGGCTCCTCGGACTGGCACGGAAGCCGCAAGCCGAACATCCGGCTCGGCGACGAGACCACGGATCCGGCCGTCTACGAGGAGCTGGTGGCGCGGTCGAGCGGGACCAAGCCGTTCTGATGCCGCGGTTGCGGCTTCGTGGTCTGGTTCGGCCTCGGTCGTTCTGACGTCGCGGTCGCGGCTTCGTGGTCTGATTCGGTCTCAGTCGTTCTGAGCCCAGAAGCCGGCGAGCAGTCGCGCGGTGGCCGCCGGGTTCTCGGCGGCGGGGGAGTGCGCGGCGTCCTCGATCAGGACGAGGTCGGTCCCCAGGCGCGTGGCGGTCTCCTTCTGGAGCTGGACCGGCCACGCCTCGTCACCGACGCCGGCCGCCATGAGCAGGGGCAGCCCGGCGGCGGCGAGCTCGGCGGTCCGGTCGGTGGCCGTCAGGATCGAGGTGCCCATGCCGGCGAGCATGCCGGTGTCGTTGTTCTCGAAGCGCCGCTGCAGGAAGGCGCGGACGTCCGGGTCCGGGTGCTGCGGGGCGCCCTCGGCGGCGGCGATCTTCTGCATCTCGGCCCAGATCTCGGCCGAGGTCATGAAGCCGGCGGCGGCCGCCAGGAGCGTCGCCTGCTCGGCGGAGCGGCCCGGGATCGCGGCGGGGCCGGAGTCCAGGAGGGCGAGGCTGCGGACGCGGTCGGGGTGGGCCAGGGCGAGTTCGCGGGCCACCAGGCCGCCGAAGGAGTGGCCCATGACGTGGATCGGGGCGGGACTGGCGGTGGTACCGTCGCCGCTGCTGCCGTCATCGGTCGTGGCGCCGAGGCCGTCGACGACGTCGGCGAGGTCGGCGGCGAGCCGCGCGAGCGTGTAAGCGTCCGGATCCGCGGGGCCCGCCGACTCGTTCTGGCCGCGCTGGTCGATCGCCACGACCTCGTACCCGGCCTCCGCCAACGGCGCCAGGACCGCGATGAAGTCCTCCTTCGACCCGGTGTAGCCGGGCACCAGCACCGCGATCCCGTTCCGCGCCGTCCCGGCGGGCGGGGTGGCGCGGAGCGCGGCGAGCGGCCCGCCCGCGGTCGGCAGCTGGACCGCGAGGGTGTGGGGCGGCAGGTCGACGAAGGGCGGCGTGCTCATGGGGATGAGCGTAGTTGACCACTCAACAGCGTCGCCGAACGGCCCGGCTTCAGGGCTTCACGACAGCCGATGAGAAAAAGCCGACGGCCCGAGCCTCCTGGGAGGTCTCGGGCCGTCGGCTTTCGCGAGTGGCCGGTGCGGCTGGCCGGCGCGACTACGAGTTGTAGTTGCCGGTCACGGCGACGCCGGTGGCGGTCAGGCCCTCGGCGTCGGCGAGCGAGCGGCGGGTGCGCTTCGGCTTGACGGCGCTGCCCGTGCCCGCCTCGGCGGCGTCGGCGACCACGACGGTCGACCGGCTGCGGGAGCGCGTGCGCTTCGGCTCGGCGGTCTCCTCGGCGGCCGGCTCGGCGGTCTTCGACCGGCCGCGGCTCGACTGCTTCGGAAGGGTGACCTCGGCGATGGGCTCAGCGATCGGCTCGGCGGTGTCGGTGGCCGCCTCGGCGGTCTCCGGCTTCCGGCTCCGGGTGCGCTTCGGCTTCTCGGCCTCGTCGGTGCCGGCCTCGGCGGCCTCGGTGACGATGCTGTCCGGCCCGGCCGTGTCAGCGGCCTTCGACCGGCTCCGCGTCCGCGTGCGCTTCGGCGTCTCCGACTCGTCGCCGGTGAAGTCGGCCGCTGTGACGACCGCGTCGGTGAGGACGTTGGTCTCATCGGTCTCGGCCGCTACGGTCTCGAACCTCGCTCCGCTGCGGCTGCGGGTCCGCGTACGGCTCCGCTTCGGCTTGTCGGAGCCCGAGGTGTCGTCCAGCACGTCCGATGCCGCGTCCGAGCCGGCCAGGGCCTCCTCGGCGCCGTTCAGCTCGTCGGCGGACCGACGGCCGCCCCGGGTGCGCACCCGCTCCCGCTTCGCGCGGCTCGGGCGCTCCGTGCGTTCCGTGCGTTCCGTGCGCTCGGTACGGGTCGCGCCGCCGCGGGCCCGGACGCCGGCGCCGCGGCCGGTCTCGCCGAGGTCCTCGACCTCCTCGGCGGCCAGGCCGGCGCGGGTCTGCTCGGACTTGAGCAGCCGGCCCTTGGAGTCGGCCGGGATGCTCAGCTCCTCGAAGAACCAGTCCGAGGTGGAGTAGGTCTCGCGGGGCTCGTGGAAGTCCAGGCCGAGGGTCTTGTTGATGAGGTTCCAGCGCGGGACCTCGTCCCAGTCCACGAAGGTGACCGCGGTGCCGGAGGCGCCGGCGCGGGCGGTGCGGCCGATGCGGTGCAGGTAGGTCTTGTCGTCCTCGGGGCACTGGAAGTTCACCACGTGGGTGACGCCTTCGACGTCGATGCCGCGGGCCGCCACGTCGGTGGCCACCAGGACGTCGACCTTGCCGTTGCGGAAGGCGCGCAGCGCCTGCTCGCGGGCGCCCTGGCCGAGGTCGCCGTGGACCGCCGCGGCGGCGAAGCCGCGGTCGTCCAGCTCCTCGGCGACCTTGGCGGCGGTGCGCTTGGTGCGGCAGAACACCATGGTCAGACCGCGGCCCTCGGCCTGCAGCATGCGGGCCAGCATCTCGGTCTTGTCCAGGGCGTGGGCCCGGTAGACGCGCTGGGTGACGTTGGTGACGGTGCTGCCGGTGTCGTGCGGGTCGGCCGCGCGGATGTGCGTCGGGCGGCTCATGTACTGCCGGGCCAGCGCGATGACCTGGCCGGGCATCGTCGCGGAGAACAGCAGGGTCTGGCGGTCGTCCGGGACCTGGGTGACGATCCGCTCGACGTCGGGCAGGAAGCCCAGGTCCAGCATCTCGTCGGCCTCGTCCAGCACCAGCATGCGCACCCCGGACAGGTCCAGGTGCCCCTGCTTGGCCAGGTCGAGCAGCCGGCCGGGGGTGCCGACGACCACGTCGACGCCGGCCGACAGCGCGGCGATCTGCGGCTCGTAGGCGCGTCCGCCGTAGACGGACTGCACGCGGGCGGCCATGACCTTGCCGGCCGCCGCGAGGTCTTCGGTGACCTGGACGGCCAGTTCGCGGGTCGGCACGACGATCAGGCCGAGCGGACGGCCCGGGACGCCGGTCGGGGCGGGGCCGCCGGCCGGCTTGCGGCCCCGGCCGCGCGGACGGCGGCCGCCGCGTGCGGCGTTGGCGCCGGCGCCGGTCGCGGCGGGGGCCGTGGCGGCGTCAGCGGCGTCGGTGGTGATGGAGTCGGTGGTGACGGCGTCGGTGCTGGCGGCATCGGCCGTCGCGGCGGCGCCCTCGTCCAGGGTCCCGGCGGCGGCGGTCTCCGCGGCCGCGGCCGCGGCGGCGATCTCGCGCACCATCCGCTGCAGGACCGGGATGCCGAACGCCAGCGTCTTGCCGGTGCCGGTCTTCGCCTGGCCGATCACGTCGGCGCCGGTGAGCGCGACGGGGATGGTCGCGGCCTGGATCGGGAACGGCGTGATGATGCCGCCGGCCGACAGGGCCTCGGCGATCCGCTCGTCCACGCCCAGGTCGCGGAAGGTCTTCTCGATCGGCTCGGGGGTTTCGGGAGCCTCGGGCGCGGTGGGCGCCTCGGGGGTGATCCCGGCCTCGCCGGAACCGTCTTCGATGTCGTTCGTGTCTTCGATGTCGTTCGTGACAGCGCTGATGATGTATGCCTCTTCTGTTGAGCGGCACTGCGCGAGGGGCTAGCACGGTGCTATGTGTGCTGCTTGCGTACGTGCTCGCGTCGACTCCGGCGATCAGACATCTGGAGGAGCGAGCGGCCTCGCGGCTCGGAGGGATCCTCTGTGGATCCGGTTGCCGCAGTGGGTCGGAGCCGATCGGGCCACCGACCGGGCATCCTGCTAGTCACACACAGTGTACCCGACGGGAAACACCTGAATAAACTGCCCCTATGACTTCTCCGGCGACCGCCATGTCCTATGAGACAGCTGTCATTGACTTTCTGGGGCTGGTCGCCTACGGGGAGCTGACGGCGTTCGAGCGCCTGGCCGCCGACTCCGGGCTGGCCCCCACGCTCGACGGCAAGGCGCAGGTCGCGGGCATGGCGGCGGCCGAATTCGACCATTTCCGGCGAGTCCGGGACCGGCTGACCGAGCTCGGAGCGGACCCGACCGCGGCGATGGAACCGTTCGCCGCCCCGGTGGACGCCTTCCACGAGCACACCAAGCCCTCGGGATGGCTGGAGTCGCTGGTCAAGGCCTACATCGGCGACACGCTCACGGCGGACTTCTACCGCGAGGCGGCGCGCTACCTGGACCCCGAGTCGCGGGCCGTGGTCGAGGGCGTGCTGGAGGATCTGGGGCACAGCGCGTTCGTGGTGGAACACGTGCGCGCGGCCATCGAGGAGGACCCGAAGATCTCCGGACGGCTGGCGCTGTGGGGCCGCCGGATCATGGGGGAGGCGCTGACCCAGGCGCAGCACATCGCGGCCCGCCGGGCGGCGCTGGCGGCCCTGCTGGCCGGGGTGCTGGCCGCGCCGGACTGTGCCACCACGGTCGACCTGGCCGAGGTGGGGAGGATGTTGACCCGGCTCACCGAGGCGCACGGCGCGCGGATGGCGACGCTCGGGCTCAGTGCGTGAGCGGTGCTGTACGGGGGGTTAACACCTAACCGGAACACCTGGCGGCGGGCGGATCGGGAACCGTCGCTGCTCGCTGCTTGCCGCTCGTCGCCAGCGGACGGACTGCGGGCCTTCGTCGCCGCCGGCTGGGTCAGGAACCCTCGCCGCGGGTCCGCTGCCAGCTCGTGATCGCCATCACCAGCAGCGCGGCCAAAGCGGCGCCGAGCATGGTGGCGACGAAGGTGTGCCCGTCGCCGAGGATCGCGTGGATGATCGAGCCGCCGCCGACGGCCCCGACCACCCCGACCACGGCGGTCATCCACGTCGCCATCGGGGTGCCGTGCTTGACGACGGCGCGGCCCAGGGCACCGATACCGAGCCCCAGGGCCGCCAGCCACAGTAGAGCGAAAAAGGACATGCGCCTCTTCTACCCCACCGAAAACTCCCGAATCGGGTCAGATCGCCCCGAAGCCGACGCGGCGGCCGGTGGGCTCGCCGAGCTCGACGTAGGCGATCTTGTCCCCGGGGACCAGGACCTTGCGGTCCTTGTCGTCGGTCAGGGTCAGCACGCCACCGTCCTTGAGCGCGGCGGCCACGGCGGCCTCCACCTCTTCGGACGACTGGTTGGACTCCAGGTTCAGCTCACGGGCTGTGTTCTGGATGCCGATCTTGATTTCCACGAAGGCTTCCTTAAGTGCTCGAGTGCTCGTAGCGGCACGCCGGCGACTGCGACATCGTCGCCGACGGTCCTAGCGTGCCAGCTATCTAGACAGAATCCTTGCGCGGGAAGTTCCCGATGCCGCGCCACGCCAGCTGCGACACGATCCGTGCCGCGGCGTCGCGGGGGATCTGGCCGCCCTCGGTGGACAGCCAGTACCGGGCGGTGACGTGCGCGATCCCGGTCAGGCCGACGGCCAGCAGCATCGACTCCTCGTCGGACAGGCCGGTGTCGGTGGCGATGACGTCGCGGATCGCCTCGGCGCACTCCTGGGTGACGCGGTGGGTGCGCTCGCGGACCGCCGCCTCGTTGTTCAGGTCGGACTCGAAGACCAGGCGGAAGGCGCCGCTCTCGTGCTCGACGTAGTCGAAGTAGGCGCCGATGGTGGCGGCCACCCGCAGCTTGTTGTCGCTGGTGGAGGCCAGAGCGCTGCGGACCTGCGCGACCAGGGCGTCGCAGTGCTTGTCCAGCAGTGCCAGGTAGAGCTCGAGCTTGCCCGGGAAGTGCTGGTAGAGCACCGGCTTGCTGACGCCGGCGCGCTCGGCGATGTCGTCCATCGCGGCGGCGTGGTAGCCCTGCGCGACGAACACCTCTTCGGCCGCGCCCAGGAGCTGGTTGCGGCGGGCGCTCCGAGGCAGCCTGGCGGACCGTTGCCGGGACGTGCCGGTGTCCGCGTAGGCGGCGTCGGTAGTGGTCATGGTCAGCAGTCTACGCGCGAGTAGGTTGTTTCCACCCGGTCGGTCCAGGGATGGTCGACCGGTGGACTGCCGCCGGTGCGGTGCTGGTCCACCAAGCCGTGGCCAGGCACGTTGATCGCAGGTAAGCGCCGCCGGAGACCGCCGCCCGGCGGTCTCGCGAAGTGGACGGCGGGCCCGGGAATCGAGCGGGGCATGCGACGGTTGTCGTTGAATGCCGCGGATTACCCCCAGGCGCTTCGAAGACTTCTCTGGGAGATGTTGTGAGCAACCTACCCCCGCTGGTCGAGCCGGCCGCGGACCTGAGCGTTGAAGAGGTGCGCCGCTACTCGCGCCACCTGATCATCCCCGACGTGGGCATGGCGGGCCAGAAGCGGTTGAAGAACGCCAAGGTGCTGTGCGTCGGCGCCGGGGGCCTGGGCTCCCCGACGCTGCTGTACCTGGCCGCGGCCGGCGTGGGCACGCTGGGCATCGTCGAGTTCGACGTCGTCGACGAGTCCAACCTGCAGCGCCAGGTCATCCACGGCCAGAGCGACATCGGCCGCTCCAAGGCCGAGTCCGCGCGCGACTCGATCAAGGAGATCAACCCTCTGGTGCAGGTCAACCTGCACGAGGAGCGCCTGGACTCGACGAACGTGATGGAGCTGTTCGCGCAGTACGACCTGATCGTCGACGGCACGGACAACTTCGCGACCCGCTACCTGGTCAACGACGCCTGCGTGCTGCTGAACAAGCCCTACGTCTGGGGCTCGATCTACCGCTTCGACGGCCAGGCCTCGGTCTTCTGGTCCGAGTACGGGCCCTGCTACCGCTGCCTGTACCCCGAGCCCCCGCCGCCGGGCATGGTCCCCAGCTGCGCCGAGGGCGGCGTCCTGGGCGTGCTGTGCGCCTCGATCGGCTCCATCCAGGTCACCGAGGCCATCAAGCTCCTCACCGGCATCGGCGAACCGCTGGTCGGCCGCCTGATGATCTACGACGCCCTGGAGATGACCTACCGCCAGGTGAAGGTCCGCAAGGACCCGGACTGCGCAATCTGCGGCGAGCACCCGACCGTCACCGAGCTGATCGACTACGAGGCCTTCTGCGGCGCCATCTCCGAAGAGGCGGCCGACGCGGCGAAGGACTCGACCATCACCGTCAAGCAGCTGAAGGAGTGGCTGGACACCGACGAGAAGATCCAGCTCATCGACGTCCGCGAGCCGAACGAGTACGAGATCGTCAACATCCCCGGCGCCACCCTGATCCCCAAGGGCGAGTTCCTGATGGGCGGCGCGCTGGAGAAGCTGGACCCGACGAAGCGCATCGTCCTGCACTGCAAGAGCGGCGTCCGGTCGGCCGAGGCGCTGGCCGTGGTGCACGCGGCGGGCTACAAGGACGCGGTGCACGTCGGCGGCGGCGTCCTGGCCTGGGTGAACCAGATCGAGCCGGAGAAGCCTTCGTACTGATTGGCTTCGCACTGATTTTTCGCTCGTTTGAGTGGAGTTGACCGTCGCCTCACGCTTGGGGCGGCGGTCGACGTGTTTGTGGGTCAATACGCTGATCGGCGTGGTGCTGACGGCTTATGTGGATGAGAGCTACCGTCGACGGCGGGGCGAGTCAGTGTGCGTGTACACGCTGGTCGGTGTGGTGGTGGCGGATGCCGATCTGGACGGCATCCGCAGCGAGTTGCGCGGGTTGCGGAGCGGAAAGGACAAGACCCTCCATTGGCGCCGCGAACGGCCGGAGCGGCTCCCGGCCATCGCTGCGGCGGTGGGGTCGCTGCCGATTTGCGCCGTCGCCACGGTGATGATGCACGACGCCCGGGTCGAGAGTGAACGCGCTCGCCGTTACTGCCTGTCGCAGCTTCTTCGGGAGCTTCACAGTCTTGAGGCGGGGCGGGTTGTGTTCGAGTCGCGGCAGGCGGAGGACCGCAAGGACATGCAGGTGATCGCAGCATGGCGGCGGGCGAAGCGTCCCGAGGCGATGGTGCGGGTGGATTTCCTGCCTGCGGTCGCGGAGCCTTGTCTGTGGCTCGCCGACATCATCGCGGGCGCGTTCATGTGGTGGCTGGGCGGGACCTGCGACCACTGGGTGGCGCTTGCCGGCAAGTGCCGGGTCGTCGAGGTCCACGAGCCCTGAACATGCGCGAAGCCGGGGCACCGACCTCCGTCTGGTCACACCCGGCTTCACTTCCGGCCCTTCGTGGGCGCGGCTGGTTCAACACGACAAAGTATGCCCGGATTCGCCTGAATCCCTCAACCCGAATCCCACGATCGGGTGACCGCTACAACTCCCCGCGCCGTGTCATGTAGTTGTAGGCGATCCATCCCGGCAGCACTGGCAGCCAGAACGTCATCAGCCGGAAGAGCAGCACCGCCGTCGTCGCCAGGCCTGTGTCCAGGCGGCCGAAGGTCGTCAGGGCGCCGATCAGCGCGCCTTCGACGCCGCCGACGCCGCCGGGGGTGGGGACGATGGAGCCTGCGGCCTGTGCGGTGAGGAAGACCACCGCTACGACTGCGAAGTTGATCTTTGCTGCCCGGTCGTCTGTTGCCGAGGCCTGGATGGAGGCCCAGAGGGCGAAGATGTAGAGCAGGGACAGCAGGACCGTGCCGCCGAGGCCGGTGGCGAGTTTGATCGGGTTCTGCGCCACGTCCATCATGCGCGGGATGATGCCGGCCACCAGGGGGCGGAGGCGGTTCACCGCGAAGCGGCGGAGTTGGGGGATCGTCGCGATCAGGAGGACCAGGAGGGCCAGGGCCAGGATGATGGCGATCAGGGTCGCGCTGGAGGCGTGGGAGCCGCCGCCGCTGTTGTCGCCGGAGCTGCCGGCGATGACGCCGAAGATCAGGATCAGCAGGAGGTGCTGGACCAGGCCCATGATCTGCTGGGCGCCGACGGCTGTGACCGCCGCGCGGGTCGGGATGCCGGTGCGTTGCAGGTAGCGGGTGTTCACCGCTACGCCGCCGACCGCCGCGGGGGCCACCAGGGTCACGAAGGAGGCCGCCACCTGTGACAGCACCGTGCGGTGCCAGCGCAGGTTCTCGGGGACGAAGCCGTCCAGGGCCATCGCCGCCGCGAGGTACGTCCCCGCCGAGGCCAGCGCCACCGCGCCGGTCCACCACCAGTTCACCGCGCTGAGGCTGGACCACGAGTAGTTCGAGGCCAGCAGCAGGTACGCCGCGAAGGCCAGGCCCACCACCGAGAACAGGGTGCGGGGCCCGAAGCGCTCCAGCTTCACCGGCTCCGGCTCCACCGAGGGGTGCAGGGCCTGGACCGCCTCCTGGATGTTGCTCAGCAGGCCCTTCGACTTCTTCAGCGCGGCGCGGGTGTTGCGGGTCAGGATCACCGGCTGGAGCATCGGCAGCGCCGCGGCGATGTCGTCCTCGCCGAGCCTGGTCACGCCGGCCGCGACGCTGCGCTCGTAGCCGAAGTACAGGCTGGTCACGGTCAGCATCTCGGCGGTGTCCAGGCGGCGCGACAGCGTGCCGGCCGCGACCTCGCCCAGCCGCAGGTCGGCCAGCCAGGGCCGGCCGTCCTCGTCGATCAGGAACGCGTGCGCCGACAGCCGCCGGTGCGCCAGCTGGTGCTCGTGCAGCTCGGCGAGCATGCTCCAGAGCTGGCTGAGCAGGTCGTCGGTGAGTTCGTCGGCGGTGAGTTGCTCCAGCGTGCGCCCCGGGACCAGCTGGTAGGCGAGCATGCCGGTGTCCGGTCCGAGGTCGCGCACGGCCATCAGGCGCGGGGTGCGGACGTCGGCGGCGGTGACCGCGTACGACATCAGCGCCTCCTGCTCCAGCATCCGGCGCAGGCTCAGCAGGTTGCGGCGCTGCGCAGGGCCGCGCAGCCGGGCCCGGCGGTAGAGCCGGTACACCAGGCCGGCGGCCTGCTGGTCGCGGTCCAGGACGATGGCGTCGACGTCGCCGCGGTCCTCGGTGGCCACGACGTACCGCCGCACGTCCTCGGTGTCCGGGACGCGGCGGCACGACAGCGGGCCCAGCCCGGCCGCGGACAGCGCCTGATGCACCGCCTCGCCGGTCGGCCGGTCGTTGATCACCCCGCGGACCCAGCGCCAGCCGAAGGCCACCAGCCGGCCCAGCAGGACGGTCTCGGCCAGGCTGATGATCGTCGCGTCGCCCTGGATCAGGGTGACCACGCCGTAGGCGATCAGCGCGATCCAGGTCGCGGTCTGGAAGTTGTGCCGGTTGGAGAACCCGATGATCGTCAGATACGCCACGACGGTCGTCAGGTAGATGTGGAACGCCGCGGTGTCCCCGGCGGCGTTGGTCGGCAGCGTCAGCGCGTCCCGGATGGTCTTCGGCATGTGCGGCGAGGCGACCAGCGCGTTCAGTCCGACCGCGCCCAGGTAGGCCATCGCGGCGGCCAGCACCGAGTCCACCACGCGCCGCGAGTCGCGCCGGTACAGGCGGTCGATCGCCAGCACGATGGGAACCACCGCGAGGAGCATCGACGTCACTGCTAGTACGAGGCCCAGCGGGAGCTTCTGGTCGGCGGACAGCTTGGAGATGTCCGACTCCGCGCCTCGGGTGGTGCCGCCGGCGACCATCCCGATGCCCAGGAACAGGAGCATGAAGACGAAGCTGGCCGCCGATCGGAGCAGATCGGCCGGGCGGCGTATGCGGCGCGGCTCCGGCGGCTCGTCGATGACCGGCGCGGAGTTCGGCCGGCCGGGTGTCGGCGGCCGGGCGCGGCGCGCGGCGGAGCTGTCGTCGGATCCGGGCTTCCGGGGCGTACCCGGACCTCCCGACCCCGCGGCGGGCAGGCTGACGGCAGGCGTGGCGGCCTCGACCGGACCCGGTCGGGTCGGTGAGGTGGTGCCGGGCTCCCCTGCCACTGTCCACCTGTTTTCTGCTCTTGTTGTCGTCGTGGTGCGCCGCGTCGGACACAAGGACGATAGTCCCTGGCGCCCCGCGAAGGCGGCGACTGTGGTTGATCGTCCCACGAGGGGGTTCCCCGGGGCGCGGCGGATTACCTCGACAGGAGTGATGGAAGTGAGCAAACCACCCGAACTGCCTCCGTACGTGGACCGGGTGTTCGACCTGGTGGACCGGATCCCGCCGGGCCGGGTGATGGCCTACGGCGACGTCGCGGACTGGCTCGGCGAGGGCGGCCCGCGCCAGGTCGGCACCGCGATGGCCAAGTACGGCGGCGGTTCCCCCTGGTGGCGCGTGGTGCGCAGCGACGGCGGCCTCCTGCCCGGGCACGAGCGCGAGGCGCTGGCCAACTACCGCGAGGAGGGCACGCCGCTGAAGCCGGACGGCGGCCGGATCGACATGGTCCGGGCCCGCTGGTCGCCGGGCGAGGACGGGACGCCGGGCCGCGGGGCGATGGACGAGGTGCCGAAGGACTTCGCGGGGGAGTAGAGCAAGCGGGCGCCGGTTTCGGGGCGCATGACGGATTGGTGGAGATCCGGCGGGGCCGGCGGGTGCAGGGTGGTTGCGGCCCCGCCGCCGACCTCAGTCCTCGTCGCCGGGCGCGACCAGCCCGGTCTCGTAGGCGACCACCACCGCCTGCGCCCGGTCGCGGAGCGAGAGTTTTGTGAAGATGTGCGCGACGTGCGTCTTCACCGTCGCCTCGGACAGCACCAGCCGTGCGGCCAGCTCGGTGTTGGACAGCCCGCGGCCCATCAGGGCCAGGATCTCGCGCTCGCGCGGGGTCAGCGCGGCCAGGTCGCGGTGGATGGCGGGGGTCCTCGTCGGGGCGCTTGCCGGGTCGCCGCCCGGGGCCGCGAACTTCTCCACCAGGCGCCGGGTGATCGACGGGGCCAGCAGTGCGTCGCCGGTGTCCACCAGCCGCACGCTGGCCACCAGGTGCTCGGGCGTCACGTCCTTCAGCAGGAAGCCGGACGCGCCGGCGGCCAGCGCCTCGTAGACGTACTCGTCGAGGTCGAAGGTGGTGAGCATCAGGATCCGGATCCGGGGGTCGGCGGCCAGGATCCGGCGCGCGGCCTCCAGGCCGTCGAGGTTCGGCATGCGGATGTCCATCAGCACCACGTCGGGCTTGAGCCTGGCGGCGGCCTCGACCGCCTCCAGGCCGTCGGAGACCTCGCCGAGGACGTCGATGCCGTTGGCGGTCAGGATCATGCGGAAACCGGTGCGGACCAGGGCTTGGTCGTCGGCTATCAGGACGCGGGGATTCATTTTTTGTCCATAGTGGCGCGTAGCGTCTCCATAACGGGCGGTGGTGGGAGACGGGTGGGCGTGTCCAAAGGTATCTTCGCGCGGACTCGGAAGCCGCCGCCGAGGCGACGGCGGGCATCCAGATCTCCGCCATAAACCGCGACGCGCTCTTTCAGGCCCATCAGGCCGCGGCCGGTGCCCAGAGACTCGCTGGAGACGGTACCGCCGAGCTCGGTCAGCGAGCCGCTGCCGGTGGTCAGAACCTCGATCCGCAGATAGCGGTCGTCATAGCGGACAGTGAGTTCAGCGCTCGACCCGCCGTGCTTGAGCGCGTTGGTCAACGCCTCCTGCACGACCCGGTACGCCGTCGAATCGATGCCGCCGGGCAGCGCGCGCGGCTCGCCGGAGATCCGCACGTCCACGGGGAGCCCGGCGAAAGCGATCTTGTCCACGAGCGCTGACAGCCGGGCCAGCGTCGGCTGTGGCGCGAGGCCGGGCCCGTCGTCGTCGCGGCCGTCCTGCGCCGGCGCCAGGACGCCGAGCAGATGCCGCAGCTCGGTCATGGTCTCGCGGCCCGCGCTCTCGACTGCGAGCAACGCGTCCTCGGCCACGTCCGACGCGGCCGGCTCCCCGGTGGCTTCGGTCAGGAGAGGGGAAGCCGCCAGCACCTGCCGCGCCGCGCCCGCCTGAATCAGCATCATGCTCACGTTGTGGCTGACGATGTCGTGCAGCTCCCGCGCGATCCGCGCCCGCTCACCGTCCACGGCCTGCTGCGCGGCGCTCTCCCGCTCCTTCTCCAGCAGCCACCCGCGCTCCTCGATGGCCCGGGCGTAGCGCCCGCGTTCCCGGCGCAGCAGAAGCGCGAACCACCCCGCCGCCGCAGACGCCATGAGCAGCGCCCCCACCAGCACCCACAGCATGTCTACATCCCCAGGATGAGAGGCCCGGACGATTACCACCACGGACCGATCCGCCGCGGTGCGCCCCCACCATACGTTGATCACATGACCGCTACCGCCGCCGAGTCCGCCGAGTCCGCAGGGACCGCCGAGTCCCCAGAGTCCGCAGAGTCCACCGGACCCATCGTCCGCCTCGACAACGTCCGCAAGGAGTTCGGGGACACCACCGCCCTCGACCGCGTCACCCTGCACATCCGCCAGGGCGAGGCCGTCGCGGTCATGGGCCCCTCCGGCTGCGGCAAGTCCACGCTGCTGAACCTGGTCGCCGGCCTGGACCGGCCCAGCTCCGGGCAGGTCGTCGTGCACGGCGAAGACCTCGGCGCGCTGAACGAGACCGGCCTGGCGCTGTTCCGCCGCCGCCGGATCGGGATGATCTTCCAGTTCTTCAACCTGATCGACGACCTGCCGGCGCTGGACAACGTCGCGCTGGCCGCACAGCTGTCCGGCGTCCCGGCCGGCCAGGCCCGGCGCCGCGCGCTGGAACTGCTCGGTGAGCTGGGCATCGCCGACCGCAAGAACACCTACCCGCAGCAGCTGTCCGGCGGCGAGCGCCAGCGCGTCGCGGTGGCCCGGGCCCTGATGAACCGGCCGGCCCTGCTGCTGGCCGACGAACCGACCGGCGCGCTGGACAGCCGCTCCGGCGAGCAGGTCATGGACCTGCTGATCGACCTGAACCAGCTCGGGCAGACCCTGCTGATGGTGACCCACGACCCGCGCCTGGCCGCCCGCTGCGCCAGCCGCCTGGTCGAGGTCGCCGACGGCCGGATCGTGGCCGAGCGCGCCGTGGAGAGGACCGCGTGAGCGCCATGAGACTTGCCAAAGGACCGGTCTGGCGCGCCTCGCGCGCGGCCGTGAAGCGTCGCAAGGTCCAGACCTTCGTCATCGGGCTCGTCGTCACCCTGTCCGCGATGAGCGCGGTGCTGGGGCTCGGGCTGCTGGAGGCTTCGACCGGGCCGTTCGAGCAGGCCTTCGGGCAGCAGAACGGCGCGCACGCCGTCGTCGCCTTCGACGGCGCCAAGGCCACCGACCAGCAGCTCGCCGCCACCGCGCACGCCGCCGGGGTCACCGGCTCGGCCGGGCCCTTCGAGGCGGCGCAGGTCAGCATGCAGATGCCGCACATGGGCGGTCCCCTGCAGATGACCGTGGTCGGCCGGTCGCAGCCCGGACCCGGAGACGTGGACCGCGTCCGGCTGTGGCAGGGCCGCTGGCCCAGCGCGCCGGGGGAGATCGTGCTGGATCAGCCGGTCGGCCAGACCCTTCCGGCGCCGCCGGGGCAGGACGCCTCGACCATCACCGGCCCGGGCCTGCCCACCTTCACCATCGTCGGCTACGCGTACTCCGTTTCGCAGACCGCTGACGCGTGGGTCGTACCTTCCCAGATGGCGGCCCTGCACCCGGACCACCTGGAGATGCTCTACCGGTTCGCGCACGCCGGCAGCGACGCCCAGGTCAAGGCGGACGTGACCGCCGCGACCGGGAACCTGCCGGCCGGCACCCTCACCGGCTTCCAGTCCTGGCACACCACCCGCGCCGAGATGCTGGCCAAGCTGCAGAGCCTGCTGCCGATGCTGATCGCGTTCGGCGTGCTGGCGGTGTCGGTCGCGGTGCTGATCGTGCTGAACGTGGTCAGCGGGGCCGTGGTCTCCGGATACCGGGACATCGGGATCTACAAGACCATCGGCTTCACCCCGCGCCAGGTGGTCCGGGTCTACGTGGCGACCATGGCGGTGCCGGCGGTCGTCGGGACCGTGGTCGGGCTGCCGATCGGGCTGGTGGTCGGGTCGCCGCTGCTGAACAAGGCCTTCAACGGGCTCGGCGGACAGCAGCAGATCAGTCCGCTGGTGGACGTGGCGTGCCTGCTCGGGGTGCCGCTGCTGGTGGCGCTGGCCGCCTACCTCCCGGCCCGGCGCGCGGCGGGGATGTCGGCGATCGCCGCGATCTCGGCCGGCTCGGCGCCCAAGCGCGGCCGCGGCCTGAAGGTGCAGCGCAAGCTCGCCGGCTCCCGGCTGCCGCGCTCGGTGAGCATGGGGCTGGGGCTGCCGTTCGCCCGGCCCGCCCGCAGTGCCCTGACCTTCGCGGCGGTGCTGCTCGGGGTGACCACCGTGGTCTTCGCCAACGGCCTGGCCCGCACCATGACCGACACCAGCGCGGCCTCGGACCGGATCGGCGCGGTGGCCGTCGACGTCGGGCACGACCCGGCCACCTCGGTGACCGTGGGCCCGGCCGCGATGGAGCAGGCGATGCGCGCCGTCCCCGGCGTGGACGGAGTGGCGTCGCAGACCGGCGACATGGTCGGGATCGCCGGGATGACCAGCGAGGTCAACGTGCACTACTACGGCGGCGACTCGGCGAAGATGGGCTGGACGATGGTCAAGGGGCACTGGCTGGACGGCCCGAACCAGATCGTGGCCCCGGCGCGGTTCCTGAACCGGCACCACCTGGCCGTCGGCCAGACCCTGACCATCGAGTCGAACGGCCGCACCGCGAAGGACGTCATCGTCGGCGAGGGGATCACGGGCGGGGACAGCATGTTCCAAGCGGACTGGAGCACCCTGCAGCAGCTGTCCCCGGGCCGTCAGGCCGACAGCTTCGAGGTGCACGCCGCGGCTGGCGCGGACCGGCAGGCGCTGGCGGCGAAGCTGAAGGCGCTGGACCCGACCTGGGACGTCACCGTCCGCGACTACGGAAATCCGAACGCCGAGCTGGAGGTCTTCGCGGCCGTCATCACCGTCGTGCTCAGCCTGGTCGCCGCGCTCGGGGTGTTCAACACCGTGCTGCTGAACACCCGCGAGCGCCGCCGCGACATCGGGATGCTGAAGTCGGTGGGCATGACCCCGCGCCAGGTGGTGGGGATGATCGTGACCTCGATGGGGCTGCTCGGACTGCTCGGCGGGATCGTCGGGCTGCCGCTGGGCTACGGCCTGCACGCGCTGATCGTCTCGATGATCGAACGCGCCCAGGGCCTGGACCTCGCGCCGAGCATGGTCCACGTCTACTCGGTGCCGCTGCTGGCCTGGATGTTCCTGGCCGGCGTGGGGATCGCGGTCCTCGGCGCGCTGGTCCCGGCCCGGTCCGCGGCGCGGTCGTCGATCTCTGAGGTGCTGCGCAGCGAGTAGGCCCAGACAGGCCCGGATAGGGGAGTGTGCTCAAGAAAGGGAAGGACCCGCGGCCGAACCCGCGGGTCCTTCGCGTTCGCCGATACGGCATGATCGGCGCGCAGGCGTGATCGATTGCCGAATGGGGCGTGACAGTCGGTGGTCTGTGTTGTCATAGAGGACCGTGGTGTATCGCTCGGGTATACCCACCGGCGAAGGATTCGAAACGTTGTTCGACACGCAGGCGCCGTCCCAGGTCAGCGGACCCCCGCTGGACCCGGCGCAGCGCCGCGTCGTCGACCACCCCGGCGGGCCGCTGCTGGTGCTCGCCGGACCCGGCACCGGGAAGACGCACACGCTGGTCGAAGCGGTCATCTCCAAGACCGATCCGGATCGCGCGGCGCTTCGTCCCGACCAGGTGTTGATCCTCACATTCAGCCGCAAGGCCGCCTCCGAACTGCGTGACCGCATCGGCCGTCGCCTGTCGATGTCCGGCGTCGCGCCGCTGGCGACCACGTTCCACTCCTTTTGTTATGCGCTGGTCCGCCGCTTCCAGGACCCCGAGCTGTTCACCGAGCCGATCCGGTTGCTCTCCGGTCCCGAGCAGGACGTGTTCGTCCGCGACCTGGTCTCCGGGAGCATCGACGTAGGGATAGGCGGCGGTGCGCTCGGCGAGCGCATCCAGTGGCCGCAGGACCTGCGCGCGGCGCTGGCCACCCGCGGCTTCGCCGAGGAGCTGCGGACCGTGCTGGCCCGCGCGCGGGAACTCGGCCTGGACCCGACCGAGCTGGCCGAGGCGGCGCGGCGGGCCGACCGCGGCGACTGGTACGCCGCCTCGGCGTTCTTCGAGGAGTACCTCGACGTGCTCGACGTCCAGGGCGTCCTGGACTACGGCGAGCTCGTGCACCGCGCGGTGCTGCTGGCCGGGCAGGACGACGTCCGCCGCGAACTGCGCCACGACTTCCGCGCCGTGTTCGTGGACGAATACCAGGACACCGACCCCTCCCAGGTGCGGCTGCTGGAGGCGCTGGCCGGGGACGGCGCCGACCTGGTGGTGTTCGGCGACCCGGACCAGTCGATCTACCAGTTCCGCGGCGCGGACGTGCGCGGCATCCTCGACTTCCCCGAGTCCTTCCGGAACATGGACGGCACGCCCGCCGACACCGCCGTGCTGCGCACCTCGCGCCGCTGCGGCCCCGCGCTGCTGAAGGCCTCGCGCGAGCTCACCCGGCGCATGCCGATCCCGCTGCTGCCGGTCGAGAAGGTGCGCGAGCACCGCGACCTGGCGGCCGAGGGGCCGGTGGTGGACGGCGCGCCGATCGAGGGCTCGCTCCAGGTCTTCACCTTCCCGACGCCGAACACCGAGCTCGACAACATCGTGGACATGGTGCGGCGCGCGCATCTGGAGGACGGCGTCCCGTGGGACGAGATCGCCGTCCTGGTCCGCTCCGCGACCCGCTCGATCCCGGCGCTGCGGCGCGCGCTGATCACCGCCGGCGTGCCGGTCGACACCTCCGGCGACGAGCTGCCGCTGGCCGCCGAACCCTCGGTCTCGGTGCTGTTGCAGGCGCTGCGGGTTGCGGACAACGAGGAGGCGCTGACGCCCGACGTCGCACGCTCGCTGCTGTCCGGACCGCTCGGCGGGATGGACGCGTTCGAACTCCGCAAGCTGGCCCGCGCGCTGCGCGCCGAGGAGCGCGTGGCGAACCAGAACGCTGTCGCACCGGAGCCTCGCGAGATCACTGACGCGACCGTCAACGGCGTCCGTCCCAGCGAGGTCCTGCTCCGCGAAGCCCTCGCCGAGCCCGCACGCCTGATCGCCATGGAGGAGGACGTCGCACGTCCCGCCTACCAGCTCGGCATGCTCCTGCTGCGCACTCGCCAGATACTGCGCGGCGGCGGCTCGGTCGAACAGGCGCTGTGGCAGCTGTGGAGCGCGACCAAGTGGCCCGAGCGCCTGGAGCGCACCGCGCAGCGCGGCGGCAACACCGGCCGCTCGGCCGACCGCGACCTGGACGCGGTGTGCGTGCTCTTCGACTACGCCTCGCGCGCCGAGGACCGCGCGACCGGCCGTGGCGTCCGCAACTTCATCGCCGATCTGGAAGCGCAGGAGCTGGCCGGCGACTCGATGGCCGCGCAGTCCTCGCGCGGCGGCGCGGTGCGGCTGATGAGCGCGCACAAGTCCAAGGGCCTGCAGTGGCGCTTCGTGATCGTCGCCGGGGTCCAGGACGGCTTGTGGCCGGACCTCCGGCTGCGCGGCTCGCTGCTCCAGGCCGACCTGATCGGCCGCAACGGCCTGCGGTCGATGGAGGAGATCCCGACCGCGGGGACGCTGCTCGCCGAGGAGCGCCGGCTGTTCTACGTGGCCGCCACCCGGGCCCGCGAGCGGCTGGTCGTCACCGCCGTCGACAGCTCCCTGATCGGCGACGACGCTGCGGCCGAGGCGCCTTCGCGGTTCGTGTACGAACTCGGCGTCGAGGTGCAGCCGCTGCCCGGCCTGCGCAAGCGCGCGCTGGCCATCCCCGCCCTGGTCGCCGATCTGCGCCGGGTGCTGACCGATCCGAAGAGCACCGACCAGCTGCGGCAGGCCGCGGCCGAGCGGCTGGCCCGGCTGGCCGACGCGCAGGCCGGGGACGGCCGGCCGCTGGTGCCCTCCGCGCACCCCGACAAGTGGTGGGGCCTGGTCGAGGAGACCTCCTCCGAGCAGCCGGTGCGCGATCCGGACAAGCCGCTGCTGCTCTCCGCCAGCCAGGTCGCGGCCATAGACGAGTGCTCGCTGCGCTGGTTCCTGGACCACGAGGCCGCCGCGCATGAGCAGAAGACCGTCGCGCTCGGCTTCGGCAACGTGGTGCACGTGCTGGCCGACGAGGTGGCCAAGGGCGACACCCCGGCCCGGCTGGACGTGCTGATGGAGCGGCTGGACCGGGTCTGGGACCGGCTGTCCTTCGAGGCGCAGTGGCAGTCGCCGCAGCAGAAGGAGGAGGCGCGGGCCGCGCTGGAGCGGTTCCTGGCCTGGCACGTCACCGACCGGGGCCGGCTGCTGCACTCCTCGGAGCAGGACTTCGACGTCCGGCTCAACGTCAGCTCCGAGGAAGCACGCGAAGGAGAGGGCTTCGACCTGCGCATCCGCGGCTCCTTCGACCGCGTCGAGACCGACGAGGCCGGGCTGGTCTACGTGGTCGACTTCAAGACCGGCAAGAACGTGCCGACCAAGAACGAGGCCCAGGAGCACCCCCAGCTCGCGGTCTACCAGCTGGTGGTGCGCGAGGGCGCGATACAGGGCGTCTCGAACGAGTCCGGCGGCGCCGAGCTGGTGTTCCTGCGCGAGGGCGACGCGGCCGGGCTGCCCAAGACCGCCGAGCAGGACCCCTCGCTGGACCAGCCCGGCGAGACGCCGATCGAGAAGAAGCTCGCGAAGATGGCGGCGCGGGTCCTGGACGAGAACTTCGCCGCGTACGGCGAGAAACAGTGCGGCACCTGCGTCTTCCGCAAGTGCTGCCCGAAACAGCCCGAGGGAAAGCAACTCCTTTGATCCGGGACACCGAAGATCTCAAAGCACTGCTCGGGGTTCCTTACACGGAAGAACAGCTCGAAGCCATCACGGCGCCGCTCGAACCGGCCGTCATCGTGGCCGGCGCGGGGTCGGGCAAGACCACCGTGATGGCCGCGCGCGTGGTGTGGCTGGTCGGGACCGGGCAGGTCGGGCCGCACCAGGTGCTCGGGCTGACGTTCACCAACAAGGCCGCCGCCGAGCTGGCGGAGCGGATTCGCAAGGCTCTACGGAAGTTGGAGGACGAAGAGCTCGACAACCCTGACTCCGACATCGAGGAGTCGGTCGGCGAGCCCACCGTCTCGACCTACCACGCCTACGCCGACCGCCTGATCAAGGAGCACGGCCTGCGCCTGGGCCTGGAGCCCTCGGCCCGGCTGCTGGCCGACGCCACGCGCTACCAGCTGGCCGTCACCGCGGTGCGCGGGCCCAAGGAGCTGCGCTACTTCAAGGGCAAGGTCGCCGACCTCGCCGACAAGGTGCTGGCCCTGGACGGCGAGCTGTCCGAGCACCTGGTGACCCCGGAGCAGCTGCGCGAGCACGAGGAAGCGTTCATAGGGCAGGCGGAGTCGTTCCGGGATCCCCGGAACGGCAAGGCCAAGCGCGGCTACACCGACTTCCTCAAGGCCGCCGAGGTCGCCCGGCAGCGGATCGAGCTGTCCGAGCTGGTCGAGCGCTACCGGGACCTGAAGGTGCGGCGCGATCTGATCGACTTCGGCGACCAGATGGTGCTCGGCGCGCGGCTGGCCGAGGAGCGGCCCGAGGTCGGGGCGATCGAGCGCGAGAAGTTCCGGGTGGTGCTGCTCGACGAGTATCAGGACACGTCGGTGGCGCAGCGGCGGATGCTGGTCGGACTGTTCGGCGGCGGCCATCCCGTGACCGCGGTCGGCGACCCCTGCCAGTCCATCTACGGCTGGCGCGGCGCGTCGGTGGCGAACCTCGACGACTTCCCGGACCACTTCGCCCGCGCCGACGGGGAACGCTCGCGCGGCTACGCGCTGAGCGAGAACCGGCGCAGCGGCGGCCATCTGCTGGAGTTCGCGAACGTGGTCTCGGACCCGCTGCGCCAGCGGCACACCGGCGTCCGGCAGCTGCGGCCCTCGGAGGAGAAGGCGAACCAGGGCTGGACCCGCGTCGGACTCACCGAGACCGCCGAGGACGAGGTGAAGTGGGTCGCGCGGATGGTCGCCGACGCGCACTACCGGGGCGGGATCGCGCTGCGCGAGATCGCGGTGCTGGTGCGCAAGGGCAACCAGATCCCGCCGCTGTACGAGGAGATGCACGCGCAGGGGCTGGCGGTCGAGGTGGTCGGGCTCTCCGGGCTGGTGCACCTGCCGGAGGTCGCGGACCTGATCGCGATGCTGGACGTGCTGGACGAGCCGATCGCCAACGCCTCGCTGGTCCGGCTGCTGACCGGGCCGCGCTGGCGGATCGGCGCGCGGGACCTGGCGCTGCTCGGGATGCGGGCCCGGGAGCTGGTGCGCGACCCCACGGAGTACGCAGACCGGGCCGGCCGGGACCGGCTGGCCGAGGCGGTCGCGGGGTCGGATCCGACCGAGGTGGTGTCGTTGTCCGACGCTATGGCGGATCCGGGTACTGACCTGCCGTTCTCCGAAGCGGCCCGGGTGCGCTTCGCGCGGTTCGCCTCCGAGGTCCGGATCCTGCGCCGCCGGCTGTCCGAGCCGGTCCTGGACGTGCTGCACCGGGTGATCTCGGTGACCGGGCTGGACGTGGAGGTCGCGGCGTCGCCGAAGCTGGTGGCGCAGCGCTCGGCGGAGACGCTGGCTGCGTTCCTCGGCCGGGCGGCCGACTTCCAGGACCTGGAGGGGGACCAGTCAGTAACCGCTTTCCGTGCCTATCTGAAGGCGGCCGAGCGGCACGAGCGGGGGATCGACGCCTCGCTGCCGTCGCAGGGCGACTCGGTGAAGCTGCTGACCATGCACAAGTCGAAGGGTCTGGAGTGGGACGCGGTGTTCGTGCCGCACCTGGCCGGCGCCGCGCAGAAGCCGCGCGAGTCGTGGATCGGGTCCGGCGCGGTGCTGCCCTATCCGCTGCGCGGCGACGCCGAGCACCTGCCGAGCCTGGACGACGCCGGCAACACCGCCGCCTTCAAGTCCTTCAAGGAGCAGGCCAAGGAGTACGAGTCCTGGGAGGACCTGCGGCTGGAGTACGTGACGGTCACCCGGCCGCGCTACCACCTGATCGCCTCGGGGCACTGGTGGGGGCCGACGCAGAAGCGGCGCCGCGGGCCGGACACCTGGCTGACCGGACTGTTCGAGCACTGCCAGGAGGGCCACGGCGAGATCGTCGCCTGGGCCGCGGAGCCGGATCCGGACGCCGTGAACCCCAGCCTCGGCGCGACCGAGGCGCACTGGCCGGTGCTGCCGGACGCCGAGGCGGCCGAGCGGCGGCGGGTCGGGGCCGAGATGGTGATGGCCGCGCTGTGGCGGCGGCAGGCGGCGGTGTACGGCGAGCCGATGGAGACCGCGTCGACGGACACCGCGTCGATGGGCACTGCTCCGACGGAGACCGCGCCATCCGATGACATGCCGTCGGACGCCGACGAGCCGAACTTCGACGAACCGGATTTTGAAGAGCCGGACTTTGAAGAGCCGGAGTACGAGGAACCGGGCTCTGACGGGTCCGCGGATCAACCAGTTGCTGAGGAACCTCAAGTCGAGGAGGAGACGGCCGCCGTACCGGGTCAGCGTGCTGCCGAGCAGCCCGCCGAACCGCACCCGGTCGACGCCGAGACCGCCGCCACCGCCGAGGACCGCGCGGCCATCGCCTCCTGGGACCGCGACCTCGAAGCCCTGCTGGAAGAGCTCAAGCGCGGCGACTCCATCCAGCGCTACGCCCCGCTGCCCTCCTCGATGTCCGCCTCCCAGCTGCTGCGGTACCGCAACGACCCCTCACGTTTCCGCCGCGAGCTGGCGCGCCCCATGCCCCAGCCGCCGCAGCCCTCGGCCCGGCTGGGCACCAAGTTCCACGCCTGGATCGAGTCGCTGTTCGGGCAGCAGGCGCTGTTCGAGTACGAGGACCTGCCGGGCGCCGCCGACGAGGAGATCGCCGACGAGGTGGACCTCAAGGAGCTTCAGGAGGCGTTCCTGCGGACCCCGTGGGCCGATTCGGTGCCGACCGCCGTCGAGCAGCCGTTCCAGGTGGTGCTGGCCGGCCGGGTGGTGCGCGGACGCATCGATGCCGTATATAAAACTGCTGACGGTTGGGAGGTCGTCGACTGGAAGACCTCCCGGTCGCACGACGCCGACCCGGTCCAGCTCGCGGTCTACCGTCTGGCCTGGGCGGAGATGCGCGGCGTGCCGCTGTCCGCGGTTTCTGCGGCGTTCGTCTACGTCCGCGACGGGCAGACGGTCCGCCCGACCGGACTGGCCGAGCGCGAAGAGCTTGAGGAGCTGTTCGGAGACGGCTGAGCCGGCTGAGACGGCTGAGGCGTCCCTTCCCCGGGGCGCCGGCCGGACGCGGTTTCGCCCACCGGGTGAACAGCACCCGAACGGGGCGGTCGCCCCGCGTTGTAAGCGTTTTCCCTATCGTCGTACCCTGCCGTCATGCCATCGAAGTCCAGGGGAAGACATAAGAGGCGGAACATAGCCGTGACAGCCGCGGTGCTCGTCATGGCCGTGACCGTTCCGGCTTGTTCGAGCAGCACGCCGTCGCGGGCGTCCGGGGGCGCCAAGTCCTTCACATACTGGTCCATGTGGAAGGAGGACGAGCCGCAGGCCACGGTGATCAAGAAGGCGCTGGCCGGCTACACGGCGACCACCGGGGTCACGGTCACCGTCCAGTGGCACGGCCGGGCGGTGCTGGACGACGTCGCGGCGGCCGTCAAGGCGGGCAAGCCGGCGCCGGACCTGTCGGACGGCAGCATCAACACCATTCTGGGCGCGGCGGCCGAGGGCGTGTCCGTCGCCGACCTGACCGCGCTGTACCAGCAGCCGGTGCCCGGCGAGAACCAGAACCTCACCGACATCGTGCCGGACAAGTACACGCCGCTGATGGCCGACGCCAACGGCGCGCTCGTGATGGTGCCCTACGAGGTCGCCTCCGAGTCGGTGTTCTTCGACAAGGGCAAGTTCCCGCAGCTGTCCTCGAACCCGCCGCGGACCTGGGACGAGTTCATGGGCCTGCTGGACCAGATTAAGGCCCGGGGGCAGGCGCCGCTGGCCTTGGACGCCAGCGGGGGCAACGCCGCGTACTGGGTGGAGTGGATGTTCGAGCGCGAACTCGGCCCCGGCCAGTTCAAGCGCACCGCCGAGGAGCGCCCCACCGGGGCCGGCGCCGACAGCCGCTGGGACGACGCGCGGCTGCTGGACAGCGCGCAGAAGCTTGAGACGCTGGTGAAGGGCGGCTACTTCGCGCCCGGCTGGAACACCGAGGACACCGGGACCACCAGCACCCACGCCAAGGACCAGCAGAACGCGTGGGCCGCCGGGAAGGCCGCGCTGATCCTCGGCGGCACCTGGGTGCCGAGCGAGACCAAGCGCACCACGAACGTGGACAGCTTCGTGTTCCCGGCGATGCCGGACCTGGGCGGCGTGCGCTCGGACAACTCCGCGGGCGTGAACTTCTTCGGGTTCGCGGTGCCGAAGGCCGGTAAGAACTCGGACGCCGCGGAGAAGTTCGTCCTCTACTTCATGGCCAAGGACCAGCTGTCGAAGATCTCGTCGGAGGCCGGCAACATGACGCCACGCATCGACATCCCCGCGCCTGGAGTGCTGGCCACGGTGCAGACCGCGCTTACCAACCGGACGGTTTTCCCGGACCAGGACGCGCTGATGCGGGACGACTCCAAGTGGTACACGACGGTGTTCCAGCCTGCTGCGGTCGCGTTCATGACCGGCAAGCTCGCTCCGCAGCAGTTCATCAGCAAGTTGAAGGCGGACTCGGCGACCTTCTGGGCGCAGGCCGCGCCGAGCAAGTAGACGTGGCCGGCTGTTCCGGTGGATGCGGCTGGCCATGCCGTGAGCAGCGGCCGGCTGTTCCGAAGTCCGAATAGCGGTACAGCTCAGTCCAGGGGCTTGGGCGCTCGACCGGACCGGGGTTACCCTGGTCCGGTGACATATCACACGACACTGGATCAGGCCGTCGACGCTGCGGCGTCCGCGGCGGGCGTCTACGGTTCCTGGAACGCCGAGCGCCGACGCGACCTGCTCCACGCGTGCGCCGACGCCGTGGACGCGGCGCGCGCCGAGCTCGTCGCCCTGGCCGGCACCGAGACCGGGCTGACCGAGGCCCGGCTGGACGGCGAGGTCACCCGCACCACCGGGCAGCTGCGGCTGTACGGCGACCACGTGGCGGCCGGCCGGCACCTGTCGCACCGCAGCTCGCCGGGCGCCGCGCTCGGCGGCGCCGACGTGTACACGGTCGACGTCCCGCTCGGGCCGGTCGCGGTCTTCGCGGCCTCGAACTTCCCGTTCGCCTTCGGCGTACCCGGCGGCGACACGGCGTCCGCCCTGGCCGCCGGCTGCCCGGTGGTCGTGAAGGGGCACCCGGCCCAGCCGCGGCTGTCGCGCCGGATCGCGGAGATCCTGAGCGCGGCGGTCGCCGGAGCCGGCGCGCCGGACGGCACCTTCGGCTTCCTGGACGCCGAGTCCACCGACGGCGACCCCAACAAGCTGTCCATCGAGCTGGTCCAGCACCCTGCGATCAAGGCGGTGGGCTTCACCGGCTCCTTCGGCGGCGGCCGCGCGCTGATGGACGCCGCGGCCGCGCGCCCGGAGCCGATCCCGGTGTACGCGGAGATGGGGAGCGTGAACCCGGTGTTCGTGCTGCCCGGCGCGATCGCCGACCCGGCGGGCCGCGAGAAGTGGGCGGCCACCCTGGCCGGCGCGGTGACCGGCTCGGCCGGGCAGCTGTGCACGAAGCCGGGCGTGGTGTTCGTCCCGGAGACCCCCGACGGCGAGGCGCTGGGCGACCTGACCGGTGCCCTCATCGCCGACAACGGCCCGATCCCGATGCTTACCGACGGGATGGCCGCGGCGCACCGGCGCTGGCAGGAGCAGAGCACCGGCGCGGGCGCGGACGCCGAGCGCGCGGGGAAGCCGTTCGCGGCGCAGATCTCTGCGAAGGACTTCACCGGCGACTACCGCGAGGAGCACTTCGGCCCGGCGACGGTGATCGTGCGCGCGGACCCGGCGGAGTACCCGGCGCTCGCCGACTCGCTGGAGGGACAGCTGACCGCGACGATCATCGCCGACGACGCCAGCGACGCCGACCGTGAGGCGGCGCGCACGCTGTTGCCGTCGCTGGTGGCGAGGGCGGGGCGCGTGGTCTGGAACGGCGTGCCGACCGGTGTCGCGGTGGTCGAGGCGATGCAGCACGGCGGGCCGTGGCCGGCGACGTCGGCGTCGTGGAGCACGTCGGTGGGCACTGAGGCGATCCGACGCTTCATCCGTCCGGTGGCGTTGCAGGGCGTCCCCGCGGACCTGGTCGGCTAACCGGTTCCTGGCGCCCTTCAAGATCGATACAGATCGACCGTTCGGGGCAGGAGTAAGGTGCAGGCATGACTTCTGCCTCGGACAAAGCCGTCCGTCCGTATGTAGCCGAGCACGCCGACGAGTTCTTCGCCGAGCTCAATGAGTGGCTGCGGATCCCGTCCATCTCGTCGGATCCGGAGAGTGCGCCGGAGGTGCGGCGGTCGGCCGAGTGGCTGGCGGCGAAGCTGCGGGAGATCGGCTTCCCGACGGTGGAGATCTGGGAGACCGCGGGCGGCAAGGGCCTGCCGACGGTGTTCGCCGAGTGGCCGTCCGGGGACGCCGGTGCGCCGACCGTCGCCGTCTACGGCCACCACGACGTGCAGCCGGTGACGCCGCTGGAGCTGTGGGACACGCCGCCGTTCGAGCCGACGGTCAAGGGGGACCGCCTCTACGCGCGCGGTGCCGCCGACGACAAGGGGCAGCTCGCCTTCCACCTGCTCGGCCTGCGGGCGCACCTGGCCGCGACCGGCCGGAGCGCGCCGGCGGTGAACCTGAAGATCATCGCCGAGGGCGAGGAGGAGTCGGGTTCGCCGAACTTCCGGGCGCTGCTGGAGGACAAGCGCGACCGCGTGAAGGCGGATGTCGTCGTGGTCTCCGACACCGGCATGTGGGACCGCGAGACGCCGTCCACGTGCACCGGGATGCGGGGCATGATCACCGGCCAGATCGACCTGCGGGGCCCGGCCAACGACGTGCACTCCGGCTCGTTCGGCGGCGCGATCCCGAACCCGCTGACGGAACTGGTGCGCCTGCTGGGCCGGGTGCACGACGAGGACAAGCACGTGGTCATCCCCGGCTTCTACGACGGCGTCGTCGAGCTCACCGAGACCGACCGCGAGATGTTCGCCAAGCTCCCCTTCGACGAGCAGGCCTGGCTGGGCAACGCCAAGTCCAGTGCGACCGCCGGCGAGGCCGGGTTCACCACGCTGGAGCGGGTCTGGGCGCGGCCGACCTTCGAGCTGAACGGCTTCTGGGGCGGGCACACCGGCCCCGGCCACAAGACCATCGTGCCGGCGTCGGCGCACGCCAAGATCTCGATGCGCCTCGTCGCCGGCCAGGAGCCGCTGGACGTGGCGAAGAAGTTCGAGGACTGGTTCCACGCCAACATCCCGGCCGGCCTCACCGGCGAGAGCCACTGGGAGTCCGACGGTGTGAAGCCCTGCATGACCCCGCTGGACCACCCGGCGGTGCAGGCGATCACCCGCTCCATGGGCAAGGCCTTCGGTGAGCTCGACGACCCGCGCGAGGTGCTCTTCACCCGCGAGGGCGGCTCCGGCCCGGAGGCCGACCTGCAGGAGGTCATCGAGGCGCCGGTGGTGTTCCTCGGGGCGTCGCTGCCCTCGGACGGCTGGCACTCGCCGAACGAGAGCATGACGATGCCGCTGCTCCTCAAGGGCGCCGAGGCGGCCGCCTACCTGTGGTCGGACCTGGCCGAGGCGTCGGACGAGAAGCGCTGACGGCGGCCGTGACGGTTCGGGGAGGACGCGCGCGATGAGCGGCCAGACACGGTACTTCGAAGGCGAACTCGGCCGGATGCTCCTGGCGCGGTCGGTCGTCGACCGCGCCGGCGAGCGGCGCACCGATGACGACTGGCTGACCGCGGCGTGGGCCGATCCGGGCACCCGGGTGTTCGCGGTCGACGACAGCCGGGCCGAGGCGGTCCTGGATCCGGAAGCGGGGCTGGTCTTCCACTCCGGAGCTGTCTTCGACGCCCTTTACCCGGGCGCCCATCGCTACTTCCTCGGGCTGGACGACGAGGACGTGGCCTACTTCGCGGTCAGCGTCGGCACGCCCGGACCGGACGGCCGGCCGACGGCCTCCACCGCCGGCTCCGCCTCCACCCCGGGCGCGGCGCTGACCTCGCCGCAGCCGCCGGCCGCCGAGGAGGCGCCGGCGCTGGGCGAGTTGCGGCACGTCCGCGAGGTCGCGGCGGCGCTGCCGGACCGCGACGGCGGGCTGCTGGCGCACGCCGTCGGCCTCGACAACTGGCACCGCACGCACGGCTTCTGCGGCGTGTGCGGGCACCAGACGCGGGTGACCTACGCCGGTTCGGTCCGCAAATGCGACCACTGCGGCACCGAGCACTACCCGCGCACGGACCCGGCCGTCATCATGGCCGTCACCGATCCGGACGACCGGCTGCTGCTGGCCCGGAACGCGGCGTGGCCGCCGAACCGGGCCTCGGTGCTGGCCGGCTTCGTCGAGCCCGGCGAGACGCTGGAGGCGGCGGTCGCGCGCGAGTGCGCGGAGGAGGCCGGGCTGCGCATCACCTCCGTGCGCTACCTCGGCAGCCAGCCGTGGCCGCTGCCGCGCTCCCTGATGCTCGGCTTCACCGCCACCGTCGAGGATCCCGCGCTGCATCTGGACGGCGCCGAACTCGACTGGGCCAAGTGGTACTCGCGGGCGGAGCTGAAGGAGGCCGTCAACACCGGTGAACTCCTGATGCTGCCGACCGAGATCTCGATCTCGCGCCGCCTGGTCAACCACTGGTACGGCGGCGATCCGGTCGGGCGCTGAGGTTCCACCCTCATCGGTTTCGCCGGCGACTCAGGCTTCTTTTAGAGAACCATTGGTAGTGTCGTCGGCGTTGAAGGGAGGGGAGGCGACGCCATGCTGATACGCCCACGCGGGGGCCGGGTGATCAAGAGCCGAGTGCTGTCGACGCTGGTCGCACTGACGACCGTGGCATCGTTGACCGCCGCCTGCTCCAGCTCGGGGGTCATCGGGGAGTCGTCCGCCACCGGCGATTTCGGCAAGGACTTCGTCGGCTCGGTGCTCAGCCCGAACGCGCCGTCCGCGGCCGGAGGCAACCATCAGGGCAAGGACGGCGGGCTGACCGGACAGCAGGCGCTGCCCTCGTTCGACAACGCCCCGCTGCCGCAGCCGGTCGCGGCGCACCAGCTGCCGGGCCCGTACACCACGCCCAGCGGTGCGGTCACCGGCAAGCTCTTCTTCTACCGGCAGGGCGATGCCAACTCCGGGAACTACTACGTGTGCTCCGGCACCGTGATCAAGAGCAAGAACGCCAGCCTGGTGTGGACCGCGGGGCACTGCGTCCACGACGGCAAGGGCGGCACGTGGCACCTGGACATGGTGTTCGTCCCGGCCTTCGACAACGCCGACGGCGACCCGAACGTCGACCCCAGCGACCTGTCGGCCTACGCCCCGCTCGGCACCTTCCCGGCCGTCCACGTCTGGACCTCCCCGGAGTGGGTCAAGACCGGCGACGAGCACGGCGGCGACCTGGCGCACGACTACGCGGTGATCGAGGTGGGCCGCAACAGCGACGGCCAGACCCTGGACTCCGCGGTGGAGTCGGCGGGCGCGAAGCCGGTCCCGATGTGGTTCAGCGCCCCGACCGCACAGGGCAAGACCCCGCAGATCTCGATCCGCGGCTACCCCGCCGCACAGCCCTTCAACGGCATGTCCCAGTGGGGATGCACGGCCGACTCGGTGCAGCTGCTGAACGTCACCGAACTCGGACCGCAGGCGAAGGAGTACCGCGCCGGCTGCGACCTCACGGGCGGCGCCTCCGGCGGCGGCTGGTTCGCCCGGGCGCCGGGGCAGACTTCGGGAGAGCTGTCGCTGGTGACCAACACGTCGGTCGGCAGCGCGCACAACGCGCACAGCGGGAACTGGCTCGCGGGGCCGTATCTGGACGCTAGTGCGAAGCAGCTTTACAACATCGCGAACGGGTCGCCGGCGCCGTGAGGTCGGGCGTCTAAGCCCCGAGCCCCGAGGCTGGCGGCGCGCTGTGCTCGCCGCTAGCGGCCGCTGCTCCCGCTGCCGTTTCCGCCGTTGTCGCTATCGCTGCTGCTCGAAGCCGTATGCCCGCTCGTCGTCGCCGGACACACCGGCCCGGACGCGTGCGTACCCGTGGTCACCGCGATGCCCACGACGATGAGGGCGAGAAAGACGCCTGCTGTCTTGGTCATGCCATCAGGTGTAGTCGCGCGGTGACGGTCCCGTCACGCAGAGTCCGCATATCCCACCCGAAGGTGGTCCGACCCCTCCACCCGCGTTCCACCCCGGAGTCAACCCGTGGGTTGACGCTGCCTGCCGCGACGCTCGGTAACTTCGCAGACGAACCCGAGAACGGGGACGTCAGCACACATTCGGAAGGCCTGGGAGGCCATCGTGTTCATCGTTTTCATCATCCGCCGCGTGATACGCCTCTTCCGCACCAGCCGGCGGTAGGGATCATGGCGGAAAAGGGGTGCCGCTGTACTGCGGCGCCCCGCTACCGTGCCGCCATGAAACTGATGTACTGCGCGCACTGCCACGACATCGTGAAGCTCTTCCCGGAGAAGCGCTTCTGCAAGTGCGGCAAGTCCTGGGGCCACTATCTCGAGGACAACTCCACGACCGTCCAGACCTTCCCGAGCCTGTCCGTCGGGATACACAACCGGGACTTCTACGCTGCCGTGCGAGCGTGGAACGAGGAACCGAAGGCCTGGTCGCCGGATATCACCGTGCGGGCTTGGATCAATCCTGTTTCGGAGCCGGATGTGACGTTCGCGAAGGGGGAGCCGCTCGCGGAGGAGGAAGAGCCCCCGGCCGGGGAGCCGGAGGCTTGAGCGGGGTCGGGCTTCGCGGGTGGCCCGGGGGTCAGCCTGCGAGCGCTACCTTCACCTGGGCCAGTGAGGGATTCGTCATCGCGACCTTCTCGCCGCCGGGCTGACAGCGAGACAGGACTACGGGCCGTCCGACCGTGAGCAGGTGGAACGCGTCCAGGTAGTCGATGCCGTTCCCGACCACGGGAAGGAAACGGCCACGGAAGCGTTGATGCCGGTCCGCTTCCGGTCCGCCTTACCTTCCGCCAGCACAAGCCACGACACCGTGGACCCGTTTCCGGCAGGTAGCCGATCGTCAGCCCTCTGCGCTAGCGGCCGGACGACGGCGATCTAGACGTGGCTCGCGGGCCTCGCGTAGATTCCCGGGCCATGGAAATCCAGCCGTGGCACGTCCTCATCGACCTCGTGGTCCTTGCCGTCATCGTTGCCGTCGTTGTCGCGTTGGTTCGCATCTCTCGCGGAGGTCGGCGCTAGCCGTCTGCGCCGGCGGCGCGTATCGGCTGGGTGGGCGCGGGACCGAGCTTGCGTCGGCCGTGATCCCGGAGGCTGGGAACGTGATCGAACTCGACCGCCGAGCGTCGCGAGTCCGGACGCGACGAAGCCCCGACGCGTTGTTCTCGTCACGCCGGGGCACCGCGTTCGTAGCCTGTGACTTGAGCCGCAGGCGAAGGAAGATCAGCTGGCCAGGTCGGCCTTGAGCTGCGCCAACGAAGGGTTGGTGCGAACGATCGGGTCTCCACCGCCGGCGGGAATCGTCACCACGGTCGGGACGGTCTGGTTGCCGCCGTTGACGCTCATCACGTAGTCCGCGGCGTCCGGGACCTGCTCGATGTCGACCTCGGTGTATCCGATGCCCTCGCGCTCGAGCTGGCTCTTCAGCCGGCGGCAGTAGCCGCACCAGGTCGTCGAGTACATCGTGATCTGGTCGTTCATCTTCCACTTCCTCATCGGCTGTCGGGAACATCCAGGGGGTGCAACCAGCGCGAGGGCCTGATTCTTCCGCATGGCCGCGTTCTGGGTGTCGGTGATGGATGCGAACATGGACGGATGCCGCAGACTCAATCCGGCTCCGGACCGGTTCCCGTCGCCGAGTTGCTGGGCGCGCTCGACCCCGAGCAGCGTGCCGTGGTCGAGGCGCTGCACGGACCGGTGTGCGTGCTGGCCGGGGCCGGGACCGGTAAGACGCGAGCCATCACCTACCGCATCGCCTATGGCGTGGCGACCGGGGAGTACATCCCGAGCCAGGTGTTGGCCGTCACCTTTACGCAGCGTGCCGCGGGAGAGATGCGGGGGCGGCTGCGGCAGCTGGGTGCCGGGGGAGTGCAGGCGCGGACGTTCCACGCCGCTGCGCTTCGGCAGCTCCAGTACTTCTGGCCCAAGGCCGTCGGGGGGCCGAATCCGCAGCTCATCGACTCCAAGATCCCGCTGGTCTCCGAGGCGGTGCGGCGGCTGCGGCTGAACGCCGAGCGCGCCGAGCTGCGGGACCTGGCCGGGGAGATCGAGTGGGCGAAGTCGACGCAGGTGGTGGCCGACGACTACGCCGCGGCCGCGGCCAAGGCGCTGCGGACGCCGCCGCGCGACGCGGCCGAGGTGGCGAAGGTCTACGCCGAGTACGAGAGCGCCAAGCGGGACCGCAACGCCATCGACTTCGAGGACGTGCTCCTGCTCACCATCGGGATCATGGAGGAGCGCCCGGACATCGCCGCGACCGTGCGGAACCAGTACCGCTTCTTCACCGTCGACGAGTACCAGGACGTCAACCCCCTGCAACAGCGCCTGCTCGACTGCTGGCTGGGGGACCGGGCCGACGTGTGCGTGGTCGGCGACGCCAGCCAGACCATCTACTCCTTCACCGGCGCCGACCCGCGCTACCTGCTGGACTTCGCCGACCGCTTCGACGACCCGACCATGGTCAAGCTGGTCCGCGACTACCGCTCCACGCCGCAGGTCGTCGCGCTGGCCAACGCCCTGCTGGACCGCGCCGAGGGCCGAGCCGCCAAGGCCCGGGTCCAGCTGATCGCGCAGCGCGCCGACGGTCCGCGGCCGAAGTTCGCCGAGCACCCCGACGCCGAGACCGAGGCGCGCGAGGTGGCGCGGGAGATCAAGAAGCTGGTCGACGCCGGCGTCCGGCTCTCCGAGATCGCCGTGCTCTATCGGATCAACGCGCAGTCCGAGGAGTACGAGCAGGCCCTCAGCGACGCCGGCGTGCCCTACATACTGCGCGGCGTCGAGCGCTTCTTCGAGCGCCCCGAGGTCCGCGAGGCGATCCAGGTCTGGCTGCGCGGGGCCGCCAAGGCCCGGTCCGACCACGCCTCCGACGCGCTGCCCGGGCCGTCCGGGCTGCCCGGGCTCGGCAGCACGCCGGACGACGACGAGGGCGAAAACCTGGCCTCCGAGGTCCGCGCCATCTTCTCCAGCCACGGCTGGACCCCGCTGGCGCCCAAGGGCGCCGGGCGCCTGCGCGACCGCTGGGAGTCGCTGGCCGCGCTGGTCTCCCTGGCCGAGGAGTACGGCCGCACGCATCCGGACGCCGGCCTCGACCGGTTCAGCGCCGAGCTGCGCGAGCGCGCCGACGCCCAGCACGCCCCGACCGTCGAGGGCGTGACGCTGTCCACCTTCCACGCCGCCAAGGGCCTGGAATGGGACGCGGTCTTCCTGGTCGGCATGACCGAGGGCATGATGCCGATCACCTACGCCGAGACCCCGGAGCAGATCGAGGAGGAACGGCGGCTGCTGTACGTGGGGGTCACCCGCGCCCGGGAGCGGCTGTTCCTGTCCTGGTCGCTGGCGCGCGCGCCGGGCGGTCGGGCCTCGCGCAGCCCCTCGCGCTTCCTGGACGGCCTGCGCGGCGGCGTCGGGCGCGACACCCGCGAGGGTGCGGCGGGCGGCGTCATAAGGGGCGGCGGCTCAGCGCGGCGCAGGAGCCCCGGCGCTTCGAGCGACGCCGAGGACCGGCCGTCGCGCCGGATCGCCGAACCGATCACCTGCCGGGTCTGTCAGAGGTCCCTGATCGATCCGGCCGAGCGCAAGATCGGCCGCTGCGAGACCTGTCCCAGCGACCTGAGTCCGGAGCTGTACGAGGCGCTGCGGGAATGGCGCTCGGGACAGGCCAAGCAGCAGAAGCTGCCCGCGTACTGCATCTTCACCGACGCCACGCTGACCGCGATCGGCGAGTCCCGGCCGGCCACCCCCGCCGCCCTGACGCGGATCGCCGGGGTCGGCAAGGCGAAGGCGGACCGCTACGGCGAGGAGGTGCTGGGGCTCATCGAGAGCCACGGTCACAGCATCGGGCAGACCGCGGCCAGCTGAGTCAGCAGCGTCGACTGCAGGTCGGCCGTGCCCGGCGTCACCCCGTCGAAGACCGCCTGGGCCGTGGTGGACAGGGGCGTCGGCGTGGTCTGGAACCGCGGGTCGACCGGTTGCAGCCCGATCGGCGTGGCCGCGTTCAGCGCCTCCGCGGCCTGCGTGGCGCCGCCCCGGACCGCCAGGTAGTCGCCGAACGCGCCGCAGTCGGTGATCCGGTCGGTGACGTTCACGTCCAGGCCCTGGGTCCCGATCTGCTCCGGACCGGCCAGATCGGTCTGCGCGCTCACGCCCGGGACGGCCGGCGGCTTCGGCAGCACCACCGCCATCTGCGCGGCGTCGGGGCTGTTGTCGATGTGCAGGGAGTAGCCCACCACGGGGTTCCGCGGGCTCGCGTCGCCGGGGTTCGCCGTGGCGCTCACCCGGGGCGGGATCATGGTCAGCACCTCGCCGCAGAGCTCGTAGAAGCTGCTGGTCGTGGTGGTGCTGAAGCCGTCCACCTCGGTGAAGAAGCCGTTCGAGCCCACTGGGAGGGCGGTGGGGTGCCCCGCGTCGAAGGCCAGCGGCAGGGCGGTCGGGGCGCCGGCGGCCTTGCCGACCGCGGCGGGGGTGCGCACGGTCAGCGTCACCCCGGAGGGGTACCGCGGCAGGTCCGCGGCGGTGCAGTGCACGGCGACGCGGCTGGTCAGCGACTCCGAGTCGCCGGGGGCGAGGGTCGTGGCCGGCGCGGCGTCGACGACGTCGACCCCGGGTACCGCGATCCCGACGGCGGTGATCTGCAGCGGCTTCGCTCCGTCGTTGCGCACCGCGACGGTGAAGTCGGCCGACAGCGGGGTCTGGAAGGTGCCGGGCGCGCCGATGTCCTGGGAGACGCTGTCCCCGCCGAACCTCATGCCGGCGCCGCCGCCCAGCAGGTGCAGCAGGACCCGGTCCTGGGTGCGGGTCTGGGCGTGGTCGAGGTCGCGGCTGTGCACCGCCACCCCGGTCGCCCCGGCGCCGGCCGCGATCGCGACCGCGAGCAGGGCGGCCAGGCCCAGACGGCGCCGGCGCTCCGGGTCGATCTCGTCTCCGGCGCCCAGCGGGGTGCGCTCGCGCAGCCGGTGCAGGGCGGAGGCGAGGCGGTGCGGAGGCGCGGCGGCGGCCGGGCCGGCCGGCGGGTCGAGCAGTTCGTCCTCGGACTCGATCAGATCGGTCATGAGCACGCCGCCTTCTCCTGCTGGACGATGTCCGCGGCCAGCCGCAGCGAGCCGGACAGCGCCTGGTCGATGAACACCGGCTGCGGCGGGCTGCCGTTCAGGTCGTCCACCTGGAGCATGGTCTCGCCGAGCACCGAGGCGCCGGCCAGGACGCTGGTGCAGTTGTGGATGTCGATCGTCAGCTGGGCCGGCGCGCTCGCCCCGGGGGCGAGCTTGAGCGGCGAGGGGAGCCAGTCGGTGCGCAGCTGGTTGTCGTCCAGGAAGGCCACGTCGGCGCGCTTGGTCAGGGTCACGGCGTGGTCGCTGGTGTTCTTCACCGTGAAGTCGAGTGTGAACATCCCGGCGGAGGCGGGGGAGTGGACCTTGACGTAGGTGAAAGCGACGTCGGTGGTGAACCGGGCGGTGCCGCCGAGGGCCAGGCGCTGGGCGCGGTCGGCCGTGTACTGGCCGCAGGCTTCGGCGTCGGCGGAGACGATCTCCGGGGCGGTCGCGCCGCCGGGCCTGCTGAACGTCATCAGCCCGCTGTTCGCGGACGGCGGGGCGGACGTCGCGACCCGGGTCGGCAGGGTCAGGGAGCGCAGGTCGCCGTCGCCGTCGCGGACCGCGACGTGCAGCGCCGGGAACGCCAGCGAGGGCCCGCCCCCGGTGCCGGCGGTCGCGCCGAACATCCCGGTCTGCTGGGCCATGAGCACCATCGGGCAGAACAGCTTGGCGGTGAGCGCGACCTTGGCGGTGCCGCCGCCGGGGATCCGGGGCGAGGCGCCGACCGGCTTCCAGGCGGTGCTGGTCATCAGGGTGCCGGCGTCGACGCCCACGGAGTCCAGGGTCACCGCGGCCGGGCCGTTGTTGGCGATCTCGACGACATACTGGCCGACGGCGGAGGAGTCCTTCGCGTTGTAGGAGGCGGCCGAGGGGTCGCCGTCCACCACGGAGTCGACGGCCAGCGAGACGACCTCCGCGCGGTCGGCCGCGCCGGCGACGTTGTCGAACCAGGCGGTGCAGGCGCCGCCGATGGCGCAGGCCAGGACCACCGCGGCGGCGACGGCCCCGATCTCGCGGCGCGAGCGGCGCAGGCGGCGCCCGCCGGCGCGGACGGCGGCCACGCGCTCCCGGAACGTCAGGGTCGGCTGCTTGGCCTTGGGCTCGTCGGACTCGTCCGGGTCGTCCTCGTCGTCGATCCACTCGAAGACTTCTTCGCCGTCCTCGACCGGGCCGAAGACGTCGTCGTCCTCCGGGTCGCCGACGGCACCGTGGTTCCTGTCCATCCCGCCCCTGTATCCCTCGCCCTTTAACGGTGGTGCGCCCCGTCGCCACTCATCCTCGCCCCATACTCGCCCATCTTCCCCCGAAGTTTTCCAGAAAGTTGGCGTGAAAGGGGTGACAGGCCCGTGCGGCTCTGACAGCATGGTCAGCGTCGAGGTTGGGGGCAACTGTGTCGACCATGGTGGGGGCCATCGGAGCCGAAAGTTCGGGCTCAAGGGCGTAACCGCAGGTCAAAAATAGTTTGCGGCCCTGTACGGGGATCACTTAACCTTCCGATGCGGGCGAGAGATCGCCCGGGCGCAGCACTGTGTGCGGCTCAACTGAACATCCCATCTGTAAGACGTGTGGTGCCGACTGCCAGCGGCTCCGTCCACACCAAGGCGAAGTGAAGGAGGCGAATTTCGATGAGGTACATGACCGACGTTGTTGTCGACGACGTGCAGGCGATGACCCCTGCGCCGGTTTACCGCGCGTTCGAGGAGTTCGCCGCCGCTTGCCGCCTGGTGTCGGGGCAGGAGTGCTTCGGCTCGGCCGCCGCCGTCTGGCAGGTGGAGTCCGTCTCCGGTACCGGCCTGGCCGGTGCGGCCGGCTTCCTGGGGCTCATCGCCCTGGGCGAAGGCCTGCTGGAGCGGCACGGCTATGTCGGTCAGCTGGGACAAGAGCGTCCGCGCCCGGTCTTCCAGCCGGTTCCGGCCCCCTTGACGGGCCGGGTCCTGGGCGACCTGCAGGCGCCGAACGGCAGCGGTGTCGACGGCAGTGGCATCTCCGAGCGCGACTACGACGGCAACGACAGCAGCAAGGGCGACAACGGCTCCAAGCCGGTGAGCCCCTGGGACTTCCGCACTTCCAGTCCACCTGGATGAAGAAAGCTTCTTCACCCGGCAGGACTTGAGGCCGCGGAATCCCGATAAGGGATCCGCGGCCTTCGTGTTTCCCAGCACGACAGTACGGCCCGTGACGGTGACCCCGGATCGGGAGCGGTACCGCAAGAGACCGGCCTGAAGAACTCAAGCCGGAAGAAACCGACTGACGAGGTGACTCACAGTGCAGAACGTGTTCGACACGGTCGTCGAGCAGACCGACACCACCCTGCCCTGCCGGGCTTACGACCCCGAGGTGTTCTTCGCCGAGACCCCGGCCGACGTCGAGTTCGCCAAGGCGATCTGCGTCGAGTGCCCGGTGAAGGCCGCCTGCCTGGCCGGCGCCCTCGAGCGCCGCGAGCCGTGGGGGGTCTGGGGCGGTGAGCTCTTCGTCCAGGGTGTGATCGTGGCCCGCAAGCGGCCGCGTGGGCGTCCCCGCAAGGACGCCGCCCAGGTCGAGGCCCAGATCGCCGTCGAGGCCGCCGCCGCGGTCGAGGCCGCCAAGAAGGTCGCGATCCCGGCATGAGCGTCCACGGTCTTCCGCGTCAGCGCATGCTGCAGAACCCCGGCCGCCGTGCCGCGAGCCCGCAGCAGGCCCAGCAGGACACGCAGTTCGAGCAGTACCCGAGACAGATTTCAGCGACCGCCGAGACCGGCGATCCCACAAGGAGTTTCAAGATGCTATTCCAATACGAAGAAGCCGCACGATACCGATCACAGGAGCTGCGCGACCAGGCTGACCGCCAGCGGCTGCTGCGAGAGGCGAGTCGTCTGCGCCGGGAGAGCGGGCGCCGTACGCGCCGGACGCTCGCCGGGATGTTCCTGAACTGACGCCGGCAACGGCGCGGGCGGCGCAGGCCGCGAAAACGGTTACCCGGCTGCCGGGGCGGGATCGGGGGTCCTTCCGGCGGTGCGGACACATGGCGAGAGCGGGTCTCAGGTTTCTGAGACCCGCTCTCGGGCG
>NZ_JAACYW010000209.1 GCF_015356825.1 Catenulispora rubra | reverse complement strand
GGCCCGGACCATCGACTCCGACCGCAAGCACCTCACCTCGGTGCTCCAGGCCGCGGCCGAGCACCAGGGCACGGCGCTGATCGAGATCTACCAGAACTGCAACATCTTCAACGACGGCGCCTTCGAGCCGTTGAAGGACCCCGGAACCCGCGACGACCGCCTGATCCGTCTGGAGCACGGCGCCCCGATCACCGTCGGCGCCCGTAAGGCGGTCCGCACCGAGCACGGCGCCCTGGCCCTGGCCGACCTCGCCGACCCGCGCCCGGCGGTGCTCCACGACGCCCACGCCCCCGGTCCCGAGCACGCGTTCGCCCTCAGCCGGCTCGCCGACCCCGCGACCCTGGACGGCACCCCGATCGGCGTCTTCCGGAACAGCGCGCGGCCCGTCTACGACACCCTGCTCAACGGGCAGATCCAGGATACCGTCGCCCGCCGCGGACCCGGCGACCTGGACGCGCTGCTCGCCGGCGGCGACACCTGGACCGTCCCCGGCCCCGCCCTGACCCCGCTGCCCGATGGAGGCCGGCCATGACCTACGTGATCGCCCAGCCCTGCACCGACGTCAAGGACAAGTCGTGCATCGAGGAGTGCCCCGTGGACTGCATCTACGAGGGCGAACGCGCGCTGTATATCCACCCCGACGAGTGCGTCGACTGCGGGGCCTGCGAGCCGGCCTGCCCGGTGGAGGCCATCTTCTATGAAGACGACGTGCCCGGGCAGTGGCGCGGCTACCTGGCGGCGAACGCGGAATTCTTCACCGAGCTCGGGTCGCCGGGCGGGGCCGCCAGGACCGGGCCGGTGGCCGGGGACCACCCGCTGGTGAGCGGGGCGCCGCAGGTGGGGTGAGCACGGAGGCGAAGCACTACGCCCCGAGCCCCGCCAAGAAATCCAGTAGCTGCGGCACGATCACCTCGTCCGCGTCCTCCCGCAGGAAGTGCCCGGCGTCTTCGAGCTCGACGACGTCCGCGCGCGGGAGGTTCTTCAGCCACCGGTCCCGCAGGGTCTCCCGCGGGAACGCAGGATCCTTCATCGCCCACACGAACCGCACCGGCCGGTCGCGGTATGCCGCGGACGGCTTGGCCTCGACGGCGGGGAAGCAGCCGGCGCGCGCCGGTCCAACCGGTGTGCGCGCCGGTCGGCTGGCTTGTCGGAGCGGCCGAATCCGGAGGAAGTCGGGGACGATGACGCGGTGCCCGGCGGCGGTGATCGGCCCGACGAAGTCCCGCTGGAGGAAGCCCACGTCGGGTTCCCGTGCACGAGGACGACCGTCGTGCCGCCCCTCGTCGATGTAGTGGATCCTCCCGTCCGGGGTGTCGAACCACCGCGGCGAACAGGGCCACAGGCCGCCGAACGTCCAGTCGACCTCGCGCAGGGAACGGGGCCTCTCAGTCCTGGGGCGGAGTCAGGGTGCGGGCGATCTTGTAGGTGTCGACGTAGTGGTCGAAACGGTAGACACGGCCCTCACGCAAACGCATGACATGGCAGAACGAGAAGCTCTCCTCAGGCTGCCGCGGGCCCTTCGCGAAGCCTGTGCCCAGGACGGTGACGACGTCGCCCTCCCCCGGGATGAACTGGTCGGGATGGAACTCCAGCTTCTCGTAGGTGGTGGCTATCTCCGGGAAGACCTTGGTGGCGACCTGCTCGCGGCCGGCGGTCAGCCCCGGGTAGGGCAGCACCTCCAGTTCGGGCTCGACCCACTCGATGTCGGGGTCGAGGGCGTTGTAAAGCGCGTCGTAGTCGCCGCGCAGGAACGCGGCGTACATGCCGAAGACGATCTCGGTGTTCGACATCTCAATGTTCGACATCTCGGTGTTCGGCATCCGGGGGGATCTTCTCGGAATGAGGGTTCTGGCGAAGCCGTCGATCAAGTCGTGCGGGAGCTCGTCGGAGACCGGGGCCAGCAGGTAGAAGGCGCGGACCCCGCAGGCCGTGGCGGCCTGGACCCGGTCGGCGACGGCCTGGGCCGGGCCGGCGAGGGTGAGGTTCTCGGCGAAGCGGGCGGCGGCGTCCGGGGTGATGTAGTCGTCCGCGATGGCCATCGCCTCTTCCCAGCTCTGGGCGTGGGTGACGTCCGGCTCGATGCCGGCGATGACCGGCGGGACGTCCAGGTCGATGCCGACGGCGCGCAGCGCGTGCCCGGCACCGAGCTGCGCCATGGCCAGGCACAGGGGCTTGACCAGGCGGGCGGCGGCGGACTCGTCGAGGGTCAGGGCGGTGTGGGCGGCGAGCCAGACGTCGAGGTCTTCCAGCCGGCGGCCGGCCCGCTCGGCGCCGCTGCGCACGAACGACAGGGCCCGTTCGACCAGGGGCGGGGCGACGCCGGCGGCGACGATCACGCCGTCGGCCACCTCGCCGGCCAGCGCCAGCGCCTTCGGCCCGGTCGCGGCCATGTAGACCGGGATGTCCCGGCCGGTGGCGTGCCGCAGGCGGATCGGCCGTCCGGCGTAGGGGGACTGGCCCGGCCAGGTCACCTCCTCGCCGCGCACCAGGGCGCGCAACAGACCGATCTGCTCGCGCATCCGCGCCAGCGCCATGGGCCGGTGTCCCAGGGTTTTGACGGCACTGTCGCCGGTGCCGACGGCGATGCGCACCCGGCCGCCGGACAGCTCGTCCACCGAACACGCCGCGTTGGCGGTGACGGCGACATGGCGGGTGGTGAAGTTGGTGACCGCGATGCCGATCCCGATCGTCTCGGTGCGGTCGGCGACCATCGTCGCGGTCATCCACACGTCGCGGAACAGGAACTGGGAATCGGGGATCCACACCGTGTCGAAGCCGGCGCGCTCGGCCTTGCGGGCGACGGCGGCCACGTCGCGCGCCGAGGCGCACGGCGGCAGGCGAAGTCCCAGACGGGGCGCGTTCACAGCTCGTCCAGGAAGATGCGGACGGCGGCGGTGAACTCGGCGGGCAGGTGGTCCGGCAGCGGCACCAGCCCGCCGTCGATCACGGTGGTGCGGGCTTCGGGCAGCGCGGCCGACCAGCGCGGCAGGTCCTGGTACGCGATGTCGCCGGGTGCGCCGAGGAGCAGGACGGGACAGCGCAGCAGGGGTATGCGGCGCTCCATCTCGAACCGTGCGACGGCACGGTGGCCCTCGGCACGGCGCGGGCCGCAGCGCAGCGCGTCGGCGATGTAGTCCTCGAGCAGGTCGGGGCGGCCCGCGGGGTAGTAGGGGCGGCGCGCGCCCCACAGCTCGGTGAGATGGCTGCCGTCGGCGGCCACAGGGGCGCCGTCCACTTCGGGCCGGTTGCGTCGGCCCTGCTCGTCCACGAGCGGGGTGCAGGAGAGCACGACTCCGGTGACGCGTTCGGGGTGGGCGGCGGCGACCTCGACCGCGATGATCCCGCCGGTGTGGTGGCCGACGAGCGCGGCGCGGTCGATGCCCAGGGCGTCGAGCAGCCGGATCACCCCGTCCGCGTAGGCCTCGACGGTGTCGGGGCCGTCGCCGACGTCGGGCGGGGAGGAGGCGCCGTAGCCGAGGGTGTCCATCGCGATCGCGCGACGGTCGCGGCCGAGCAGGGGGAGCACGTACTGGAACTCCGTCCAGGAGCGGGGGGTCTGGTGCAACATCAGCACCGGGGTGCCCGTGCCGGCCTGCGCGAAGTGGATCTGCCCGGTGGGCACCCCCACGTAGCCGCGGCGCACGGGGACGCCCTGGTCTGTCTCCATCGGTGAGTTCCGTCCTCTCCCAGATTCTCTTCAGCTGTCACTAGCGGGACATCTCGTCCAGGGGGCGGCCGGTGGTCTCCAGCCCGGCGAAGACGATCACGACGAGGCCGAGCACAGCGGCGGCGGCGAACGCGAAGAACACGGCGCCCGCCGAGCCGTGCGTGCCGAGCAGGTAGCCGACCAGGGTCGGGGAGACGATGCTGGCCAGCCGGTTGACGCCGCTGCAGGTGCTGGTCGCGAAACCGCGCATGCGGGTGGGGTAGAGCTCGGCGGTGTAGAGGTAGAGCACACTGGTCGGCGGCGTGGCGCCGATGACCAGGACGATCGCGGTCGCGATGAGCATGCGCCAGGTGTGGTGGCCGAGCAGGCCCACGCCGATCCAGCCCAGCGCCCCGCCGGCGGCCATGACGGCGAAACTGGCCGCCAGCAACGGTTTGCGCCCGATCCGGTCGGCCACCGAGGCCGTGAGGTAGACGACGGCGACCTGCAGGAGGCCGAGCGCGGCGGTGAGTTCCAGGGCCCGGGTGGGGGTGAGGTGGCCGACGCGGATGTACAGCGTGGGCATCCACACGGCGTAGCCGTAGGCGATGAAGAAGGTGGTGAACCAGACGACGGCCAGCATCAGGGTACGGACCCGGTAGGGACCGGCCAGCATCTCGACGGGTCGCAGACCGCGACAGGCGGGCGCGGGGGCGTCCTCGGGCGAGGAGACGTCGTCGGGCGCGGCCAGGACCGCGCCGCGCTCCCGGGCCCGGTTCTCCATGTCGGACACGCGGGCGCGGGCTTCCTGGACCCGGCCGCGTTCGGCGAGCCAGCGGGCCGACTCCGGCAGCGCGCGCCAGGCGACGGGCACCAGCAGCAGCGGCAGCGCGCCGGCGGCGAGCATCAGCCGCCAGCCGTCCCGGTGCCCGGCGACGTCGAAGGCGGCGATGGCGGCCATCGGCGCGACGGCCATGCCCCAGGCGAAGGCCGACTGGTAGGCGACGGAGGCGCGCCCGCGGCCCCGGGCGCCGAGGTATTCGTTGATGAGGGTGCCCGCGACGGGGATCTCGGCACCGAGGCCGAGGCCCTGCAGCGCACGCAGCGTGCCGAGGCTGGGGGCGTTCCAGGCGAGCGCGCAGACCGCGGACAGCACCCCGAACACGGTCACGGACAGCAGGAAGGCTGGGCGGCGGCCGAACCGGTCGCTGATCGCCCCGATCACGACGGCCCCGGCCAGCTGGCCGACGTACCCGTAGCTGACCAGCAGTCCGGCCTGGCCGGTGGTGAGGTGGTACCGGGCGGCCACCACGGCCAGGATCACCGCGATGGAGATCGCGTCGAAGCCGTCGAAGAAGGTGGCGGCGCCGAGCAGGCCGGCGAGGCGGTGGTGGAAGCGGCCGACCGGGATGCGCTCGATGCGCGCGGCGATGCCGGCGGCGGCCGGGCCGGCGGCCGAGGCGGGAGCGACAGAGGCGGCGCGGTCGGTGGGGACGGCGCCGTTGACGGGCGCGGCAGCGGCGGTGGGGCCGGTCGCGGCCAAGGCGGTGAACGGGGGTCGGGGGATGTCGCCGGGGCGCGCCATCGGAGAGCTCCTCACGGGTCGTGGGCCGAAGATGGTCGGCCGTTGCGTCGACGAGGTGTCGACGCGGTGGCTGACGGCGCCTGTCACCAGGCCTGATGGTGAGGGTCAGTCGGAGGCGGCACGCTGGTGCGGCAGGGCGGCCCGGATCTGTTCGCAGGCCGCTTCCTGCGCGCCCTGTACCGCTTCGGAGTCCACGTAGATCAGCAGGCCCATGCCGAAGACCACGGACTGCGCCGTGTCCTGCCACGCCGGGCCCAGCAGCAGGGCGCGCAGCCGGCCGCGCCAGGCCGCGCCGTCGGCGACGACGAAGGCGGCGGCGTGCCGGAGGCCTTCGGGGGTGAACCAGGTAGTGCTTGCCACCGCGTCAGTCCTTCCACGTCGCGCTCTGGTTCAGGGGGGCGACGGATGCGTCGGACGGACCGGACGGCTCGGGGCCGGCCCGTCCGCGCACCCGCGTCGCGGCGGGTTCAGTCGAAGGCCGCGACGATCTCCACGGTGTCGGAGATGCCCTCGGCCTTGATGATCTTCCCGTCGCGGAGCGTCCAGAAGTGGACGAACTTCACCCTGAAACCGCGGCCGCTGGCGCGCGAGGTCCCGCTCCAGTCGCCGATCGCGGCCGCCCAGTCGCCGGAGGGGTGGATCTCCTCGACGTCGAAGACGGTGTCCGCGCACGCCTCCAGCGCGCCCTGGAAGTACTTCACCGCGCCTTCCAGGCCCTGGTAGTCGCCGGTCGACCAGGGCAGCGACGGCGGCGTGTGGATGACGACCTCCGGGTCGAAGATCCCGAGGACCGTCTCGATGTCCTCCCGACCCAGCGCGTCATAGAGCTTCTCGACGATGGCGACAACCTGTTCGTCGGTCATGGTGGCGCTCTCCTTCCCTGTTCTCCAGGACACTTCGACTCCCCTGATTGCCAGGGCCCTTTGATACTCGGGCCTGGCGAAGGACCGGCTCGACTCCTTGATTGCGAGAACGCCTCCGCTAGGAAATGAAGTCGTAACGGAGCAGGCTGTCCTCGGCGGTGTCCTCCCAGGCCCCGTATCGCCGCATCCCGTAGAGCAGCGGCACGGGCTCACGCATGTGGTGCAAAGCCACCACTTCGGCCATCACCACGGTGTGGTCGCCGACGTCCTGCGCCTGGGCCACCGCGCAGTCGGCGATGGTGTGCGCGGCGTCGATCAGGTGCGCGCCCCCGCCCCGCTCGCTCTGCGTCCAGGGCACTCGCTCGAAACGGTCGGGGACGGCCGCCCCGAACATCTCAGCCACGCTGCGGGCCCGGTCGTGCAGCAGGTTGACGGTCAGACCCCGCACGGCGCACACCGCCTGCCGGGTCGGACTGTCCCGGCGCAGGCACACCAGCAGCGTCGGCGGCCGCAGCGTGACGCTGCACAGCGAGGTGCAGGTCATTCCGCGCTGGACCCCGTCGGCGTCGGTCGCCGTGACGATCGAGACCCCGGTGGGGAATCCCGCCATCAGGCGGCGGATGTCCACCGCCTGCTCGAAATCGGGCATCAAGTCACCTCCAAGAGAGCGTTCGACGAACACCTCATCCGGACAGGAACGCGGTCATCGCGTCCCGGCTGCACTCGCGGGCCACGGTGCTGTACTCGACCTCGCGCACGATCTCGGCGGCGATGCGCGGGAAACCGGCGCCGAACAGGTAGAAGTGGCCACCGGTGAACGTGCGCTGCCGGAACCGGGAGCGGGTCTCGCGCGACCACGTGGTCATCGCCGCCGGCGAGGCCCACACGTCGTCGACCGCCCCGAACGCCGTCATCGGGGCCGCCAGCGGCGTGCGGTCGGGATCGGGCCGGTAGCGGCTCAGAGCTCGAAGATCGTCGCGGGTCAGGCTCAGGAACCGCTGGAGCACCCGCGGGGAGTCGCGCATCCGGCGGTGCATCCCGCCCATACCGTCCAGCTCGGTCAGCAGCTCGGCGTCGCTCAGCTCGCGGTCCGGGGACGGGGCCTTGGCCCGCTGGTCCGGGGACACCGAACCGGACACGCCGACCCACAGGACCCGGGCTCGCGCGGCCTCCAGGACGCGGGCCGCCTCGAACGCGACCACGGCACCCAGGCTGTGTCCGAACAGCGCCAACGGCACGTCCCGGTTCGCCCACGGCAGGAGATCGGCGGCCAGCACCGCGGCCATCGCCTTGACGTCGCCGGACTGTTCGTGGGTGTGCCGGAGCCCGCGTCCCGGCAGGTCCGGCAGCAGCAGATCCCAGTCCGGCGGCAGGCTGCGGCTGATCGGGAAGTACGCGGCGGCCGATCCGCCGGCGTGGTGGACGGCCACCAGGCGGACGGAGGGGTCCGCGACCTTGCACGGCCGGATGAAGGGCTCGCTCATGGCGTCCCCGGATCCGGTGCGCCGGAGCGGGCCCCGTTGTGAGCCCCGCTGTGAGTGTGAGCGGCCCCGGAGTGGGCCGACCCGTGGATGTCGTCGGCGAGCCGCCCGATCAGCTCCCCGGTCGGCAGGTCCAGGGGCAGGTCCTCCGGGGTCAGGCCGAGCGGGAAGTTCGCCTCCACGTTGGTGATGAACAGCTGGAAGATGAACGAGTCGCACCCGGCCTCCAGCGGCGAGGACTCCAGATCCAGGTCGTCGCCGGACTCCAGCGCCGCGCCCAGCTCGGCGATCAGGTAGCCGGCCACCTCGTCCCGGTCCCGGCCGGAAGGGGCCGGAACCGGTCGCCGGTCCGGGCCCGGCGGGTCCCCCACCTCCCATCCGGGTTCCTCGGCCCAGTACCGCACGCGCTGGAACGGATAGGTGGGCAGGTCGCCCAGAAAGCGGGCCTCGGCCGGGGCCAGTGCCTCGAACCGCATGTCGGCCCCCGCCAGATAGGCCTGCCGCACCGCCGCGAGCAGCAGCTCAGGGGCCTGTTTCGGATCCGCCTCGACCAGCGGTGCCGTCCAGCCGCCGTCGGCGGCCTCGCCGGCCAGTGCCGCCGCCGGCTCGGCGTCGTCCGAGGTCCGCAGCCGGACCCGCAGCCCCAGCTGCGACAGCATCGCGGCCAGCACCTCGGCCGAACCTTCGGCTCCGGCTCGCGGCGCGGCGGCGGCCAGCGCGGAGAACCGGTCGGAGAGGACGGCGACCGCCTCGGTCAGCGACGCGGAGTCCGGGCGCACGCTCAGGATCGCGGTCCGCGTCCGCGGGGCCCCGGTCGGCCGTTCCCGGACGCGGGCCGCGGCGGCGAGTTGGTCGGCCAAATCCGCCGCGCCGGTGCCGACGACCGCCAGCCGGCACTCGAAGGGGACGCGGCCGGCCCGCAGCGTGTGGCAGATCGAGGCCGCGTCGGCCGCCCGCGCCGGATCGCGCAGCACGGCGACCGTCGCGTCGGCGAGCTGCGCCAACGCCGTGGGAGTGCGGGCCGAGACGACCAGCAGATCCGGCCGGTCCAGGGCGGGGGCGCCCGTCGCGTCGGAGTCCTGATACGCCTCGAACACCGCGTGCGCGTTGGTGCCGCTCATCCCGAACGAGTTCACGCCCGCCACCCGCCGGGGCAGCGTCGGCGGCCACGGCAGCGGCTCGCGCGGCACGGTGAATCCCAGGTGTTCCCAGTCGATGTGCGGATTCAGCGCGCCGTCGGCCGGGGAGGCGGACGCCGGGACCACGCCGTGGTGGAGCACCAGCACCGTCTTCATCACCGCCGCGATCCCGGACGCCGCCTCCAGATGCCCGATGCGCGACTTGCCGCTGCCCAGCGGCAGAGGCACGCCGCGCGCGCGCACCGCCGTCCCGATCACCGCGTCCAGCGCGCCGATCTCGATCGGGTCGCCCAGCGGCGTCCCGGTGCCGTGTGCCTCGACGAAGCCGATCTCGCCGGGTTCCACCCCGGCGTCGGCCAGCGCGGCGGCGATGACCTCCTGCTGCGCCGGGCCGTTGGGGACGGTCAGCCCGGACGCGGCGCCGTCGTGGTTCACGGCGGTGCCGCGCAGCACCGCCAGGATCGGGCGGCGCTCCCGCTCGGCGTCCGCCAGCCGCATCAGGAGCACCGCGCCGACGCCCTCGCCCCGACCGTAACCGTCGGCCGAGGCCAGGAAGGCCTTGGTCCGGCCGTCCGGGGCCAGAGCCCGGGTCTGGCACAGCGAGACCATCAGGTTCGCCGACAGCAGCAGGTTCGAGCCGCACACCAGCGCGTAGCGACAGTCGCCGGAGCGCAGGGCCCCGGTGGCGATGTGCAGGGCGCTCAGCGACGAGGAGCAGGCGGTGTCCACGCTGAACACCGGCCCGCGCAAGCCCATCGTGTGACTGATCCGGCCGGCCGCGAAGCACAGACCGCCGCCGGTGGTGTAGTGCGCGCCGACGGCCGACAGGTCGGCCCGGTCCTCGAAGCGCTCGGTGTACTCCGAGGCCATGATGCCCAGATACACGCCGACGTCGAGGCGGTCGGAGCGGCGCGCGGCCAGCCCGCCGCGCTCCAGCGCCTCCCAAGCGGTCTCCAGAAGGAGTCGCTGCTGCGGGTCCATCAGCCGGGCCTCGCGCCCCGACAGGCCGAAGAACTCGGCGTCGAACCCCGCGATGTCGGCCAGGAAGCCGGCCCGGTCCACGTAGGACCGGCCGACCCGGCCGGGCTCGGGGTCGTGGACGGTGCGCAGCCCGGGCCGGTCCCGCGGGATCGGGCTGTAGCCGTCGGCACCCCGGTGCAGGAAGTCCCAGTAGGCCCCCGGACTGTCCAACCCTCCCGGCAGGCGCAGTCCCATCGCCACCACGGCCAGCGGGGCCCGGCGCTCGTCCTCCAGCTCTCGGACCCGGGCCTGGAGGGCACGGGAGACCCGCAGCTGGTCCTCCATCAGCTTCCTGATCTCGGCGGTGTCGACGCCCGATCCCAACGCGGCGGTCATGGCATCTCCTCAGTTCTGTTCCGATATGTCCGCCTGAACCGCGCGGACCAGTTCGTCGAAGCTCAGGGCCGACAGGTCCTCCTCGCCGGGGTCGGCCGGGATCGGGGCCGTCGCGGCCGCCGATGCCGGCGGCCCCACCGATGCGGCCGGTGCCGTCGACACCACCGACACCACCGATGCCGCCGACACCGCCGGGTCGGCGCCGACCGTCGCGGCCCGCAGATACCCGGCCAGCCGCACGGCGGTCGGATGGTCCAGCGCGACCGTCGCGGCCAGCGGCGCGTCCAGCGCCTCGACCAGCTGGTTGCGCAGGTCGATGGCCATGATCGAGTCCATGCCGGCCTCGGCGAACCCCAGGTCCTCGGCGAGCGGGGCCGCACCGAGGACCTGGCCGGCCAGCGTCGCCACGGTCTCGGCCAGCCGGAGCTCGCGCTCGTCGGGGTCCAGGACGTCCAGCTCGGCACGCAGCCAGCCGCGCGGCCGGGTCGGGGCGACCCGGCGGGCCCGGGCGGCGGTCGCGGCGTCCTGCCCCGGGTCGCCGAACAAGACCGCGCGCGGATGCCCGGCGCCGGCGGCGGCATAGTGCGCGGTGTCGACGATCAGCGCGACCAGACGCCCGGATGCCGCGGGCCGACCGCATTCGGCCAGCGCCGCGCCGAAGACCTCGGCGGCCTGGTCGTCGGTCAGCGGCGTGATCCCGAGCCGGGCGGCCGCGGCGGCGACCGCGGGTCCGGCGGACATCCCGCCGCCGAGGGCCGTGATCCACGGGCCCCAGTCGACGGAGCAGGCCGGGATCCCGGCGGCACGCAGACGTTCGGCGAGCCCGTCCAGGTATCCGTTGGCGGCAGCGTAGGCAGCCTGCCCGGCGGTGCCGACCACGGCCGAAGCCGAGCTGTAGAGGATGACCGCGTCCAGGTCTGCCTCATACCCGGCCAGAGCGGCCACGAGGTTGTCGGCGCCGGACGCCTTGGCGGCGAAGGCCGTGTCGACGTGCTCTGCCTCCAGGCGCTCGAAGGCCCCGTCGGCGCCAACACCGGCCAGGTGCAGCACGATCCGCAACGGCGCTTCGGATGCCGCCTGGTTCACCGCCTCCTGACACGCCGCCGGGTCCGTGACGTCGCCTCGGTGCACCGTGACCCGCAGGCCTTGCGCGATCAGGGATTCGACCACGGCTCCGACGCTCTCGCCCGGCTCGGTGCGGGCCGTCAGGGTCACGTGGGTGATCCCGTACTCGGCCAGGAATCCGGCCGAGGCCAGCCCCAGGGCGCCGGTACCGCCGGTGATCAGCGCGGCGCCCGGACGCCGCTTCGGAGCCTGCGGCAGCGAGCCGACCGGAGTCAGCCGGGCCACCGCCGCAGTGCCCGCCCCGACCCGCAGCCGGTTCTCGGAGACTTCCGCGCCGCTCACCGCGCCGATCACCGCGGCGAGCGTCGAGGCCGATGTCGCCTCAGCCCAGTCCGCGGCCAGCACCACGCGCACCAGGCGGCGCTTCGTCTCCTCGGCCTCGACGGCGGCGAGCATCCCGTTCAAGGATTCCCTCAGCGGTGCGGCCTGCGGGCCGTCGGCGGACAGCACCACGTAGGGCGCGATGGGAGCGGCGTTCTTGATCGAGTCCGCCAATTCGACCACTGCCGACCGGACGGCGTCGGCGTCGGCAGCTCCGGCATCCGAGCCGAGGAACCGTGCGTCGATCGTGACGTCGGCGTCGGTATCGGCATCGACTTCTTCGGCACCGGACAGATCCAGCGCACGGCGCACTGCCGCGTGCTCACCAAGCAGGACGTAGCGGAAGGTCCGGGCGGTTCCGTATGTGGCCGTGTCGGACCAGTTCAGGTGGTACACGACAGGGCGGAGTTCCCGCAGCGAACGCTCCAGCAGGGCGCGCGGTGCCCGCCGGAACCGGAAGCCGTCGATCTCCAGCACGGCCCGGCCGTCCGGGGCGACGATCCGCAGATCCGCAGCCTCGACCAGGGACAGGCCGTCGGCGTCCGCGTCCAGACGCAGAGCCTTGACATGGCCCCACAGCTCCGGGACCCCGCCGGGCCGCGCGGGGAAGGACACCCGCTCGCAGGCGAACGGGATCGCCAGATCGGTCTGCTGCCCCGGCGCGCCGTCCTGTTCGTGTACCGCGAACACGACCGTGCTCTGCAGGCAGGAGTCGAGCAGTCCGGGATGGATCTCGTAGCGCGCCGGGTCCTCACGGGGCTCGGCCGGCTGGACGAACCGGACCAGCGCCTCGTCGCCGCTGACCCAGGCCTCGGCGATCCACTGGAACGACGGCCCGAGGTGGTATCCGAGGCCGTGCAGGTGCCGGTAGAAGGCTTCGCCGGTGAGGTGGCGGTCCGCGTGGCGGATGAAGTCTTCGCGGTCCGCGGCAGACCAGGACCCGGATTCGGCCGGATCCCCCGCGACCGGGCCGCCCGGACTCCCGACGGACTCCACACGCGCTGCGAGGTGCTCCTGCCACCGGCCGCGTTCGGGGTCGAGCAGGCTGACCACGCTGACCCGCCGCACGCCGCCGGCGCCGTCCTCGTCGTCCACGACCTGCAGGTCGTAGCGCTCGCCCTCGCGCAATACCAGGGCACGCGGGAAGTGCAGGTCCGCCAGCGCCACCGCCCGGCCGCCCGCGCCCAGCGCGGACAGCGCCGTCGCCAGCTGCGAGGCCCCCGGCACCGACACCACACCGAACAGGCGGTGGTCGGTCAGGTGTGCCGGATACCCGGTGCTGCGCTCGGTGGCGAAGACTCGGCCGCGCAACGCCGGGGAGCGCAGCGGAACGCCCCATGGCGGCGCGTCGCCGGCTGGACGGCCGATCACGCCCGAGGCCGAGGCCGGGGCCTGATGGCCGGCAGCCCAGTATCGGGTGTCGTTGAAGGGGTAGCGGGGCGCCGGAGCGGGGCGCGCGGGGGCCTGGGCCAGGACCCGGCGCCACGGGAAGTCCTGTCCGGCCAGATACAGGGTCCTGACAGCCCCCAGCAGTGCGTCACGCTCGGCGGTCCCCCGGCGCAACGAGGCGGTCACCCCACCGGAGGGGGCGAGTTCGGCGGCGGTGGCGAGGTTGCCCAGCGTGCGGTCGGGACCGACCTCCAGCAGGACGTCGACGTCCAGGGCGGCCAGGGTCCGCAGGCCATCAAGGAAACGCACCGGATTGCGCGCGTGACGCACCCAGTAGCCGGCGTCGATCTCGTCGCTCGCGGCCACCTTCCCGGTCAGGTTGGACACCACCGGGACGGCCGGCTCCCGGAACTGCACCGCGGCCAGCCCGGCGCCGAATTCCGTCAGCACCGGCTCCAACATCCTTGAGTGGAAAGCGTGCGACACGCTCAGCGGGCGGCAGCGGACGCCCTGTCCCTTCAGCTCGGCGGCCAGCGCCTCGACGACCGGGGTCGGCCCGGCCAGCACCGAGGCCTGCGGGCCGTTGACCGCCGCCAGATCCAAGCCGTACTCCCGGGCCCAGTCGAGGGCCGAGTCCTGCTCGGCCGCGACGGCGAGCATCGATCCGGGCTCGGCCGACTGCATCAGCCGCCCGCGCTCGGCGATCAGCCGCAGGCCCGCGTCGAGGTCCAGCGCCCCGGCGGTGATCGCCGCGGAGATCTCCCCGATGCTGTGGCCCATCACGACGGCAGGCGTCAGACCCCACGACTGCCACAGCGCCGCCAGGCTGACCTCCAGGGTGACCAGCGCGGGCTGGGCCAGGCGGGTCTGGTTGACGGCCTTCGGGTCCCGGGCGTGGAACAGGATCCGGTCCAGGGAGTCACCGAGCAGCGGCGTGAGCACGGCGTCGCAGCGTTCGAACATGTCGCGGAAGACCGGCTCGGTGTCGTAGAGCTCCCGGCCCATGCCGAAGTACTGGCTGCCCTGGCCGGAGAACAGGAACGCCACGCGGGGCGATCGGCCGGCCGGCGCGAAGCTCGGCGCGGCGTCCAGTGCGGACGCCAGGTGCGCCGGGGTGCGGCCCAGCAGCGCGCGCCGGTGGGGGAAGTGTGCGCGGCCGACGGCGGCGGTACGGGCCAGGCCTGCGAGGTCCGGCGTCTCAGTCGTCGTGAGCAGTTCCCGCCACTGCTCGGTCAGCCGGTCGAGACCGGCCGGGTCCGGGGCGGACAGCGGGATGAGCGTCTGGCCGGCCGGTTCGGGCGAGAGTTCGGGCGACGGCGCGTCGGCGGTCGCCGCGGCGCCGGCCTCGGCCTCGTCCGGCGCGTCGGACAGCACCAGGTGCGCGTTGGTCCCGGTGAATCCGAACCCCGACACCCCCGCGATCCGCGCCCCGTCCTCCCGGCGCCACGGCATCGCGGCTTCGACCACCCGGACGAACATGTCGTCCCAGGGGATCTGCGGGTTCGGCTCGGCGAAGTGCAGGTTGCCCGGCAGGACCCCGTGCCGCAGCGCCAGCACCGTCTTGACGACGGCGGCCACGCCGGAGGCGGATTCGCAGTGCCCGATGTTGCTCTTCACCGAGCCGACCCGCAACGGCCGGCCGGGACGCCGGTCCGGGCCCAGGACCCGCCAGGCCGCGCGCAGCTCGACGGGGTCGCCCAGGGAGGTGCCGGTGCCGTGGGCCTCCAGGTAGGAGACGTCGGCGCCGGACAGGCCGGCGTCGGCCAGGGCCGCCGTCAGCAGCGCTTCCTGGGCCGAGCCGTTCGGCGCGGTCAGGCCGGAGGACGCGCCGTCGGAGTTCACCGCGGTGCCGCGGACGACGGCCAGCACCCGGTCGCCGTCCCGCCGCGCGTCGCCGAGCCGCTTGAGCACCAGCACGCCGCAGCCCTCGGCGCGCACGAAGCCGTCGGCGTCGGCGGAGAACGTCCGGCAGCGCCCGCCCGCACCGAGCATGTGCGCCTGGCCGACGGCCAGCCACGAAGACGGGTCCAGCAGGATGTTGACCCCGCCGACCAGCGCGGCGTCCGATTCGCCGGTGCGCAGCGAACGCACCGCGAGGTGCACCGCGACCAGCGAGGAGGAGCACGCGGTGTCCACGGCCAGCGCTGGGCCGGACAGGCCCAGCACGAACGCGAGCCGCCCGGCGGCCGCGTTGAGCGCGGTGCCGGTGCCGTAGTACGCGTCGACCCCGGCCGGGCCGCCCGCCGCGAGCACCCGCGCGTAGTCGGCGTAGCTGATGCCGACGAAGACCCCGGTGCGGCTCCCGCGCAGACCCGCCGGATCGATGGCGGCGTCCTCCAGCGCGTGCCACGCGGCTTCCAACAGCAGCCGCTGCTGCGGATCCAGGTTCTCGGCCTCGCGCGGGGTGATACCGAAGAACGCGGCGTCGAAGCGGTCGATGTCGCGCAGGAACCCGCCCTGTGCCGGCACCGACGCGGCCTGCAACACCGCCGGATCGAAGCGCTCGGCGGGGACCGCGGTGACGCCGTCGCGGCCGCCGTGCAGCAGATCCCAGAACTCTTCGACGGAGCCGGCCTGCGGGAAGCGGCCGGCCATGCCGACGATCGCGATGGGCTCGGCCGGATCGGCGGGTCGAGCGGGTGCCGGGGAGCCGGGGACCGCGGCGATCCGCGCGGCACGGCGGGGCGCGGCTGGGTGTTCGGCTGGGTGTTCGGCTGGGAGCTCCAGCAGGTGGGCGGCCAGCTGCTCGACCGTCGGGTGGTCGAACAGGTCCGAGCCGCCGACCGCGACGCCGAAGGCCTCCCGCAGCCCGACGGCGAGGTCCACGGCGGTGATCGAGTCGAGCCCGAGGTCGAAGAACCCGACCTGCATGCCGACGCGCGCCGGGTCGCCGTGCCCGAGCTGATCGGCCAGCAGGCGTGCCACCTCGGCCCGGGCGGCTTCGGGACGCACGGCGACGGGGAGTCCGGCCAGCTCGGCGGCGAAGCGCGCGGGCCGGACGGCGGTGGTCTGCCCGGCGGCCGATGCGGGGGCGGGATAGTCGAACAGGCCGCGGGGGCGCAGCTCGGACATCACGGTGCGCAGGCGTGGGAGATCGATGGGGCACCAGATGAGACACCCGGCGCCGGAGTCGGCGCCGGGACCGGCGTCGAGTGCGATCCGGCCCTGGCCGGGAGTCAGGCTGCCGACCCCCAGGCGCGCCGACTTCTCGCGCAGTCCGGCGTCGGCCATCCCGCCGGAGTCGAGCTCCCAGGGCCCGTAGGCGATGCTCAGAGCAGGCATGCCACGTCCGGCGCGATGCGCGGCGAGCGCATCCAGGCCCGCGTTGGCCGCGCTGTAGGCCGCGCACTCGGCGGTGCCCCACACCGCCGAGACCGAGGAGACCAGGATGAAGAAGTCCAGCGGCAGATCTTCCGTCGCCTTGTGCAGCCGCCACGCGCCGGCCGTCTTGTCCCGCAGCGCGTCGGCGAAGTCGGACTCGCCCAGCTCGGCGACCGGCGTGCGGCGCAGCGACCCGGCGGCGTGGATCAGCCCCTTGAGCGGTGGCAGGTCCTCCGCGGCCGCCAACGCCCCGGCCACCGACTCCGGACTCTGGCATCCCCCGCCCCGGTAGACGACACGCACTCCCGCGTCCCGCAGTCCCGCGAGCAGAGCCGCGGCCTCGCCGTCGAGCTCTGATTCAGTGCGGCGGCCGACCAGCAGCAGGTTCCGTGCGCCGCGCGCGACGAGTTCGGCGACCAGCTCCCGACCGACGGCACCCAGAGCGCCGGTCACCAGGTACGTCGCCTCGGAGCTGATCGGCAGGCGGGCCTCGGAGACGTCCGCGACCCGCAGGCGCGGGGTCAGGACCCTGCCGTCCCGCACGGCCACGGCATCCTCGACGACCGCGCCTGGAGCCCTGCGGACCGTCGCCAGGGCCGAGGCGAGATCGTCCTGGCCGGGCTCGGCCGGCAGATCGACCACGCCGCCCCACACCGCGGGGAGTTCCAGGCCGAGCACCGCCGACAGGCCGAGGACCAGGCCGTGGTCCGTGGCCGTCACCGAGTCCTCGGCACGGGCGCGAACCGCCTGCCTGGTCAGCACGAAGACGCGCCGGAGCCCGGCACCGGCCGATACGGCGCGGACCGTCTCCACGATCCTCTGGCACAACCGGGCGCCGGCCTCGGCGTCGGCTTCCCAGTCGCAGGCGCACAGGGCCAGGACGACAGCCGTCGGCACGTCGGGGTCGAGCTCCTGCCACAGGAGAGCATCGGAATCTGCCGGAAGCCGCAGGTGATCGGCCCCCGCGATGCCCTGCAGCCGATCGAGCAACTGGTCGTCGTCGCCGGTCAGGACCAGGCGGACCTGGTCGTCGACCACCGGCTGCGCGGCTTCCCGCCAGACCAGTGTGTGCGCGGCGGGCAGCGCGCGCTCGTCTTCCTCGGGCCCGAACCGCTCGCGCTGCCACGGGTACGCGGGCAGCTCGACGACCCGGCGCGGCAGCTCGTCCCCGGGCTGTTCGCCTGGATCGACGGGGTCCGCCGCACCCCGTGCGAGGGCGCGGAGCTCTCGCCCCGCGGCGGCCGCGTCGGTGGCGAGGATCCGGGCCCGGACCGGGTGGCGGCTGCGCGCGGACGCGGTGTGGGCGAAAGCCGGGTAGTAGGTCGCCGGGTCGGCGGTGTCACCCCGCTCCAGGCTGTCGGCATAGGCCGCCGCGAGATCCCGCAGCGCCGCGGCCGTCTTGGCACTGATGTCGAATCCGTGCACTGATCCGGCCGCCGGCGGCCCGCCGGCCGGTGCCGCGCCCGGCACGTCCGGATCCGTCTCCCGAGCCGGTGCCGGGCCCACGATGACATGCGCGTTCGTCCCGCTCATCCCGAACGAGCTGACGCCCGCGTACCGCCCTGCCCGTTCCGGGAACCCGGTCAGCGCGGTCGGGATCCGGATGTCGGTCCCGGACAGATCGATGCGCGGGTTGACGTCCCTCAGGTGCGCGACCGGCGGGGCCTGCCGCCGGTTCACGCACAGGATCGCCTTGATCAGGGCGGCGACGCCGGCCGCGGACTCCAGGTGGCCCAGATTGCCCTTGACCGCGCCGATCAGCAGCGGCGAGTCCGAGCCGCCCAGCGCCGAGGCGACCGCCGCCATCTCGATCGGGTCGCCGAGCGAGGTGCCGGTGCCGTGCGTCTCCAGGTAGCCCAGGTCGGACGGCTGCAGCCCGGCCGTCCGGAGCGCGGCGGTCAGCAGCGCGGACTGGGCCAGGACGTTCGGCGCGGTGAAGCCGCCGGCCCGGCCGTCGGAGTTGACCGCCGAGCCCGGCAGCACGGCGTGGACGCGGTCGCCGTCGCGCAGGGCCGCCGCCAGGGGCTTGAGGACGACGACCCCGCAGCCCTCGCCGCGCACGAACCCGTTGGCGCGCGCGTCGAAAGGCTTGCAGCGGCCGTCCGGGGACAGCGACCTGGTCTGCTGTACCAGGCGCATGGTGTGCGGGGACATGATCAGGTTGACGCCGGCCGCCAGGGCGACGTCGCAGTCGCCGCGGTGCAGCGCCTGGAGCGCCAGGTGCACGGACACCAGGGAGGAGGAGCACGCCGTGTCGACGGCCAGGGCGGGACCGGTGAAGCCCAGGGCGTGGGCGATCCGGCCCGCGGCGAAGTTGTGGCCGTTGCCGGTGGTCCCGTAGACGTCCGGACTGCCGGTGATCCACTCGCGGTAGTCCTGCCACATGATGCCCAGATACAGACCGACCCGGGCGGCCGGCGCGGACGCCGGGAACGCGGCGTCGTCCAGGGCCTCGGCCGAGCACTCCAGCAGCAGCCGGTGCTGCGGGTCCAGCAGCCGGGCCTCGCGCGGGCTGATACCGAAGTAGTCGGCGTCGAAGTCGAGCACCTCGTCCAGGAAGCCGCCGTGGTTCGGAAGTCCCTCCCACCGCGCCGCCGACGGGCCCAGCCGGTGGGCGGGCATCCGGCGCACCAGGTCTCGGCCGGCGGCCAGGGCGTCCCAGTACCCGTCCGGTGTGCTGATCCCGCCGGGCAGGCGCAGCCCGACGCCGACCACCGCGACCGCCCCGCCGCCGGAGTCGGCCAGCCGGAGCCGCAGGTCCCTGATGGTGGCCAGGGCTCGGGTCAGCGCGGTCGGCGGGGTGCCGCCCTCGGCGCTGTCGGTCATGTCGTCCTCCCTGTCGGGTTCTTCCAGGTGTGCACGCGGCCCCGCCGGTCAGGACGCCGCGTCGCAGACCCTTGTACGCAGTTCCGCGGCCAGGGCGTCGGTGGTCCCGAAGGCCCACAGCAGCGTCGGCGACAGGCGCAGCCCGAAAGCCGCCTCCAGCCGGTTGCGCAGCTCCAGGCTCATCAGCGAGTCCAGTCCCAGGGCCTTGAACGGCCGGTCGGCGTCGATCGCCGCCGGATCCAGCCGGAGTACCCGTCCGGCCAGCTCCCGCACTTTGGCCCGGGCCGCCGCGAGCTGCTCGGCGGGCTCGGCGGCCAGCAGCGCGGCCAGGAAGCGGCCGGAGCCGCCGACCGCGTCGGTGTCGGTGTCGGTGTCGGTGTCGGTGTCGGTGTCGGTGTCACGGTCGGCGAGCGCCCGCAGACGGCGCCAGCTGCCCTGCGCGGCGCTGTCGGGGTGGGCGTCGAACCAGCGGCGGGGGTCCAGCGGGGCGCATGCGGCGACGTCGTGGTCGCCGTCCAGCAGCGCGTCGAGCACCTGCCAGGCCTGCTCGACGCCGACCGCTCCGACACCGCGCTCGGCGAGCCGATCGCCGCGCAGTTCGTCCGCGGCGGCCAGGCCGATGTCCGCGAACGGGCCCCACTGCACGCTCAGGGCCGGCCGGCCGCGACGGCGCCGGTGCTGGGCGAAAGCGTCGAGGTAGGCGTTGGCCGCGGCGTAGGCGGCCTGGCCCGGCAGACCGAACAGCGCGGCGGCCGAGGAGAACAGGACGAAGAAGTCCAGGGGCTGATCGGCGGTCGCCGCCTCGAGGTTGCGCGCGCCGGCGGTCTTGGGCGCCAGCACGCGGGCCAGGCCGTCCGGGGTGAGGGTGCCGATCGTGGCGTCCTGGAGGATTCCGGCGGCGTGCACGACGCCGTGGATCGGGGGCAGCGTCAGGGCTTTGAGCGCACCGGTGAGAGCGTCGGCGTCGGACACGTCGCAGGACACTGTCTCCACGCGTGTCCCGGCCCGCCGCAGGGTCTCGATCCGGCCCGCGGCCTGCTCACCCGGGGCGGACCGGCCGAGCAGGACCAGGGTCGTCGGGCCGTCGGCCACCATGCGCTCGGCGAGCGACAGGCCCAGCGCGCCGAGGCCGCCGGAGATCAGGTAGGCGGCGTCGGGGCGCAACCGGCCGTCGGGGCGGGCCACCGGACGGACCCCGGGCAGCGTGTCGGGGTCGGTGAGGACGACCGGCTCGGCGTCGGTGATGGCGGACCTGCTCATCGGCAAGTCCGTCGAGCAGGCGCGCGAGGTGCAGGAGACCTTCCTGCAGCTGATGCAGTCCAAGCTGGACGGCCCGGAGTTCGCCGAGGAGCACGAG
>NZ_JAACYW010000208.1 GCF_015356825.1 Catenulispora rubra | reverse complement strand
CCCCCAAGGTCCCCGGATTTCCCCGTGGCACCGTGTTCCCCCTCAGTAGTGCGACCCCGAAATCCCCCGTGGGGTCCCCCCTGCTGTGTACCTTTTCCCTGACGTGGTCCCACCTGGCCGGCGGTGGTGTGCCGCACCCACCCCCCGGCGTCACGGCACACCACCCTTTCCACCCGGCCTGGCCGGCGGCGCGTCCCCCCTAGAGACACACACCGACTGGACCACGCCCGCGGGCCCCCCGACCCGCTCACTTACAAGAGCACCCTGAGCGGCTCCTGATACATCCACGGCAAAGTTTTTTCAGAGAAGTTTTTCGCCGCCGCTCAGACGTGTCACAGCCTGCGGATAGGTTCTACTCATGCGTGAACTCATCCCCGCCTCCTGGGCGCCGGTGCTGGCTGCCGAGACCGAGCAGCCGTACTTCGCCGACCTGGAGGCTTTCCTTAAGAACGAGCGTGCCGAGCACCAGGTGTTCCCGCCTGAGGACGAGGTGTTCGCGGCGCTGGAGGCGACGCCGTATCAGGACGTGAAGGTCGTGCTGATCGGGCAGGACCCGTACCACGACGACGGCCAGGCCCACGGCATGTGCTTCTCGGTGCGCCCCGGCGTGCGGATCCCGCCCTCGCTGCGGAACATGTACAAGGAGCTGGAGACCGACCTGGGCGTCCCGCCGGTCAAGCACGGCTACCTGAAGGCCTGGGCCGACCAGGGCGTGCTGCTGCTCAACACGGTGCTCACGGTGCGCGCGCACGAGCCGGCCTCGCACAAGGACCGCGGCTGGGAGAAGTTCACCGACGCCGTCATCAAGGACGTCTCGGCGCGCGAGACGCCGGTGGTGTTCGTGCTGTGGGGAGCGCACGCCAAGAAGAAGGCGAAGCTGATCGACTCCTCGCGGCACGCGATCGTGCAGGGCGCGCATCCCTCGCCGCTGTCCGCGAAGCTGTTCTTCGGCTCCAAGCCGTTCTCCGCGGTGAACGAGGCGCTGGCCGGGTTCGGGCAGGAGCCGATCGACTGGCGGCTCCCCGAGACCGTGTGAGTCTCCTGAGGACGTAAAGACGTAAAGACGTAAAGGAGTCGGCCCGGCGGGGGATCCGCCGGGCCGACTCCTTATATGCAGACTCTCCTATAGGGAGTCTTGTATAGAGGCGCTCTTATAGAGAGCCTTCTCAGAGGCCTCTACAGAGACACTCCCGCAGGCTCCGCCTCCCGCTCGCCGTCCTCGTGCCCGGCGACGAACGCCCCCCACAGCGCCGCGTACGTCCCGCCGCCGTCGACGAGCTCGGCGTGCGTGCCGTCCTCCACGATCCGGCCCCCGTCCAGCACCAGGATCCGGTCGGCGCGCGCCGCCGTGGTCAGCCGGTGCGCGACCACCAGCGTGGTGCGGCTCCGGCCCTCCGCGCCGTCCTCGGAGGAGCGGGCCAGCTCGGCGCGGGTGACCGCGGCCTCGGTGGCCAGGTCCAGCGCCGAGGTGGCCTCGTCCAGGATCAGCACGTCCGGATCGGCCAGCTCGGCCCGGGCCAGCGCCAGCAGCTGCCGCTGCCCGGCCGACAGGTTCCGGCCGCGCTCGGCCACCCGGGAGTGGAACCCCTCGGGCAGCGCCGCGATCATCTCCTCGGCGCCGACCGCGCGGGCCGCCGCCTCGATGTCCCGGCGCGGCGCGTCGGGGCGGGCGTAGGCGATGGCCTCGGCGACGGTCCCGTCGAACAGGTACGCCTCCTGCGGGACCACGCCCAGCCGGTGCCGCCAGTCGGTCAGCTCGAACTCGCGCAGGTCGTGCCGGCCGGCCGTGACCGCGCCGCCGGTCGGGTCGTAGAAGCGGGCGACCATCTTCACGAGCGTGGACTTGCCCGCCCCGGTCTGCCCGACCAGCGCCACCGTCTGCCCCGCCGGGATGCGTACGCTGACGCCCACCAGCGCCGGCCGGGTGTCCGGGCCGTAGGCGAAGGTGACGTCGTCGAACACGATCTCGCCGAGCGCCGCCGGGACCGGCACCGGATGCTCCGGCTCCGGCGTGGACGGCTTGGTGCGCAGCAGGTCGCCGATCCGGCGCAGGCCCACCGCGGCCTGCTGGTAGCCGTCGAACACCTGCGAGAGCTGCTGCACCGGCGAGAACACCATGTCGATGTAGAGCAGGTACGCGATCAGCGCACCGGCGGTCAGCTCCCCGGAGTGCACCCGCGAGGCGCCCGCGGCCAGCACCAGCAGCCCGGCGACGTCCGCCAGGAGCTGCACGAACGGGAAGTACGTCGCGATGTACTTCTGCGCCCGCAGCCGCGAGACGCGGAACTCGTCGGACAGTCCGGCGAACCGGACCGCGTTCGTGCCCTCGCGCCGGAAAGCCTGCGTCACGCGCATGCCCGCGACGTTCTCCTGCAGGTCGGCGTTGACCGCCGAGACCTTCTCCCGCGCCTCGGTGTAGGCCTTGCTGGACTTCGACCGGAACACCGCGGTCGCGATCAGCAGCGGCGGCAGGACGCTCAGCGCGATCAGCGCCATCTTCCAGTCGATCACCACCAGCGCCACCACGATGCCGACGAACGACAGGACACTGACGACCGCCTGTTGCAGACCGGTCTGCAGGAACGTGGACAGCGCGTCCACGTCGGTGGTCATCCGGGTCATGATGCGGCCGGACAGCTCGCGTTCGTAGTAGTCCAGGCCCAGGCGCTGCAACTGCGCGAACACCTTCACCCGAAGCGCGTACAGCAGGCGCTCGCCGGTGCGGCCGGTGACCCGGTACTGGCAGACGTTGATCACGGTGTCCGCGAGCGTCACCCCCAGCGCCGCCACCGACACCGCGACGATCGCCGACAGCGAGTGGGCCAGGATGCCCTGGTCCACGCCGCCGCGGATCAGCGCCGGCAGCGCCAGGCCGGCCGCGGTGTCCGCGGCGACCAGCGCCAGGCCGAGCAGCAGCGCCAGCCGGAACGGCCGCAGCAGCTTGCGCAGCGAGAACTTCGGGTCGGCTGCGCGGGCCTCGGCCTGCGAGACATGCGGGGCGTCGGTGGCCGGCGGCAGCGCCGCGACCTTCGCCAGCAGCTCCGGGGTCGGGGGCATCGAGGCCAGGAAGCCGCCGAAGCCGCCGCCACCGCCGGGCGCCGCGCCGGCACGCATGCCGCCGCCGCCTCCGCCCATGCCGGGCAGCGCGCCGGAGCCCGAGCCGCGGGCGGCCAGGGGGTTGCCGTCGCCGTCGGTCTCCGGCCACAGGCTCGGGGTGATGCCGTCGACCTGGGCTTCGGTCGCGGTTTCGGTGCCGGTGCCAGTGACAGTGCCGGTGCTAGTGCTGGTGGCGTTGCCGTTTCCGTTGGCAGCGGTGCCGTTGGCGTGGCTCTTGGCCTGACCGTTGGTCGTGCCGTTGGTCGTGCTGTTGATCTGACCGTTGGCCTGGCCGTTGACCGCGAAGCCGTTCGAACCCTGACTCTGCGCGGGCAGCGCGGGCAGCGCGGGCAGCGCGGGCAGCACAACCCGCGTCAGGTCCCCGGCGTCGATGCCCTCCGCGTCCTCTCCCGGCCCGGACAGCAGCAGCCGGTACAGCGGGCAGCGCTCGGTCAGCTCCTCGTGCGTGCCGATGTCGACGACCCGGCCGCGGTCCAGCACCGCGATCCGGTTCGCCAGCGCCAGCGTGGAGCGGCGGTGCGCGATCAGCAGCGTGGTGCGCCCGGCCATCACCCGGCGCAGCGTGTCGTGGATCTCCGCCTCCACGCGGGCGTCCACCGCGGAGGTGGCGTCGTCCAGGATCAGCACCCGGGGGTCGGTGATCAGGGCCCGGGCCAGGGCTATGCGCTGGCGCTGGCCGCCGGACAGGGTCAGGCCCTGCTCGCCGACCACGGTGTCGTAGCCGGCGGGCAGCTGCTCGACGAACTCGTCGGCCTCGGCCATCCGGGCCGCGGCGCGCACCTGCTCGTCGGTGGCGTCCGGGCGGCCGTAGGCGATGTTGGCGCGGACCGAGTCGGAGAACAGGAAGCTGTCCTCCATCACCAGCCCGATCGCCTCGCGCAGGGAGTCCAGGGTCACGTCGCGCACGTCGGCGCCGCCGACCCGCACCGAACCGCCCTGCACGTCGTAGAAGCGGGGGAGCAGCATCGACACCGTGGACTTGCCGGACCCGGAGGTGCCGACCAGCGCGACCGTCTCCCCGGGCCGTACGGCCAGGTCCAGGCCGCGCAGCACGGGCCGGGAGGCGACGTAGCCGAACACCGCGCCGTCGAACTCCACGCCCGAGGCTTCCCGCGGCAGCAGCGCCGCGTCCGGCTTCTCGGTCACCTTCGGCTGTGAGTCGATGATCTCGAAGATCCGCTCCACGCTGGCGCGCGCCTGCTGCCCGATCGTCACCAGCGAGGACAGCATCCGCACCGGCCCGAGCATCTGCGCCAGGTAGGTGGAGAACGCCAGGAACGTGCCCAGCGTGATCGTGCCCCGCAGCGCCAGCCAGCCGCCGAGGAACAACACCCCGACCTGCCCCAGCGCCGGGATTGCCATGATCGCCGGGTTGTAGCGCGCCGAGAACCGCACTGCGCGCAGCCGCGAGGCGAACAGCCGCTCGCCGGCCGCCTCCAGCTTGCCGAGCTCCTGCTCCTCCTGCCCGAAGCCCTTCACCACCCGCACGCCGCCGACCGCCGCGTCCACCACGCCGGCCAGCGCCGAAGCCTGCTGCTGCGCCTCCCAGGTGGCCGGATACAGCCGCTTGCGCGCGGCCACCGCCACCAGCCACAGCAGCGGCCCGGTCGCCAGCGCGACCAGCGTCAGCAGCGGCGACAGGAACGCCATCACCCCGAGCGCGACGAAGAACAGCAGCATGTTCCCGGTCAGCATCGGCAGCATGCCCAGCAGGCCCTGCACCATGGTGACGTCGGAGGTGGCGCGCGAGATCAGCTGCCCGGTCGCCAGCTCGTCCTGGCGCGCGCCGTCCAGCCGGGACAGCGCGCCGAAGATCCGGTTGCGGAGGTCGTACTGCACGTCCAGGGAGAGCTTGCCGCCGACGTAGCGGCGCAGCCGCGTCCCGGCGAAGTTCGCGAGCGCCAGCACCAGCGCCATCGCGGCCCACGGGGCCAGCGACGAGCGGCGCGAGATGACGACGTCGTCGATGATGTGCCGCTGGATCAGCGGCATGGCGGCGTTGGCCAGCATGGCCACCAGCGAGCCGCCGAACGCGATCAGGACGCTCCGGCGGTAGACCCAGCTGACCGAGGCCAGCCGGCGGATCCAGGAGCTGGACGCGTTGTCGTCCTTGCCGCCGGTCACCAGGGTTTCCGTGGTGTCCGTAGTGTTCGTATTGCTTATGTTGTTTGCGTTGCTTGTGGTGTTGTCAGCGTTCTTGATGTTCTTGCCCCCTTGTCCTCGATCTCGTCACTCAGCGCGCGCCGCCTCGGCCTCGGCCAGATGCCGGGCCCGATGCTCGGCGAACCGCCGGTTCAAAGCCCCGTCCAGCGCGTCGAAGCAGTCCAGCAACGCCTCACCGCCGCCGTCCAAGTGCGCGCCCGCATCCCCGAACAACGGCGCCAAAGCGGCGGCCAACTGCTCCTCGGCACTCCGTACAGCAGCCAAACCGGCCTCGGTAATCCGCACCCGCACCACCCGCCGATCCCCGGGATCGGCCTCCCGCTCCAGGAACCCGGCGGCCACCAGCGCATCGGCGGCGGCGGTCAACGTGGGCTTGCGCACCGCGAGCTTGTCGGCCAACCGCGCCGACCGCTCCCCGCCCCCACGCACCATCGACAGCAGCTGGTACTGCGGCAGGCTCAAGCCGGTCTCCACCCGCTCCAGCGACCGCCGCAACCGCACCAGCACCTGCACGGCGTCGACCACCCGCTCCGCGGGCAGCCCGGACAGTTGGTTCGACTCACTCATGGTTAGAGTGTCGAACTTCTTTGGGGATTTTGCAAGTTCGTTCTGGCGGGCCGCCGGCCCGCGACGCGATCACCACGGCGCGGAGGGTATCCGAGTTCTGACATACTGGGGGAGAACGCGTGATCTTGGCCGCCACCTCAAGTCCACCGGTGAGTGCGGAGCGCAGCGATGTCGGATTCCCAGCCACTGTCCGGGCCCCTCGCATGGCTTCAACGTGTGTCGGCGGATCGCGCACTGCTGCTCGGCGATGAAGCCCTGCGGGAAGCGAACGCCCTGTCCGCCGACGCCGGCACGGCCGATGAACACTTCGTGGCCTTCGCGGTGGGGTGGTTCCACTGGCAGCGGGCGATGGCGCGGCCCGAGGCGGAGGGCACGCAGGATCGGACGGCCGCCGTCTGCCATCTCGCGAGCGTCTTCCTGAGCCGGCCCGAGGCGGTGCCGGAGCCCCTGCGCGCGGCTTTCGAGCAGGTCGCGGTCTCACACGGCTGGCCGGGAGTGGATCCCGTCGCGGTCACTGAATACGCCGTCGGGATCGCCTCCGTCGCGGATCGGTTCGACCAGGCGTTGCTGTTGTTCCGAGTGGCTGTCACCGCCGCGGACGAACACCACCCCCGTCGGGCCTGGTTCCTGGGCAACCTCGGCCTCGCGCAGCTCCTGCTCTTCGAGCGCACCCACGAGGAGGGCGCGCTACGAGCATCGGTGCGATCGCTCCGAACGGCCCTCGCCTCGGTGCCCGAAGGCAGCCCTTTGCGCGCTTCCTATATGAACAACCTCGCGCAGGCCCTCTACAAGGTGGCCAGCCCCGAGGGCATAGCCGAGGACACGGCTGCCGCCTCCGAAGCCGTGGAAACCATGCGCGCGGCGCTCGCCGCACTTCCTGACGACGACCCGTCGCGGGCGGCGTTCCTGAGCAATCTGGGGGCGATTCTGCAGGTGCGCGCGGCGCAGATCCGCGATGCGGACCTGATGGCTGAAGCCGTACAGGTCGGGCGGCAAGCGGTGGCTGCCGCTCCGCGGGCGGTCGTGGCGCTGGACCGGCTGCGTGTCGCCCAGGAGGGTCTGTTCCGCCTCACCGAGGAATCGGCGCCTCTGCTGGAAGCCGTGCAGACCGGTCGCGACCTGATGGCCGTCCTTCCCGAGTCCGACGCGAACCGTGCCCGATACCTGTCCGACGTCGGCCGCATGTTGCACGCCGCCTTCCTGGAGACCAGGGACGTGTCCGTGCTCAAAGAAGCGGCCGATGTCTGGCGGGCCGCGGTGAAAGCCTGTCCGCCGGACAGCCCGGGCTACGTGATCTGCCACAACAACTTGGGCATCGCGTGCCGGATGCTGTCCGAAACGCTCGCGGATCGGGACCTGCTGATGGAGGCGGTGTATTCGGCTTATGAGGCCGTGAACCGCACCGGCGAGAACACCATCGAGCACGCGCGCTACCTGAGCAATCTGGGGCAGGTGCTGGTGACGTTGGCTCGGCGGACCGCCGACGAGCCCGCCTTGGAGCAAGGTGTTCTGGAGGAAGCCGTTCAAGCCGGACGGACGGCGGCGGCGTCGATCCAGGACGCCGACTACCGGTACATCCATCTCCGTGCCCTGGCCGACTCGCTTCGCGCGCTGTTCACCGTCACCGCCGACCCGAGCCTGCGGATCGAGGCGCAGGCGTGTCTGCGGGAGGCGGCGGAGAGCCTGGCAGCCCCGACGATCAGCCGGATCCAGGACTACCGGGATCTCGCAGCGTCGATGACGGAGCCGGATGAGGCGCAGGAGGCGTTGACGGCGCTGGAATCCGCCATCGACTTGGTGGCCTTCCTGGCTCCGAACAGGTTGTCCCGCACAGAGCGTGAACAGCGCGTGCGCCGCTTGGCAGGCCTGGCGTCACAGGCGGCCGCGGCCGCGTTGGACGCCGGGCTGCCGGTGCGCGCCGTCGAACTGCTGGAGCGGGCCCGTGGTGTCCTCGTCGCGGACGCCGTGGGGGTGCGCGGCAGCGAACTCGGTCGGCTGCGCTGGCGGGCGCCGGAGCTGGCGGACCGGTTGGACGCGCTGCGGAGCCGCCTCGACGCCGCGGATCACGCCGATGCGTGGCGGGATGTCGGGCACTTTGAATTTCCGACGGATCGGCTCCCCGCATCGGATCTGCCGTTGATCGCGGAACGGCGGGCGTTCTACGCACAATGGCACGACCTCCTGGAGGACATCCGGGCCCTCCCCGGGTTCGAGGACTTCCTCGACGTGCCGGACGTCGAGCGGCTGACGCGCACCGGTCGGATCCCCGGTCCCGTCGTGCTCGTGACGTCGTGCTCGTATCGCAGCGACGCGTTGATCGTCACCGGCGACCCGTCGGATCCGGTGCGCGTGGTCCCGCTGCCCGGCCTGACCGAGACCGACGTGATCGCCAACGCCGCCCGCCTGACGCCCGCCTACCGTGCCATGTCCGGAGCCGCGTTCGATCGCGACGGTCGTGACCTGAATCCGCCCCACGCCGCGCCCGATGACGGGATCTTCGAGGTCCTGGCGTGGCTGTGGACCACGATCGCCGAGCCGGTCCTGGTCGCGCTGGGCCACACCGGCACCCCCGCCGACGGCGAGGAATGGCCGCGCGTGTGGTGGTGTCCGGTGGGGCCGCTGGCGTTCCTGCCGCTGCACGCGGCGGGCCGCCATGAAGGCCACGCGGGCCAGGCGGGGGAGCCGGGGGAGCCGAGCGAGGCGGGACAGCCGGGACAGCCGAGCGAGGCGGGCCAGGCCGTCATGGACCGCGTCATCTCCTCCTACACGACCACCGTGCGGGCCCTGACCAGCCACCGGTCCGACACAGGCCCCGGCGGGCAGCCCAGCGGTGAACCCGATGCCGGCTCCGTTCTCATCGTCGGCGTGCCGGACACCCCCGGCGCCCCGCTGCCCGGGGTGATCGAGGAGACCAAGGCGATCAGCACTCTGATGCGCGACGTCACCATGCTCGCCGACCCCACCCGCGACGCCGTGCTCGCGGCCCTGCCGGCGCACGGCGTCGCGCACTTCGCCTGCCACGGCCGCGTCGACCGGGGCAACCCGCTGCGCAGCCACCTGGTGCTCGCCGACTACGACGTCCGCCCGCTGACCGTCGCCGACATCAGCACCCTGCGGCTGTCCGGCGGCCTGGCGTTCCTCTCGGCCTGCGACACCGCGACCACCGCCGAGCGCCTGGCCGACGAGTCGGTCCAGCTCACCAGCGCCTTCCACCTGGCCGGCTACCGCCACGTGGTCGGCGCGCTGTGGCCCATCGACGACGCCCTCGCGGCCGACCTCGCCGCCGAGTTCTACCGCTGGCTCACCGACGACGGCCAGAGGCCACCCCGGCTCCAGAGCTGCGCCGAAGCGCTGCACCACGCCGTCAGGCAGCTCCGGCGGCGCCGTCCTGACATGCCGCTGCTGTGGGCCGCCTACCTCCACACCGGCGCCTGACCGCCGAGCCTGGACCGTCGTCACCGAACATTGATTCAGTCGTCGCCGCTGACATACGATGCCGAAAGCCGATCACGCCTCCGTCTCCCCACCCTCCCCTTCGCAAGGAGACCCATGTCTGCGCTGACGCCCGAAGCCGTCGAGTCGACCATCAAGCAGATCCTCGTGACGGAGGCGTACGTGGAGGTGGCCGAGGACTCCATCGCGGCGGCCCAGGAGCTGGCCCGCGACCTCGGGGTGGACTCCCTGGGCTTCACCCAGCTGCGGATCTACTGCGAGCGCAGGTTCGACGTCAAGATCCCCGAAGGCGATTTCAACTCGGTGCGGTTCCGCACGGTCGGCACGGTGCGCGACCTGATCCTCGAGCTCACCGCCTGACAGTCGCCGACTGCGGGAGCCCGACTGCGGGAGCCCGACCGCGGCCCCCGACCCCGGACCGCCCGTCACCCCGGCTTGCCGGGTGCCGCCCGCGGCTTCAGCGTCGTGGCGACCAGGACGACACAGAACGCGAACACCGCCGCGACCAGCAGCGCCATCCGCAGCCCCTGCGAAGTGTTCGCCTCGACCGTCGAATGCCCGTGCCCGGCAGCCGAGCTGAACACCGTCACCAGCACCGCCAACCCCAGTGACCCGCCGACCTGCTGGCAGGCTTGCAGCAGCCCCGAGGCGGACCCGAAGTCCCGCGGCGGCAACCCGCTCATCAGCATGATGGCCAGCGGGCTGAAGGCCATCCCGCCGCCGAAGCCGAACAGCATCAGCGGGAACAGCAGGCCGGTGGCGAAGTGCGTGCCGGGGCTGAGCCGGGACAGCCAGAACAGCCCGACGGTGATCAGCACCGTCCCGATGACCACCAGACGGCGGGCCCCGAGCCGCGGCATCAGCTTCGGGACCAGGCGGGCCACGGCGAACAGCATGACGCTCAGCGGCAGGAACGCGAACCCGGTCTTCAACGGCGAATAGTGCAGCACCTTCTGCATGAATTGCGACGTGAAGAAGAACGTCGCGAACATCGCCCCGATCAGCAGCACGTAGCCGAAGTAGCCGCGGGCCCGGACCGGGTCGCGCAGCAGACGCAGCGGGACCACCGGCTGCTCGACGCGGGACTCGGCGACCACGAACGCGGCCAGCAGCACCACCGCGATCGCGATGGCCGTGATCGTCCGCGGGTCGCTCCATCCGCTGCCGGCGGCGTTGACGCATCCGTAGACCAGGCTCGTCATGCCGCCGACCGAGGTCAGCGCGCCGACCACGTCGAAGCGGCCGGACTGCCGGGGCGAGTCCGGGAGCAGCCGGGAGGCGGCGACGGCGGCCGCGATGCCGACCGGCACGTTGATGAACATCACCAGGCGCCACGAGCCCCAGGAGGTGAGGACGCCGCCGAGCAGCAGGCCGATCGAGCCGCCGGCGCTGGAGACCGCGGTGAACAGGCTCATCGCCTTCACCCGCGGGACGCCTTCGGGGAAGGTGGCGACGATCAGCGCCAGCATGCTCGGCCCGGCCATCGCCGCGCCCACGCCCTGGCACACGCGGGAGGCCAGCAGCATGCCGGAGTCCACCGCGAGGCCGCCGGCGAACGAGGCGACGGTGAACACCACCACGCCGGCCACGAACATCCGGCGCCGGCCGAGGATGTCGCCCGCACGGCCGCCGAGCAGCAGCAGCCCGCCGAAGGCGAGCGTGTAGGCGTTCAGGACCCAGCTGAGGTTCGCGTCGGAGAAGTGCAGGCCCTTCTGCATCTTCGGCAGGGCTATGTTGACGATGGTGCCGTCCAGGACCAGCATCAGCTGGCAGCTCACGACGGTCGCCAGGATCAGGCCCGGCTTCGACCCGGCTCCGGGGGCCGGGCCCCCGGTGGCGGTGTTCGGCAGGGAGGGCGCGGCTGACATGGAGTGGGCCACCTCCGGGGGGTCCGTTTCCGGCCGGACGGGCTCCGCGCCGGGGGTTTTCCTCAGCGTACTGAGAAAGACGGCGCGCGTCCCGGGCCCGGGGCGGCTATCTCAGCTCGCCGCGCCGCAGCATGTCCCGGATCTCGTTGAGCCGGTTGGTCGCCCCGGCCTCGGGCTCCCGGGGCTCGGCCGACCGCCGCAGCGCCTCGTCGATCTCGTCGATCTTGGCCGGGGTCAGCACGGCCGCCCGGGCGCTGAGCGAGTCCGCGGTGACCGTGGTCTGCCAGGTGCAGAACAGGAAGTCCGGATTCGGGAATCCCAGCCGCAGCACGCCTTCATAGGGGAGTCCGTCGATGGCGCCGACCGACACCTCGACGCCCAGTCCGCTGATGTCGATCCCCGACGGCTCCACGACCTGCAAAGCCTGGAAGCCCGACTCCTGGTCGCCCGAGAGCAACACCACCGGCCGCGACTCGTCGAGATCGGCCCACCACACTTCTCCGCGTTGCATGCGCTCCCCTTCGAAAACTCCGTTTCCCACCCTACGGGACGGCGCGACGAAGCACAGAGATCCCGTACGCGCAGCCCCCTACTCGGCGCGGAAAACGGGCGGGTGAATGAGGGGACTGCGGTACGGGGGTGGCCGGCGCTAGGGGGTTCGTGAGGGGGTTGTCGGTGCTCCGCGGCGTCGATAATGTCCACTATCAGTGCAGGTCGGACGGGGTACGCGGCCGACGGTGCGCTTTTCGTTCCCAGTTCCGCGCCCCGGTCGGGGATGCCGAGGACGACCCTCGATCCTGCCTTGACGGGCCCGTGTGCGCGCAGAACCCGCGCAGAACCGACGACTGCCTTGATCCGCCCCAGCGAGAGCCTGATCCGGCCGCACGAGGAGGAAAGACCTTGCGGGCACGCACCGAAGCCATGCCGCTCACCGTGGTCCTGGTACAGCAGGGGATCTGGGACATGCCCCTGGAATCGATGCCGTTGGCGTCGGCCTACATGCGCGCGACCGCGCTGGCCGACGAGCGGCTCCGGGCCGACACCCGGATCGAGATCCACAACTTCCGGGGCGGGACCACGAACGCCATGATGGCGAACGACCTGTTCACCGGTGCCGTCCCGGATGTCCTGGCCTTCTCGGTCATGGGCTGGAACCAGCAGTCCTTCGGGTCGCTGGCCGCCACGTTCAAGCAGCTCAACCCGAACGGGCTGGTGGTGTTCGGCGGGCCGCACGTGAGCGGTCAGGGCGAGCGGCTGTTCCGGCTGTTCCCCGAGCTCGACGTCGTGGTGAACGGCGAGGGGGAGTTCACCTTCCGGGATCTGCTGACCGCCTGCCTGGACGGCCACGGGGCGCACGATCTGCACACCGTGGACGGCCTGTCCTTCCGCGGCGTCGCCGGCGAGGTCGTCACCACCGCCGACCGGGAGCGCATCAGCGATCTGGACTCCATCCCCTCGCCCTTCCTCACCGGAGCCCTGGAGCTCACCGACGAGGAGGGCAAGTTCCGCTACGACGTCGCCTTGATGGAGACCAACCGCGGCTGTCCCTACAAGTGCTCCTTCTGCTACTGGGGCGGTGCGATCGGCCAGAAGGTCCGCGCGTTCTCCCTGGACCGGCTGAAGCAGGAGCTTGAGGTGTTCGCCCGGCACAAGGTGCACACGGTGGTGGCCTGCGACGCGAACTTCGGCATGCTCCCGGCCGACCTGGAGTTCGTCAAGATGCTCATCGAGACCCGGGAGAAGTTCGGGTTCCCCCGCGCGCTGGAGACGTCCTGGGCGAAGAACAAGTCGAAGACCTTCTTCAGCATCGTCAAGATGATGAAGGACGCCGGCATGCACAGCTCTTTCACGCTGGCCCTGCAGTCGCTCAGCGACGACGTGCTGGAGACCATGAACCGGCGCAACATGAAGGTCAACGAGTGGGAGGACCTGGCGGCCTGGCTCGACCACGAGGGCCTGGACTGCTACGCCGAGCTCATCTGGGGCGCGCCGGGCGAGACCGTCGAGTCCTTCATGGAGGGCTACGACCGGCTCTCGCGGCGGGTGTCGCGGATCGCGGTCTATCCCATGCTGCTGCTTCCCAACACCGACTACATGGAGAAGAAGGAGCAGTACGGGATCGCCTCGGTGCGCGGCGACCACGACGACTTCGAGTACGTACTCGCGCACAGCACCATGACGTTCGCCGAGAACCAGCGGATGCAGCGTTTCCTGTTCTGGGCGCGCGTCGTGGCCGAGAACGCGGTGCTGCGCCACGTGTGGAATCCGTTGCGCGCGCTGGCCGGCCTCACCCAGTCGCAGGTGCTGCGCAACCTCGACGCCTGGATCGACCAGGCCGACGACCCCGGCGCCGACGTGCTGCGGGCGTTCGCCGCGGGGGCGGCCGGCGGGACCGAGGCGTTCGGCGGCGCCATCACGTACCTGTTCACCGATCCGTACGCCACGCGCCTGCTCGAACGGTGGTGGCGGGAGTCGGTCCGGCCGTTGCTGCCGGAGACCGCCACGCCGCTGCTGGACGAGGTGTTCCGCTTCGATCTGCTGACCCGCCCGGCCTACCGGCCCGAGCAGTCGGGGGAGGACCTGCCCGTCGTGCACGTCGGCGGCGAGGACTTCTACGTCCGGCGGGACGTGGCGCTCGGGTTCGACGTCCCGGAGGTGATCGCGGCGCTGCGCAGGGACGAGGAGGTCTCGCTGGAGCCGTCGCCGCGGACCGTCGACATCCACTACCGCACCGACTGCGACTCGGCCGTGACCTCGACCAACCACGAGATCGTCATGCACTTCATGGGCATCGTCGCCGCCGACGCCGAGACGCCGGCGGGCCTGTCGTGAACGAGCTGCTGCTGTTGAACGGGCCGAACCTGGGCATCCTGGGCCGCCGCGAACCGGAGATCTACGGCTCGCAGACCCTCGCCGACATCGAGCGCCTGGTCGCCGACGAGGTCGCGGACAGCGGCTGGAAGGTGGTCTCGCGCCAGTACGACGGCGAGGGCGAGATGGTGCGCGCCGTGCAGGACGCCTACGACACGGTGGGCGCCATCATCAACCCCGGCGCCCTGATGATCGCCGGTTGGAGCCTGCGCGACGCGCTCGCCAACTACCCCCGGCCCTGGATCGAGGTCCACCTGTCGAACGTCTGGGCGCGCGAGGAGTTCCGGCACCAGTCGATCCTCGGGGCGCTCGCCGACGGCGTGATCTTCGGCCTGGGCGCCGAGGGCTACCGGCTCGCCGCCCGGGCGCTCGTCCGGCGCGCCGCACAATGAGCGCGGACGTCCTGGTCGTCGGCTACGGGCCGGTCGGCCAGGTGCTGTCGATCATGCTGGCCCGGCAGGGCTGGAGCGTCACCGTCGTGGAGCGGTGGGAGAACCCGTATCCGATGCCGCGGGCGACGGTCTTCGACGGGGAGACCGCACGTACCCTGGCCTGCCTCGGCCTGGACTCCGCGTTCGCGGGGATCGGCGAGCCGGTCGACGCCTACGACTGGCGGAACGCGGCCGGCCGGACGCTGCTGCGGATGGACTTCGCGCCGGTCGGGGCCTCCGGGTGGCCGGACGCGACGGCCTTTCACCAGCCCGCTCTGGAAGCCGCGCTCGCGGCCCGTGCGACGGAGCTGCAGGAGCGCGGGCTGTTGCGCGTCCTGCGCGGCCACGCCGCCGAGGCCGTCACCGAATCCGCCGACGGCGGCGTCACCCTCGCCGCGGTGACCGCCGACGGTGAGCGCGTCACCCTCGACGGGTCCTGGCTCGTCGGGTGCGACGGGGCCAACAGCGTCGTGCGCGGCTGGCTGGGCGGGGACGTCACCGATCTCGGCTTCTCGCACGACTGGCTGCTGTGCGACGTGGTCCTCGACCGGCCGCGGGTGTTCGAGCCCGCCAACGCGCAGCTCTGCGATCCGGTGCGGCCGACCACGGTCGTCGGCAGCGGGCCGGGGCGCCGGCGGTGGGAGTTCATGCGCCTGCCCGGTGAGACCGTCGAGGAGTTGGACCGGCCGGAGACCGCCTGGCAGCTGCTCGGGCGCTCCGGCGTGACCCCGCAGGACGCCACACTCGCCAGGCACACCGTCTACACCTTCCAGGCCGCCGTGGCCGACACCTGGCGCCGGGGGCGTCTGCTGCTCGCCGGGGACGCCGCGCACTCGATGCCGCCGTTCGCCGGCGCGGGCATGTGCTCCGGTATCAGGGACGCTCTCAATCTGTCGTGGAAGCTCGACCGGGTCCTGCGCGGCGACTCCGACGAGCGGCTGCTGGACACCTACGAGGCCGAGCGCCGAAGCCATGTGCTCCGCACGATCGAGCTCTCCGTGCAGCTGGGCAGGATCGTCTGCGTCACGGACGAGGAGGAGGCCGCCCGGCGCGACGCCGCTCTGCTCGCCGGGAGGACCCCGGGCCGGCCGCTGGCCCAGCCGCTGCGGGAGGGGCTGCTGCACCGGACGGTCGGGACGGTGGCCGCGCTGCCGACCGGGGCGCTCGTCCCGCAGGGGCGGGTCGCCCGGGACCGGGAAACTGGGCTTTTCGACCAGGTGGTGGGGACCGGGTTCGTCTTCCTGACCACCGAGGACCCCGCCGGCGTGCTGACCGCGGAGCAGACCGCGTTTCTCACGGCGATCGGTGCCCATGTCGTCCGGGTGGTGGCCGAGGACTCCGATTCCGCTGGGCAGGCGTCCGGCGAGGTCGTCGACCTCGACAAGGTGTACCTGCCCTTCCTGGCCGCCGCCAGAGCGCGCTTCGCGCTGGTCCGACCGGACTTCCACGTCTTCGGCGTCGGACGCAACACTCGCGAGCTCACCATGCTTCTAGCGGAGTTGAAGGCCGGGCTGGCAGCGCGGGTTCCCGAGCCGGAGGTGGACCATCCTTCTCGGCATTGACATCGGCGGTACGAAGGTCGCCTTCCGCGCCGAGCCCGCCGCGGGAGCTGACCTCGCCGAGGACGCTCAGAGCCGCGGGAAGGCCGTCGAGTCCGCGTTCAGCTGGTCGGCGCCCGGCGCGCTCGACGCCGATCTCGCGGCCCTGCGCACGCACGTGGAGCAGATCAGGGTCCGTACGCATCGGCCGTTCACCGGCGTCGGAGTCGCCGTGCCCGCCACCCTGGACGCCCGGGGCCGGGTCACGGCCTGGCCGACCCGACCCTCCTGGGTCGGCCTGGACCTGGCGGGCGTCCTGCGCGGGCTGTTCCCGGCGGCCCCGGTCCACTGTGCCGACGACGGGGACCTGGCGGCCCTGGCGGAGGCGGCCGCAGCAGGCTGCGAAGACCTGGTCTACGTGGGCGTGGGCACCGGCATCGGGGGCGGGATCGTCCTCGGCGGCCGCAGCGTGCCCGGTGCCCGGCGGGGCTCGTGCGAGCTCGGGCACCTGATCGTGAATCAGGACGGCGCGCTGTGCGACTGCGGCCGGCGCGGCTGCGTCCAGGCCGAGGCCTCCGGACCTGCGACCCTGCGCCGGGCCGCGGCCGAGCGCGGAGCGGCGGTCGGATTCGAGGACCTGCGCGCCGCATACGCCGACGGCACGCCCTGGGCCCTCTCAGCGCTCGCCCACAGCTGCGCGGCGCTGGCCGCGGCCCTGGTCGGCGTGGCCGAGCTGGTGCGGCCCGCGGCGACGGTCGTCGGCGGCGGGTTCGCCGCCGGGATACCGGGCCTGGTCGAGGAGGTGGCGCGGCGCGCGGGCGCGCTGGCCAGGCCGGGACATCCGGTGGCCCCGGTGCTGCCCGCACGGCTCGGTGGCAGATCCTCGCTGCACGGGGCGGTCCTGGCCGCCGCGGGCCCGCTCACCCGGTGATGCGGTCCAGGCCGAAGAACTCGCGGTAGAGGTCGATCTGGTGCGTGAGCATATGCGACCCGTGATGGATCCGGTGGCCGAGGGCCGCGGCGGCCTGGAGCAGCGCCGTGTCCTTCGGCTGCATGATGATGTCCGCCACCACGGTGCCCGGCGCGAGCTGCTCCACCGCGAACGGGAGCGGGTCGTCGGGGCGCAGGCCGAGCGGCGTGGCGTTGACCGCCAGGTCCACGTCCCGGACCTGCGGTGTCGTGCTTCCCGAGATCCGTCCCGGGTGGTGCTGCTCCAGCCGCGAAACCAGGGTGTCGAGCCGGTCCTCGTCGCGGTCGCACACGGCCAGGTGCGCGATGTCCGCTCCGAGCAGCGCGGCGGCCACGGCGCCGCCGGCCCCTCCCGCCCCGACCAGCGCCACGCGCCGGCCGGCCGGCTCGAACCCCGCGGACTCCAGGCCCCGGACGAGCCCGGCTCCGTCGAAGTTCTCGGCGAACCAGCTGCCGTCGGGCTCGCGCCGCAGCGCGTTGGCGGAGCCGGCCAGGGTCACGGCGCGGCTGACGCGGTCGGCGTGCCGGCACACGTCGATCTTGTGCGGGATGGTGACCAGCAGGCCGTCGAGATTGCCGATCCGCTGGAGACCGCGGACGACCTCGGCCAGATGCCGTGGCTCGGCGAGCACCGGGACGAGCACCGCGTCCAGGCCGAGCTCGGCGAAGACCGGATTGAGCAGCCCCGGCGCCTTCACCTGGGCGACCGGGTATCCGAGCACTGCGTAGACCCGGGTCGAACCGCCGATCTCCGGCACCGCCCGGGTCCCCCGGAATCCGCGCGTCTCGCGCATCGCATCGGCCTGAGACGTCATCGCCCACCCTCGCTTCCGGCAATCATTCACTGTGCGGCGATCCGGGTCGCCCCGGGATGCGGGCGGCCCGGATCCCTCGTCAGACGAACCGGACGGCTTCCTCGTACTCCAGCCGGGGCAGCCGCTCGGTGGTCCCGTCCTCGGCGGCCCAGCCGATGTTGACCACCAGGACCGAGCGCCAGCGTCCGTCGGAGAAGAACTCGGCGTCGACGCCCTTGGCGTCGAACCCCTTCATCGGGCCCGCGGCCAGGCCGGTGGCCCGGACCGCGAGCAGGAAGTAGGCGCTCTGCAGGGTCGCGTTGAAGGTCGCGTTCTCGTCGCGGATGCCCGGGTTGGCCTCCAGCAGCTCCTTCATCTGCGGGATCGCCGGCCACAGGCGCGGCACGTACTCGGCGAAGTCGTTGTCCGCCGCGAGCACCGCGACGACCGCGGCCGACTCGCTCTTCGGCTTGTTCGGCGGCGTCAGGAACGGCAGCAGCCGCTGCTTGGCCTCCGCGGAACGGATGAACAGCACCCGCAACGGCGAGACGTTGCTGGCGGTCGGCGCCCACTTGAGCAGTTCCCAGATCGCACGCAGGCGGTCCTCGTCCACCGGTTCGTCGGTGAACCGGTAGGTGGTGTGGGCTTCCGTGAACAGCAGCCGCTGTCCTTCCGGAGAGAGCGCATAAAGGTGTTCGAGGTCTGCGAGACCGATGAGGTCGCTTGTCACGGTGAGTCCCCTCTGCCGGTGGACGTCAGTCCACGCGCGTCGCGTGCACGGACCAGACCGGTATGTGAACCGGGTTCTTCTCCAGGAGCGGCTCCAGGACCGTCAGCCGGTGCCGCAGCGCCTTCGTCGCCGGGTGGTCGGCCGGGTGCTGGTCCGGCGTCGCGTCCAGGACCTCGACGTTCAGGTGGCAGATGTACGACGAGGGACCGATGTAGTCGACCCGCCATCCCGCCGCCGGCAGCACCCGCTCGAAGGTCTCCTGCGTGAGCACGCTGGGGAGAACCAGGCCGTTGATGTTGTGCGAGCCGAACGCGAACAGGTAGCATCGCGCGCCCGGGCGGGTGGCGCGGTGCAGGGCCTGCGCGTACCGCACCTGCGCCGACTCGTCGAAGGCGAAGATGTGGTAGAGCGCGGAGTCGACGACCGTGTCGAACCGTCCCTCCATGCCCTGCAGGCTCGTCGCGTCCGCGACCTCGAAATCCACCTTCACGTCGGCCTCGCGGGCGTTGCGCCGGGCCAGCTCGATCGCCGCGGGCGAATCGTCCACGCCGGTCGTGGCGTAGCCCTGGGAGGCGAAGTAGATCGCGTTGTGCCCCGGCCCGGTGCCCGGATCGAGCACCTCGCCCCGGAGCGCTCCGTGCGCCACCAGCTCCCGGACCGCCGGCTGCGGCCCGCCGATGTCCCAGAACCTGCCCACCGGGACGCCGTCGATCACCCGCTCGTCGCGATAGGACTTCTCGAAACGGGGCTCGCGGGGCTGCTCGGCCATGCTCGTCATGCTCCTTCGTTCTCGGTCGGCTGGATGGACTGGATGGACTGGATGGACTGGATGGACAGCGCGTGCCGGAACACATTCCTGGGGTCCCACCGTGCTTTGATCCGCTGAAGCCGGGGGTAGTTCGCGCCGTAGAAGAGCGTGCTCCAGGGCACCTCGGACTTGTTCCACCGCGGATCGGCCAGGTCGCTGTCCGGCCAGTTGATGTAGCAGCCGTCCGCGGCGTCGTTCGGCGCCGGCACGCCGCCGGTGGTGGCGAAGACGTCGCCGTAGAAGGCCCGGAGCCAGTCCAGGTGCCGCTCGTCCTCCTCCGCGACGCCCCAGCAGTTGACGACCGCCAGCAGCATGATCGAGTCGCGCTGCGCGGTCGCCGTGTCGGCGGGCGCCACGGCGTTGATCTTCCCGCCCCAGGACGACAGGATGGCGGCGCTCGCCGGATTGGTGTAGTCCGGGTCCCGCAGGTTGCGGTACAGCGTGTCCACCTGGTCGTCGTCCAGCGGCTTCTTCAGGTACGCCGCCTTGAGTTTCGAGCGCAGTTCAGAGGGCTGCAAACCGAAGGCCGTCGCCGGGTTCGGGATGTTGAGCACGTTGTAGAGCCACGGCTCGTCCATGACGGTGACCTCCGCCTGCGGCATGCCGGCGGTCATCTCGGCCAGATAGGCGTCGAGCACGTCGCGGCTCCCGGAGGCGGGATCGAGGCGGCCCATCGCCAGCACCATGCCGTGGTCCTGCCGGAAGGCGATGAGTTCGCCGTGCAGGGCCGCTGTCGGCGTCTCCGGATCGGCGTTGCGCGCGCACCACTGCATGAAGTTGTCGCTGAGCCGGCCGAAGGACTCCCGGTCGAGGTCGGTCCACTGCCACATGGCCGTGGCGACCAGGAACCGGGACGGACGCTTGGGCAGCAGCGCGGCCGGGTCGTCGCCGACCGCGTCCCTGCTGCGGAACCAGAACTTGGTGACCACGCCGAAGTTCCCGCCGCCGCCTCCGGTGTGCGCCCACCACAGGTCCCGGTTCGGGTCGTCGGGCTCCCGGGTGGCCACCACGGTCTCGGCCCGGCCGTCGGCGCCGACCACGACGAGCTCGACGGCGTACAAGTGGTCGGAGATGTGCCCGTGCAGCCGGGAGAGCACCCCGTTGCCGCCCCCGGACACGTGGCCGC
>NZ_JAACYW010000207.1 GCF_015356825.1 Catenulispora rubra | reverse complement strand
GGAGATCTGTATAAGAGACAGCTCCCAAGCCCGGCGGCCTGCAACGGCTGCTGGCAGCCCAACCTGCAGACGTCCTGGAACTGGGTCCTGTCCGCGGTCCCGACCGCCCCCTTCCGCAACGTCCAGATGTACGACGTCGACGGTTTCAACAACACCGCAGCGAACGTCTCCGCACTCCACGCCGCCGGCATCAAGGCCGTCTGCTACCTGTCCGCGGGCACCTACGAGAACTGGCGCTCGGACGCCTCGCAGTTCCCGTCCGCCGTCCTGGGCAGCGGCAACGGCTGGCCCGGCGAAAAGTGGCTGGACGTCCGCGAGATCCAGAAGTCCGGCAGCGCGCTGCGCAAGATCATGGACGCCCGCCTGGACATGTGCCGGCAGAAGGGCTTCGACATGGTCGAGCTCGACAACGTCGACGGCTACGCCAACAGCACCGGCTTCTCCGTGACCGCCGCCGACCAGCTCTACTTCAACGCCACCCTGGCCAACGACTCCCACGCCCGCGGCCTGAGCGTCCTGCAGAAGAACGACAATGCGCAGATCCCACAACTGCTCCCGTACTTCGACGGCGCGCTGAACGAACAGTGCAACCAGTACAAGGAATGCACCACCGCGCAGAACGGCGACTACGGCTACGACCAGTACGTGGCCGCCGGCAAGCCGGTCTTCCAGGCCGAGTACAAGCTGGCGACGTCCTCGTTCTGTTCCAAGGACAACTCGAACAACTTCAACGGCGTGCGCTTCGACATCAACCTCGACGACAAGACCTTCCAGCCCTGCCGCTGATCCCGGCTGGCTACCAGCCCGACTACCAGCCTGACTGATAAAGAGGGAAGGCGAGCGCCGTCGGTGGGGACACGCTCGCCTTCCCTCACCTATGCCTGAATCACACCCTTATATCAGTAACCTCACGGTATGCTGCCCCTGATCGTGTCCAGCCTGGCCGTGATGCTGGCGTGGACGTTCGCCGCACGCCGCCTGGCGCGCTGGCACATCTCCGGCCCGCTGGCCATGGTGGCCGGCGGCGTCGTGGCCGGGCTGGCCGGCGGAACCGGCTTCGCCGAGCGTCTGGACACGCACATCGCCGAGCGCATCGTCGAACTCGTGCTCGCCGTGCTCCTGTTCGTCGACGCGACCGTGGTCCGCGACGGCTTCCTGGCCGGCGAGCGCGGCGCGGTACTGCGGTTGCTGTTCATCGCGCTGCCGGTGATGGTGGCCGCGGCGTTCGCCGTGGGGCTGCGACTGCTGCCGACGCCGTCGTGGGCAGTGGTGTTCGTCATCGCGTGCGTGGTGGCGCCGCTGGACTTCGCCACCGCCCCGCACCTGCTCAAGGACCGCAACCTGCCGCTGTGGGTACGGCACGTGCTGGCCGTGGAGAGCGGCTACAACGACGGCCTGTTCTCCCCCGCGTTCGCCTTCGGCATCCTGCTGATCGGCGAATCAGGGCACGGCGGGACCCCGGAAGGCGCGCTGCGGCAGGCGTTCCCGGCCGCGGCGTACGCGGTGCTGGTCGGCGTCGGGTTCGGCACGGTCACCGGCACCGTGCTGCGCCGCTCCGAGCGCGAGCGCTGGTCGAGCGGGGAGTCGGTGGGCATCGCGGCGCTGCTGCTGCCGATCGTCACGTACTCGATCGCGGTGTCGGTCGGCGGCAACGGCTTCGTGGCGGCGTTCCTGGCGGGCATCGCCTACAAGCGGGCCCGGATCGGGTTCCGAGGGCTCCAGGGCGAACAAGCGCCAATGCCGGAGTCGGAATTCGCCACTGTCGAGGCGCTGGGCACGGTCGCCTCGCTGATCGTGTGGTTCGTGTTCGGCGCGGTCGCGGTGTTGGTGTTCCAGGTCGGCGTTCCCGGGTCGGTGATCCTCTACAGCGTGCTGGTGCTGACCGTCGTGCGCATGGTCCCGGTGTATCTGGCGATGCTCGGCACCGGCGCGACGTTCGTGGACCGCACGCTCCTGGGCCTGGTCGGACCGCGCGGCACCACGTCGATCGTGTTCGGGCTGCTCGCCTACAACGCCACCCGCGACGAGGACGCCGGCCTGACGCTCGCCACGATGACGATCGTGCTGCTCGGGAGCCTGCTGCTGCATGGAGTGGCGGTGCCGTTGGCCGCGCAACGGCTCCGCGCCGGCGAGGGCGGGGCTGAAGCCGAAGCCGACGCCCCCGAATTCAGCTCGCCGGCCGGTGACGAACCAGCACCAGCGTAGGCACGGCGATCACGAGCACGGATCACGAGCACGAACCCCCAGTAGCCGACGAGGCGGCAGAAGAGCGGTGTCCGCCACGACGTCAAAAGTGCCGTCGGCCGCCGTCCGCGACGCGTGAGAGGTTCGATCGGTCGTCTGCCTGACCGAGGAGAGCACGTGCGTGACAATGACCGCGACCTGTGGTGCAAGGCGGTGCAAGGCGACGCGACGCCGTTGCTGGAGAACCTGCCCGAAGGTGCGGTGGCCGGCGTCGCGCGGCCCCTGAACAGCGTCTTCGTGGTGGAATCCGGTCCCGACGGCCGACAGACCGGAACCGTGGCGCTGGCCGGCCCGACGGACCGGCCGGTGTTCGGCGTCCAGGACATCCCGAGCTCGTTCCACGTCAAGCACATCGACCACGACGACAGGCACTGGATCCTGCACGCCGCCGACGGCCGCACGCTCAGCGCCACCCCCGGCCAGTTCACCAACCAGCCGCCGATCCTCAACGAGGAGCACAACCCCTGCTACCAGGCACATCTGGAGCAGTCGTGGGACGCGATCGCGCGCATGTACGCGACCGACGCGCCCGACCGCCCGGTCCCCGAGATCAGCGACGAGGTGCTCGGCGGCTTCGAGTTCGATGAGGATCTGTACGAATACTCAGCGACTTTTGAGCCACCCGCGGACCAGGTCTACGTCCGCTTCGGCGCGGCGGAGCCCGAACGCATCAAGGCCCTGCTCCCCTCGGTGCGCGCGCTGCTGGACGACTTCGAGCGGATCCGGCAGGCCGGGCTTCGATACCTGTGGGACCGCTGGCTTCGATATCTGTGGGACCGCGGCCGGGATGATCAGACCTCGGAGCAGGCCGAAGCTGAGTTCTTCAGGGAGGCCATCGCTTTCCGGCTGGAGTTCTACTACTCCGGCGACTTCATGCTGAACTACAGCGACGGAGGAGCCGGATACTTCACCGACGGATACTGGATGGCCGTCCACTTCCGCGCCGAGGACGCGACGCCGGTGATGCTCTCCATGGAGGGCTGAACGGCGATACGGTCGGGGCATGTCGCAGATCTTGATGCTTGCCGGAGACGTCAATCTGCAGGGGCGAGCGGATCCCGCCACCGCGTTCACACATGTGCTGGATCTGCTGACGGCTGCCGACGTGCGATTCGTCAACCTCGAAGGAGCACTGTGCGGAGCCGGCGATGATCCGCGGGCCCCGGACATCGCCCACAAACCGAACTGGCGGCACTCCGAACCGGACATGGTCACGGGACTGAGCGCGGCCGGCATCGACGCGGTCAGCGTGGCCAACAACGTGACGTTCCCGCCCTCGGCGATGCTGAGGAGCCTGGACACCCTCGATGCCGCAGGCATCGCGCACTGCGGCGGCGGCACCGATCTGGATGAGGCGCACCGTCCGGTCGTCCTGGAACGCGACGGCACCCGGTTCGGGCTCCTGGCGTACACCTCGATCTGCTGGCCCTTCGGAATGGCCGCCGGGCAGCGGACAGCGGGAGTCGCGACCCTGCGCGCCTCCACGTCCTACGTGCCCGACCTGCGGTCGGCGGAGGTACCCGGACGACCGCCGCGCGTCCTGACCGAGCCGTATCCGCACGAGCTGGCCGCCATGATCCGGGACGTCGAAGAACTGCGGGCCCGATGCGACGTCCTGGTGCTCTCCTGCCACTGGGGCGTGGCGGGCGACGACGTGTGCGACTACCAGAAGGCGATCGGCCGGGCCGCCGTCGACGCCGGAGCGGACCTGGTCATGGGCCACGGACCGCACAGCCTTCAGGGCATTGAGGTGTACCACGGCCGACCGATCTTCTACAGCCTCGGGAACTTCGTCTTCGACTGGCCGGTCATGGCAGGACGCCACCTCGACGGCCTGGTCCTGCACTGCCGGGTCGACGAGCGCCGCCTGCGCGGCGTCGAGGTTCATCCAGTGCGGCGCGGCCCCGACAACGACGTCCGACCGCTCGTCGGCGACGAGGCTCGCAGCGTGCTCGACCGGGTCGCCGCGCTGTCGGCACGATTCGGCTCGGCGCCGTTCGACCCGGCAACGTTCGACCCAGCGCCGTTCGACCCAGCGACGTTCGACCGGGCAGCGACCACCGCCGAAATCCCCGTGACGCTCCCCCAAGCCGTCTACTCGCCCTCCTGACTCCCCCGCGAAGCGCTCTCGACCAGCACGTCCCCGGCCGGCGTCCGGTAGTACAGCACCGACCTGCCGGAGCGGCGGCGGCGCACCAGGTCGGCGTCCAGCAAGACCTTGAGGTGTCGGCCGACCGAGCCGAGGGTCTGGCCGGTCAGTGTGACCAGGTGCGTGGTGCTCTTCGGCGAGGCCAGGAGCAGCAGGATCGTCGCGCGGTTCGGGCCGAGCAGGCGGGCCAGCGGCTGGGGCGCGGCGGTCATGCCGACGTCCGCCATCGCGCCGGTGCAGGGATAGATGATCGCGTACTGCGGCTGGTCGTCCCACGCCACCCAGCCGCGCCCGGGCGTCACCGGGGCGAAGTACAGGCGCGCGCCGGAGACCTGGCGGGGCGGGAAGTTGTGCAGGTTGATCTGCAGGGTCCCGTCGCCGAGCCACCGCATGCCGGGACGCATCGCGCTCAGCGCCGCGGCCCAGCCGGCCTGGCTGAGTTGGGCGGTGCGGGAGACGATGTCGGCCTCCATCAGCCGGCGACGGCGCTCCCACGTGGGCTCCACGGTCTGCGTCCAGATCCACACCAGGATGTCCACGAGGCGCGGCGCGAGATCGGTACGGTCCAGGAGGTCCGGCAGCGGACCGCCGTAGGAGACCGTCAGGTTCGCCAAGGCCAGCTCCGGTGACGTCGCCCGGACCCGCCGCAGTTCCTCCTCGAAGCTCTGGTCGCCGGTCGGCACCGGGGACAGCAGGTCGGCGATCCAGTGCGAGCGCGAGCCCAGGGCCGCCTCCAGCAGCGGGCCGGTCAGCGGGTCGGGGGCGACCATCGTGCGGAAGGCGGCGTGGTGCTCGTCGAACCAGGCCTTCTCCGCCGGGTTCGCCGTCGTCCGGCGGTAGAGCGTCTGCAGGCAGGCGAGCGTCTCCGCCAGCGGCGAGACCACGAACCGGCCGCTGGCGAGGGTGTCGGTGTCGACCAGCCACAGCGTCATGGTTTCGCCTCCTGGCGAAACTGTACCGGGCGGCGCGCGCCCGCTCGCACACTGACGACCATGCGAACGTACCGGCAGCTCTTCGCCTCCCCCGAATTCCAGCCTCTGTTCCTCACCAGCCTGGCCCAAGTCGCCGCGCAGACCGTCAGCGGCCTGGCGCTGGGCACCCTCATCTACGCGGCGACCGGATCCCCGCTGCTGTCGGCCCTGAGCATGTTCGGACCCAGCCTCGCGCAGGTGGTCGGCGCGACGGCGCTGATGTCGGCCGCCGACCTGATCCCGCCGCGCGCCGCGCTGTCCGGGCTGGCGCTCGCGTTCGCGATCGCCACGGCGGCGCAGGCGATCCCCGGGCTGCCGGTCGCGGCCTCGTTCGGGATCCTGTTCGTGATCGGCGTGCTGGCCTCGGTCGGCGGCGGCGTGCGATACGGCCTGCTCAACGAGATCCTGCCGAAGGACGGGTACCTGCTCGGCCGCTCGGTGCTGAACATGGCGGTCGGGACCATGCAGATCTGTGGCTACGGCCTCGGCGGCGTGCTCCTGACGGCGTTGTCGCCGCGCGTGACGCTGCTGGTCGGCGCAGGGCTCTACTTCGCTGCCGCCGCCGTCGCACGCCTCGGGCTCAGCGCCCGACCGCAGCGCGCCTCGGGGCGGCCGTCGATCGCTCAGACGTGGCGCAACAACGCGGCGCTGTGGTCCTCCGTGCCGCGGCGGTACGTATTCCTCGCGCTGTGGGTGCCGAACGGGCTGATCGTGGGCTGCGAATCGCTGTTCGTGTCCCTGTCGCCGCGGCACGCCGGAATCCTGTTCGCCAGCGCCGCGTTCGGCATGCTGCTCGGGGACACCATGACCGGACGCTTCCTGCCCGCGCGCTGGCGTCGCGTGCTCGGCGCGCCGCTGCGGCTGCTGCTCGCCGTGCCGTACCTGGTGTTCGCGCTGCACCCGACGCTACCGGTCGCGGCCGTGGCGGTCATGCTGGCCTCGATCGGATACGCCGCGAGCCTGCTGCTCCAGGAACGCCTCATGGCCCTGACACCGACCGGCCTGAGCGGCCAGGCGCTGGGGCTGCAGTCGTCGGGGATGCTGACCATGCAGGGCGTCGGGGCCGTGGCCGCCGGGGTGCTGGCGCAGTGGTTCACGCCGAGCACGGCGATGACGGTGATGGCCGCGCTGTCGGTGGTGGTGACGCTGAGTCTGGCCCGCGGGCTGCGGGACGAGCGTGAGCCCGAGCCCACACCCGAACCCACGCCCGAGGCTTCGCCCCTGCCCGCGCTCACCCCCGCGTGGTAAGCATCAACGTGCAGGGCTCCCTATCTCCGAATCCTGCCGAAGAGCCTCGCCCGCAGCCGATCCAGCAGGATCGCGGCACCGAGTACCGCCCCCTGCACGACGGTCTGGTAGTAGGTGTTCACGTGCAGGGCGAGCAGACCGTTGGCGATGAGCTCCAGAAGGATCGCGCCGGCCGCGATGCCGACCATGCGCCCCTCCCCGCCGAACAGCGACACCCCCCCGACCACGGCGGCGGCGATCGCGGTCAGCTCCCAGCCGCTGCCGACCGAGGGGTCGGCCACGTTCATCCGGCCGATCACCAGCACGCCGACGACACCGGCGAGGACCGCGCTGGAGACGTACGCGGTGGTGACGCGCCGCGCGATGGGGATGCCGGCCAGCCGGGCCGCCTCCTTGTTCCCCCCGACCGCGTAGATCTGCCGCCCCACATATGTGCGCTCCAGCGCAAACCAGGCGATCGCGGCCGCGCCGAGGAAGAACAGCGCGGGCACCGGCACCCGGCCGATGTAGTACTGGCTCAGGTTGCTGAACAGCGGATCGATCCCGTTGATCGGCGTGCCGGTGGTGATCGCCAGCGCCAAGCCCTGCGCGATGGTGTACGTGACCAGGGTGATCACGAACGGCGGCACGTTCAGCCGGGTCACCATGGTCCCGTGCCAGACCCCGACCCCGGCGCAGATCAGCAGCGTCAGCAGGATCGCCAGGGGCGCCGGCATGCCCTGGTTCACGTTGAACCAGGCGGTCAGGATGCCCGCGAGCCCGGCCAGCGCGCCGACCGACAGGTCGATCCCGCCGGTCAGGATGACCACGGACTCCCCCACCGCCAGGATCCCGACCTGCGCCAGGTCGCGGCCCATCACCTGCAGGTTGCCGACCGAGGTGTAGGTCGGGGCGTTCGCCGCGATGATCGCGAACACCAGCACGCAGGCCACGATGACGCCGGCCTCGGGCGATTCGGCGAGCTTGCGCAGCAGCCGCGTGACGGCCGGCTGGCCGCGCGGCGGCGCCTGTTCGGGGGTCAGGGTGCTCTGTGCTGTCATGGTGCGTCTCCGTGTTCTGACACGTGTTCCGACACGTCTGCTTGCGCGTCTTGCGAGCCGACTGCTGAACCGACTACTGAACCGGCTGCCGAACCCTCTTCCGACAGGTCCTGCGACACGCTCTCCGGCACGGCTTCGGGCACGCCTTCCGGCGCGTCGTCGGGCTCGTCCTCCGCCGTCGGCACGACCGGGGCGGTGCCGGCCGCGGCCGTCATGATCCGTTCCTTGGTGCCCTCGGCGCGGTCGATCACGGTCGCCAGCCGGCCGTGGTTCAGCACCGCGATCCGGTGGCAGATCCACAGCAGCTCCTCCAGCTCGGAGGAGGCGACCAGCACCGCCATCCCGCGCTCGGCGGCCCGGTCGATGAGCTCGTAGATCTCGGCCTTGGCCCCGACGTCGACCCCGCGCGTGGGCTCGTCGAGCAGCAGCAGCCGCGGTTCGGTGGCGAAGGCCCGGCCGAAGATCGCACGCTGCTGGTTGCCCCCGGACAGCGCGCCGATCGGCTGGTCGACCGAGCGCATGCGTACATTGACGCTCGCCGTGATCCGCTCGGCCTCGGCCCGCTCGCGGCGCGGACCGAGCAGGCCGCGGGTGCTGATGCGGCGCAGGATCGGGACCGTGACGTTGGCCCGGATCGGGGCGAACACCACCAGGGACTGCTCCTTGCGGTCCTCGGGGATCATCGCGATGCCCGCGGCCGTGCCGTCGCCGGGGCCGTGCGGGGCGTAGGGGGAGCCGGCGATCGTCATCTTCCCGCCGGTGGCCGGTTGCGCCCCGGCCACGGTGTGGATCAGGCGGCTGCGACCGGAGCCCATGAGCCCGGCCACCCCGACGATCTCCCCGGCGCGCAGGTCCAGATCGACCGGGCCCAGGCCGTCGGCCGTCAGACCGCGCAAGGACAACAGCACCGGGGCGTCGGTCGGCTGCTCCTTCGGCCGCGAGTGTGTCACCTCGCCGCCGACCATCTCCCGGATCAGGCGCTCCTCGCTCGCCTCGCCGGGTGTCAGGTCGGCGACCAGCCGGCCGTTGCGCAGCACCAGGACCCGGTCGCTGACCTCGCGGACCTCGTCGAGCCGGTGCCCGATGAACAGGACGGTGCCGCCCCGCGCGGCCAGCTCGCGCGCCAGCCGCAGCACCTGGGCGCCTTCGACCGGTCCGAGGGAGGAGGTCGGCTCGTCCAGGATGAGCAGCTTCGGGCGGCGGCCCCAGGCCTTGGCGATCTCGATCATCTGGCGCGTCGGCACGGGTAGCGTCCGCACCTGGCGGCCGACCTGGACCGCGGTGGCGGACAGGCCGATCTCGGCGAGCATCTCGACCGCCTCGCGGCGCAGCGCCGAGCGATCGAGCAGGACGCGCCGCCGGGAACCGCGCGGACGCCGTCCCAGCAGCAGGTTCTCGGCCACCGACAGCTGCCCGACCAGCGGGAACTCCTGGGAGACCATGGCGATGCCGAGCGCGGCGGCGGCCTCGGTCGAGCCCGGGACCAGAGCCGTGCCGCCGATCTCGATCTCGCCGCCGTCCCGGCGCACCGAGCCGGACAGCGTGCCCATCAGCGTGGACTTGCCGGCGCCGTTCTCCCCGACGACGCCGACCACCTGGCCGGCGTAGAGATCCAGCTCGGGCAGGTCCAGCACCCGCACCGGGCCGTAGGACTTGTGGACCCCCCGCAGCCGCGCGGTGACCGCGCGGCCCGGGGCGTCGTCGGACGCTGCCATCGTCAGCTGATCCCCAGCTGCGTCTCGAGCGCCTGGTACGCGGACAGGTCCGCGGAGGTCACCAGGCCCACGCCGGAGCTGAGGGTGGAGCCGTCGGACTCCAGGTAGGGCTTGACGATCGCCATCGTGGCGTCCTTGCCGAGGACCTTCTCCGCGGCCAGGATGTAGGCGCCGGTGTAGCCCTGCTGGTAGGGCATCTGCACCACGGTGCCGGAGATGACGCCGGACTTGATGAAGCCCAGGGTCTGGGCGTCGGAGTCGTCGGAGACGATGTGGACGCTGCTGGACTTGCCGGCCGACTGCACCGCCTGGGCCAGCGCCGGGCCGTCGTAGGAGTAGACCCCGTACAGGCCGTTCACGTCCGGGTTGTTGGCCAGGATGGTCTCGGCGTCGGAGGTCGCGGTGGCCGCCGACAGGTTGTCGTTGACCTTCTGCACGACCGTGATGCTCGAACCCTTCAGCGCGTCCTCGAAGCCCTGGATGCGCTGCGTGGCGTTGGCCGCGGTCAGCGAGCCGACCAGCACCGCGACCTTGCCCTTGCCGCCCAGGACCTGCTTCATCGCCTCCCCGGCCTGCTGCCCGGCGGTGTAGTTCGGGGTGCCGAGGTAGAGCGAGGCGGCGTCGGTGCCCGGCAGCGGGGAGTCGATCGCCAGCACGCTGACGCCGTGCTGGACGTCGGTGTGGATGGTGCCGGCCGCCGAGGTCGGGTCGATCGCGGAGATCGCGTAGCCGGTGACGCCCTGCGAGCGCAGGGTCTCCATCTCCGAGTTCTGCTCGGTGAGCTTGCCGTTCGGCGGCGCGTAGTAGGTGCACTTCGAGCCGGACAGGCCCAGGTCCGAGCAGCCCTTCTGGAAGCCGACCTGGCCGGCCTTCCAGTAGTCGGCGGCGACGTTGACCACCATCGCGATGTTCACCCCGGACAGGTCCTTGCCGGCCAGCGCGGTCTTCAGCGCGGCGTCGAGCTTGGCGAGGTTGTCCTGGTTGAAGGTGACCGAGCCGGCCAGCGCGGCCGGGGGCGCGGAGGTGGAGCCGCCGGAACCGGTGGAGCCGGTGCTTGCCGGGGAGGATCCCGACGCGTTCTTCGAGCAGGCCGCGGCCGTGGCCACGAGCAGCGCGGCCGCGCAGGCGGCGGTGATGCGGTTTGTCCTGGTGCCCATCCTCGTTCAGATCCTTTCCGGAGTCCTGCTGAGTGTGTTTGGCGGTGCGTTTTTGGCGGTGCGTGTTGACCCGGTGCGTGTTAGCGGTAACATTTCGCGCCGGCCAGCGGCGTGGTGTGCGTGGTGCGGTGGTGTGCGTGGTGCGATGGAGAGCGGGTCAGGGTGCGGCGGGACGTGCGGTGGACGCACGCACCACCAGGCTCGGGTCGATGGCGGCCACCGGCTCCCCGGCCCGCCGGCCGCCGCCGATCGAGCGGATCAGGGCGACCAGCGCGCGCCGCCCCAGCTCGTCGAAGTCCTGGCGCACGGTGGTCAGCGCCGGACCGAAGAACTCGGCGTCCGGGATGTCGTCGAACCCGACGATGCTGACCTGCTCCGGAACCCGCCGCCCGGCCGCCTGCAGGGCCCTGATGAGCCCCAGCGCCAGGTGGTCGTTGGCGCAGAACACGGCGGTCACGCCGGCGTCCCCGACGATCTGGCGCCCGAGTTCGTACCCGGTTCGCGCGGACCAGTCGCCGCCCTTGAACGGCTCCGGGACCGCTACGCCCCGGGCCGTCAGCGCCCGCCGCCAGCCGACCTCGCGCTCCTGGGCGTCCAGCCAGGTGCGCGGACCGGCCAGGTGGTGCACGGTGCGGTGGCCGAGGTCGAGCAGGTAGGAGGTGGCGCGCTCGGCCCCGGACTCGTTGTCGACCGCGACCGCGCTCAACGCCGCGTGCACCCCGCACCCGACGGCGACCAGCGGCACGTCGAAAGGCATGTTCGCGAGCGCGCTGACCGCGGTGGTCTGCGGCGCGATCACGACGATGCCCTCGACCGCCTGATCACGCAGCCGCTCCACGGCCTCGAACACCGACCGCCGGTCCATGGCGGCCAACGCGGCGACGGTGACGAAGTAGTCGTGCTGCTTGGCCGCCTGCTCGATGCCGTAGAGCATGGACGCCGGCCCGTAGAGCGTGGTGTTGAAGCTGATCACGCCAAGGGTCCGGGTCCGCCGCGTGACCAGGGTTCGAGCAGCGGCGTTGGGCCGGTATCCCAGCTCCCTGATGGCCTCCATCACGCGGTCGCGGGTGGCGGGCCGGACGTTCGGGCGGTCGTTCAGGACGCGGGACACAGTCTGCTGCGACACCCCCGCCACCCGCGCGACGTCGGCCATGACCGGGGCGCGGTCGCCGACGAGGTTCTGCATGACGCTTCACACCTCTCGGGAGCGGTGGGTGGTGAGCGGTTCGGGTGAGCGGTTCGGGGTGAGCGGGCACTGGCGGAGACCGGCGGCAAGACAGAGCTCTGCCGCTTCGAGCGGTTGCGCGTTGCTGTGCGTTGCTGTGCGTTGACGATTGTTAGCGCAAACATCCGGAGCGTCAAGAGTCGGCAACCTGTTTGCAACCCGGGGGTAATCGCATACCGGTCGGCCCCGAGGACCCCTCCTCTGAAAATCCGCGCATTCGCCGCTAGGGTCCTGACCCAGGTCAAGCCAGAGTGAGCAAGGGGTAGTCAGCCATGTCAGGTCGTTCGCACATGCTTCCGATGATCGGCGCCGTGTGCGTCGCGCTGCTCGTCGCCGGGTGCTCTAGTTCAGGCACCGTCGGCGGCAGCGGATCATCGAACAGCAGCGTCGGAAGTCTCACCGGCGGGGCTTCGGGCGGGAGCGACGCCGGCTGCACCGAGGCGCTGCAGGCGATCCAGAACGCGGAGAAGGTCGCGAACAACACCGACGACGTACAGGGGGCTGTGAAGGTCGCCACCGCCTCGATCGGCCAGCTGCGGGACGCCGCGAACATCACGCAGAAGCCCGGCGGGAAGGACGCGATGAACAAGGTCGCCGACGACGTGCAAGCCGTGGTCACCGGGGTGGAGAACGGGCAGAAGCCGTCCGCTCGGCAGGCGCTGACCGACGCCCAGGTGGTCGTCGGCCTCTGCGGGTCATAGCAGGCGGGGCGGCTCGCGGCTGGCGGTGACACAGAACCGAGCCGGTGCGGGGCTGGTTGTCGGGGCTGGTTGTCGGAAGCTGGTTGTCGGAGCTGGTCTCAGTGCCGGTGGTGCATCACTCCGCCATATGCCGCCGCCGCAACTCCCCACACAGGCCCACCAGAGCCCGAGCCCGCGCGAACTCCGTCGGCGTGAAGTCCAGCGCCTCCCGCGTCACCAGCAGTGCGCCGCCGCCCGGGTCGGCCAGCGTGATCAGCGTCCCGACGCACGACGCCTCCGGCACCTCGCGCGGGTCCCACGTCACCGCGCACTGCCCGAACAGATCGTGCAGTGCCACCGGCAGCCCCGCGTCGCCGGCCGCCAGCCGGGCCGCGAGCGTCAGCACGCGCGCCGGGGCGTCCGTGAGGTCGTCGCGTGCGGCCCGGTCGACCAGCGAGACCTCCGCGCCGCCGGCTGCGACCGCGCCGGCGAGCGTCGCGGCGTCGACGGTCGGCGGCACGTCGACCAGGAACTCGTCCAGCACACCCTCCCCCAGCGGATGCACCTGCAGCCCCACGATGTTCGCGCCGACCGCCGCCAGCCGCTCGCACACCGCCGCCAGGCTCCCCGGCCGGTCGCGGACCGCGGCCCTGATGCGCCACAGGTTCAGGTCGTCGTGCCACTCGGCGAGCGCCTCGTCGAGGGTGTCGGCGCCGCGTACCGAGACGAACGGCGTGTGCGCGCGTAACCGCCCCGGCCCGTGCGCCCGCCACCACCACTGCAACACCAGCGCCGCCAGCAGTGCCGCGCCGAGGGCGATCAGCAGCACCCAGCCGTAGTGCCTGCGGCCCAGCACCTCCGTGAACAGCCCCGCGGTGCCGACAGCGAGGAAGAGCACTGCGAGCTCGATGATCTCCCGGCGCCAGCTCCACTCCGGACGGCGACGGGTACGGCCGGGTTCGCGGCGAGAAATCCTCATGCCTCGACTGTGCCCGGACCCTGTTGCAAGATCAGGTCCGGCTCGTCACAGGCGCGTGAATCTTGTGAGCAGCGCCCGGAAACGAGACGCTGCGCGATGTGCGGAGCGTCACGCGGCCGTCGAACGGCCCAGGAAAGTCAGCTCGCCGGGATCGGGGACGGAGATCTCGTGGAACCCGATGCGGTCGTAGAACGCCCGCGCGCCGGTGTTCGCCGAGGACATCACCAGGTGCACGCGCTCCACGCCAGCCTTGTCGAGCGCCGCGAACAGCGTGGTGAGCAGCGTCCTGCCATACCCGTGCCCCTGATACCCGGGCAGCAGATCAATGTGCAGATGTGCCGGGTAGTCGGCGAGCGCCGGATTCACCATGAGCTCGGGGTGGTGCAGGAACTCGGTCATCACCGCATCAGGCGTCCCCGGCTCCCCGCCCGGCAGTGGATGCTGTGCGGCGACCGTCGGCAGCCACTTGTCCTGGAAGTCCCGTGCGAACCGCGCGGTGTCGCTGGTGCCCAGCACGTACCCGACCGCTTGTCCGCCGTCGTCGAGCACAAAGGCGAGATCCGGCTCAAGCGTGGCATAGGGCCCGGCGAAGATGTCCGGCAGCAGCGTCTGGTCGCGATAGACGCCACGCGCGTCGCCGCCGGCAGCACCGGTCCGCATGCAGATGTCGTAGAGCGCGTCCCGATCCTCGGGCCTATATGAACGAATTGCAGGTGAAGGCACGACCTCACGGTAGCGCGCCGCACCGACACTACGAACAAGCCCCCCGCGTAGCCTGCTCCGCGACCAACCCCGAAACCCGCACCTTGCACAGATGCGACTCGTCCAGCACCTTGTGCCGATGCGACCAGGGCTGCCGCATGTCCGGCGTATAGAGATGCGGCGCCACGCCATACCGCTTCGCGTGATACAGCGCTATATCCGCGCACCGCAGCACATCAGAGAACGCGTCCCCGGCCTCGGGCACCGCGATCCCCGCCGACGCGCTCGGCACCAGCGTGACCGACCGGCTCTCGTCGAGTTTCAGATACTGCGGCACACTCAGCGCCCCGACGATCGTCCGCACGTCCCGCACCACAGCCGCCGCCTCCGTGAACGGCAGCAACAACACGAACTCGTCCCCGCCGAGCCGGAAAGCGCGCGCCCCGACGTCCCGGCACGCCGCCGCCAGCCGCTCCCCCACCGTCACCAGGTGCGCGTCGCCGACCTGGTGGCCCCAGGTGTCGTTCACCGTCTTGAAGTCGTCCAGATCCAGCAGCGCCGCCGCGTGCGGCCGTCCGGCCTGCGCGGCGTGCTGGTAGTGCTGACGTGCCGCGGTCCGGTTGGGCAGCCCGGTGAGCGCGTCGTGGTGCGCGAGCCAGCGGGCGTGGGCGGCCTCGCCGGCCGCGCGTCTGAGCCGGCGGCGCATGGCGGCCAGGCCCGCGAGGAAGCCGGACGCCCCCGCGGACGGGGCCGTCAGCAACGCCACAAGTGCGGAGTCCACCGGGGTTCCCAGGCCTTCAGTCCGTGCGGCGGTGCGGCGCCACAGTCCGGCCGTCGGGCAGCAGCTCGCCGGTGTCGTCGAACTGGACGACGCCGTTGCACAGCAGCCCCCACCCCTGTTCGGGGTGGCTGGCGACCAAGTGAGCAGCCTCACGGTCCGGAGCTTCGAAAGTCGGGCACGGCGGGGTGTGGTCGCACGTGCGTTGGGTAGGAAGGACAGTACTTCGACTTCCTGTGTCGGCGTCCTTCGTGGCGATCATGTTGGCCTCCTGCGTGGCCGGCCTTTCCGCACCGGGTGTGTGTAGCGATTACGGGTGGGAAGCGATACACGCCTCCACCCATGAGGTTCTCCCTCGCCCCGGTAGAGATCAATAAGTATCCAATTTTGCAGGGGTACGTAATTTATTCAACCCCTGCGCCGTCCGCGTTCCCTAAGAACCTCCCGGACGTCTCCCCTGGTGGTCCCCAGTTTCCGCAGCATCCGGGCCACGTGCTGCTCCACGGTGCGCGGGGACAGGAACAGCGCCTCGGCGATGTCGTGGTTGGTCGCGCCGCGGGCCACGAGCTCGGCGACCTGGCGTTCGCGCGGGCTCAGCTCGTCGCCGTAGCCGCGCCGGCCGCGCCCCGGCGGCCGGGCCAGGCCCAGGTCGTGCAGGGTGTGACGGCAGCGCGCGGCGTCGTAGGCGGCGCCGAGGTGCTCGTATTCGGCCAGCGCCTCGGTCAGCCGGGCGGTGGCCGCCTCGCCGTCGCGGGCCGCGCTCAGGACGGTGCCGAGTTGCTCGGACGTGCGGGCGATCTCGTAGGGACGTCCGATGTCGGACCATAGGCGCCGTGCGGTTTCGAAGTCCCGGATCGCGCCGGCAGGATCGGTCGCTCCCAACAGCAGGCCGCGCGCCGCGTGGAACTCGGCCGTCGCGGCCGGCGCGTCCCGTCCCCGCAGCCCCGCCTCGACGTCGGCGACCAGCCGTTCGGCGGCCTCGCGACGCCCGGAGGCCAGGGCCGCCTCGACGGCGACCGGTACCAGCCCGACGCCCCGGGCCCACGCCTCGGCCCAGCGCAGCGTCATCACGGCCGGTTCGGCGACCGCCCACGCGTCGTGCCCGGCGGCCGCGACGGCCGCGCTGGTGGAGCGGGTCGTCCCGCTGACGACGACGGCCGAGAGCCGCACGGCGACCAGCCCCGCGGCGGCCCGCAGCGCTCCGGTGACCTGCGACTCCACGTCCCCATACGCGGCGGCGGCGGTGAACAGCTCGGCGGCCCGGCTGCGCAGCCCGCGCGCGGCGGCGACCCGGCCGACCACGAGCGCTTCGTCCATCCTGGCCATGGCGATGTCGGGATACTCGGCGCACAGCGCGGTGAAGCGGTTCTCGATGTCGGCCCAGTCCCCGGCCAGGGCGTCGAGCCGGAGCAGCGCGATGCGGCTGTAGGACTCCATGTAGGGATAGCTGACTCGCCGCGCGAGGTCGCGGCTCTCGTTCAGCATCCGGGCCGCGCGCCGGTCGTGGCCGAGTTCGATCGCAATCTCGCCGGTGTTGTAGAGCGCGCGGACGGTCTGCCGCATCTCCTCGTCGTCGTCGCTGGCGCGCGGCAGCTCGTCGGTGAGCGCCCAGACGCCCGGATCGCCTTGCCTGGCGAGCAGTGTCAGGCGCGTGGCCTGGACCGCGGCGTGCACGGCCGGACCGGGGCTGAGCGCGGCCTGCGCCTCGGCCCGCTCGACCCACGCCCACGCCTGGTCGGCGCCGCCGTCGCGCTCGTTCATCGCCAGCGCGATCATCGCCCGGGCCGCGCGGTCCGGGCGTTCGGCCAGCTCCTCGGCGGCGCGCGCCACCTCCTGGAACCCGGCCCGGTCGCCGGCGTGGCTGACCATGAGCAGCCCCAACGACAGCCGGACCTCGCCGCGCGCCGCGGCCGGCAGCCGGGGGTCGGCCAGGATCCGGCGCAGGGCTCGGGCGTCGGTGACGTAGTCGACGCCGTTGACCGCGATCCCGGCGAGCGCCAGCGCGGCGTGCGAGCGGCGGTCGCCGGAAATTCCGGGCTGCTCCAGGATCCGGTGCAGCAGCGCGGCGGCGGTGCCGGAGTCGCCGAGTGAGACCGCCTGGTCGGCTGCCGCTTCTGCGCGGTCCAGCCAGGCCGTCGGGTCGCCGAGCTGCATGCTGTGGTGCGCGATCTGGACCAGCGGCGGCGGGGTCAGGGTTTCCAGGACGGCGATGGCGCGGCGGTGCAGGCGGCTGCGCAGCGGGCCGGGCATCTGCTCGTAGGCGACGCGCTGGGCCAGCATGTGCCGGAAGTAGTAGCGGTCGGTCTCGGTCTCCTGCAAGACGGCGACGCGCAGCGCCTCGGTCAGGCCGCGCGCGGCCTGGTCCGGTTCCAGGTCGGCGACCTGGGCCAGCAGCTGCTCGGCGGCCGGGACGTCCAGGACGGCGGCGGCTTCGACGACGGTCCGCGCCGGGTCGGACAAGGCGCTGAGGCGTTCGGTGAACGCCTCGCGCAGGCCGCGGGGCACCTCGGCGTGCGTCAGGTCGTCGATCAGGTCGCCGCCGGGGCCGGGACCCGTGCCGGGGCCGCGCTCGGTCAGCGTGATCAGGTCTTCCTCGGCGGCCAGGGGCAGGCCCTCGCTGCGCTGGTACAGGACGCTGCCCAGCTCGGGGGTGGCGTGCTTGCCGAGCGCGTCGTGGGCCAGGGCCAGCACATCGGAGCCGGACAGCGGGTTGAGGTGGATCGCGGCGCCGCTGACCCCGGGCTGGCGCCGGTAGGAGGGCCCCAGGACCGACACGCCCGGCGGCAGGTCCTCGTTGCGGTACGTGAGGACCAGGCTGAGCTGTTCGGGCATGTCGCGGGTGAGCAGCAGGAGCAGTTCGCGGGTGACCTCGTCGATCCAGTGCGCGTCCTCGATGACCAGGACCGTCGGGCCCAGGCCCGCCAGGAACGAGCGCAGGCCGTTGACCAGCTGGTAGCGCTTGCCGTGGACGTCGGCGGCCGGTGGCGGCGGGGTCGGGAGCCGGTCGGCCAGATCGGGCAGGAGCGGCGCCAGCGCGCCGACGCTGGGCGGGAGGTCGGCGGTCGGGGGGAGCCAGTCGCCGGCCTTGCGCAGGGCGTCGATGACCGGGCCGTAGGGGTACGGCTCGCGCAGCGGGTGGCACAGCCCGGTCAGGACCCGGCCGCCGGCCGCGGCGACGGCTCCGGCGGCCTCGTGCACCAGGCGGGACTTGCCGATGCCGGCCTCGCCCTCGACCAGGACCACGGCCGGCGGGTGCCGGACGGCGGCCAGCAGCAGGCCGATCTCACGTTCGCGCCCGACGAAGGCGAAGCCCGCGCCCGACCACGCCACGGTCTCGGTGTGGTCCGGGGCGTGCCGGGAGGAAACCGCCACGTGATCACCCGTCCAGATTCCCTCCAAAGTAGATCACGCGGTGGTCTTTGGCCACGCGGGTTCCGCAGGGGCTCCCCAGGGGCTCCGCAGAGGTTCTCCAGAGGGTTCCTCAAGCCTCCGCAGTGCGCGTCTTGAGGTCTGCCTCGGTGATTTCCCGCAGGACGCGGCACGGCGTGCCGACCGCGACCGTCATCGCCGGAATGTCCCGGCTGACGACGCTGCCGGCCCCGATCACCGACCCGTAGCCGATGCGCACCCCGGGCAGCACCACGGCGTTGCTCCCGATCCAGACCTTGTCCTCGATCACGATCGGCTCCGAGAACCGGCCGAAGTCCGCCCGGCGCGCCGGGTGCACCGGATGGCCGGTGGTGGTCAGGGTCACGCTCGGCGCGATCATGACGCCGTCGCCGATCCGGATCTCGACGTCGTCGACGAACGTCAGGTTCACGTTGCCGAAGAAGTCGTCGCCGACGTGCACGTTGCTGCCGAACCCGGCGGCGAACGGCGGGAGCAGGACCGTGCGCGCGCCGACCGAGCCGAAGATCGCCTCCAGCAGGGCTCGACGTTTGTCCGGTTCGCTCGGTGGTGTGCGGTTGTACTCGAATATCTCATCCGTGCGGCGCTGCGAAGCCTGGAAGGCGGCTTCTGTCTCGGTATAGACGAGTCCCTTCGCGATCCGCGCCAGGACTAGTTCCTCATCATGCTGCGACACGGCAGAACACTCCGTTCTTTGCTCTGTATGGGCATCTACGGACCTGCGACAGAGGATTGACTCCTATTGGCAAGGCTCGCATATTCCCGGTGGGGGCTGTCGCTCCCGTTCATCCACCACCGGGAGGCAATATGTACGATCGTGTTCCCCCGTCCGTCGCGAGATTCCTGCGGCGCTCCGGCGTCCGCGTCGCGGCGCTCGGCGCGGCGTTCGCTCTGGTGCTGGCGTTCGGCGCGCCAGCGAGCGCCGCGACGGGCGGCGCTCGCGGCCGTGCGACCGGTAGTGCGACCGGCAGCGCGGCGGTGGCTCGCGGGGCCCGGCCGGCCCTCGCCCCGATCGTCCCGTTCGGGTGCGCCAAGGTCGTCAAGGGCCGGGCCCAATGCCTGGGACGGGGACGGCTCGCGCCGAACACCACCGGGAGCCCGACCAGCTCCGGGCTCAAGCCCTCGGACCTGATATCGGCGTACAAGCTGAGCGGCACCAGCGGGGCCGGGCGGACGGTGGCGATCGTCGACGCCTTCGACGACCCCAACGCCGCCTCGGACCTGGCCGCCTACCGCAGCGCGTACGGCCTGCCGGCCTGCACCGCGGCGAGCGGCTGCTTCCAGAAGGTGAACGGTAACGGGGCGGCCTCGCCGCTGCCGGCGGCGGACTACGGCTGGGCCGAGGAGGAGAGCCTGGACCTGGACATGGTCTCGGCGATCTGCCCGGACTGCCACATCCTGCTGGTGGAGGCGGCCGGCGCGGACACCACGTCGCTGACCACCGCCGAGGACACCGCCGCGGCGAACCCGGCCGTCGTGTCGATCTCCAACAGCTGGGGCGCGGCCGAGGACAGCTCGACGCTGGCCGCCGACTCGCACTTCAACCACTCCGGCAAGGCGATCACCGCCAGCTCCGGCGACGGCGGCTACGGCGTGCTGTGGCCCGCGGCCTCGCAGTACGTCACCGCGGTCGGCGGCACCAGCCTGAGCACCGCCTCGAACGCCCGCGGCTGGACCGAGACCGCCTGGTCCGGCGCCGGCAGCGGCTGCTCGACGCAGGAGCCGAAGCCGAGTTGGCAGAAGGACACCGGGTGCGCGCACCGGACGGTCGCGGACGTCTCCGCGGTCGCCGACCCCAACACCGGCGTGGCCGTCTACGACACCGCGAACAGCTGCGGCGGCGGAGCGTTCTGCGACCTGCTGCTCTCCCTGGGCCTGGCCACCGGCGCCGACGGCTGGGTGCAGGTCGGCGGCACCAGCGCGTCCTCGCCGATCATCGCCTCGGTCTACGCCCTGGCCGGCAACACCGCCACGGTCCAGTACGGCCACCAGCCGTACACGAACCCCGGGGCGCTGTTCGACGTGACCAGCGGCTCGAACGGGACGTGCACGCCGACGTACCTGTGCACCGCCGGGGCCGGTTACGACGGGCCGACGGGGCTGGGGACGCCGAACGGGACCGGCGCGTTCTAGAGCGTTGTAGGGCGTTCTAGCGCGCTCGCTGGGCGAAGGGCGGTGCCGGGTTCGGCACCGCCCTTCGCATGCTGCGGAGCGCGGGTCTTAGTGCGGGTGCGGGCGTTGGTGCTGGTGCGAGTCACTGGTGCTGCTGGTGCTGGTGCTGGGGCTGGGGCTGGGG
>NZ_JAACYW010000206.1 GCF_015356825.1 Catenulispora rubra | reverse complement strand
AAACCGCAACGTCATCACCAACCCACCCCCATCCCGAGCCCGCGCAGTCAGTTCCGCACTATGCGCCACAGCGATCGAGCGCGCGATCGAGAGCCCCAAGCCGTGCCCGGTGGCCGCAGTGCGATCCGGCCCGTGCCGCCGGAACGGCTCGAACAGGTCGGGCACCTTCTCGGCCGCCACCTGCGGCCCGGTGTTCGTGACCGTCACCGTTGAGCTGGCCGTGTCCAGACGCACGTCGACCCGGCCGCCGGGGCGGTTGTACTGGACCGCGTTCCGGGTGAGGTTCGTGAGCAGTTGGCGGAGCAGCACCGGGTCGCCGTGCACGACCGGAGGCGGGGACGCGTCGGCATCGACCGCGGCGCACACATCGACCTCGACGCACACGTCGTTCGTCGTCGCCAGCGGCGCCAGATCGCCCGCCACCAGCCGCGCCACGGCCGCGAGGTCCACCGGCTCCGTCGTCTCCAGCCCGCGATCGCTGCGTGCCAGCAGCAACAGGGCATTGATCAGCCGCTCGGCCTCATGGTTCGCCGCGAGCATGTCGTCGCGCACTTCGGCGAGCTCGTCGGGCAGCGGGTCGGCGAACCCCACCTGAAGACACGTGCGCTGCACCGCGAGTGGCGTCTTGAGCTCGTGCGAGGCATTGGCGACGAAGCGGCGCTGGCTCTCGAAGGCCTTCTCCAGCCGGTCGAGCATGGTGTCGAAGGTGTCGGCGAGACGATGCAGCTCATCATCGGGCCCGGTCAGCGACAGCCGCTGGTCCAGGTTCTGCTCGCTGATCTGCCGCGCCGCCGCCGCGATCGTGGCGACCGGACGCAGCGCCCGCCCGGCCATCCGCCACCCGAGCACCCCGGCGACCACCGCCATCACGACGAGGCCGACCCCCGACCAGAACACCATCTCGCGCAACGCGGTGTCCTGAACCGCCCGCACGGTCTGGTCGATCTTCTGAATCAGCGCCGCGCCTTCGGTCCCCGGCGCCGTCAGGTGGGCCGATCCGGCTGCCTGAGCGGGAGAGCTGGGGGAGAACAGCCCCGTGCCGTAGTCCGGCGTGTTGACGTAGGTGATCTGCATCCCCTGGACGTGTTGCACCGTGCCATGCCGCGCGAGCACCACGACGAACGTCAGCAGCGCGCTCCCGACCAGCAGGAAGAGCCCGGCGAAGGACGTGGCCAGGCGCGCGCGGAAGGGCATGCGGCTGATCAGGGTTCGAGGATTAAGGGGCACGTTGAAGCGCACGCTTCGAAGCCGAAGCCGAAGCCGAGGCCGAACCGGAGGCCGAAGCCGAACCGGAAACCGAAACCGAAGCCGAACCGGAAGCCGAACCGGAACCCGAAGCCGAAAACTCAGTCGCACAACCGATACCCACCCTGCCGATCAGCGACGATCACACCAGGATCGCCAAGCTTCCCCCGCAACCGGCTGACGGTAGCCCGCACCGCACCCGTCCGCGGATCGAGGAACTCGTCCCACACCCTCCGGACCAGCTCGTCATGCTGCACAGCAGCCCCCCGCGCGGCCAATAGCAGCCGCAGCACCGCGAACTCCTTCGGCGTCAGCTCCAGCCGCCGACCCTCCACCGACACCTCGTGCCGCGTCTCGTCCAACGTGATGCTCCCGGACCGCAGCACGGTCGCCGCCGGCCGGTGCGCACGCCGGCTCAGCGCCCGCACGCGCGCGACCAGCTCGCCGAAGTCGAACGGCTTGGCCAGGTAGTCGTCGGCGCCGAGCGTGGTGAGGCCGTAGACCTTGTCGGACAGCGTGCCGGCCGCGGTCAGCATCAGGATCTGCGGCGGATCCGTCAGCTCACGCAGCCGTCGGCACACCTCGTCGCCGCTGAGCACCGGCAGGTCGCGGTCCAGGATCAGCACGTCGTAGGCAGTCAGCAGACACATCCGCTCGGCCTCGTCGCCGGCCAGCGCGACGTCCACGGCCATCGCCTCGCGGCGCAGCCCGGTGGCGATCGTGCGCGCCAGGACGCGGTGGTCCTCGGCCACCAGGACTCTCATAGCTCCGGGACTCTCATGCCACCAGGACTCTCATGGCTCCATGAAACCATGATCATGATGACAGCCGGATAAGAATCCCGCGGCGCGTTCGGCCAGGTAGAAGCGTTACCAGGCACCACGACCTCACGACAGCGCCGATTCTTATCTCCCTGTAACAGGTTTACCGAGCCGTACGCAGCGCGCTGCTTGCATCGCCCCATGAACTTCGTCAAGCGAGCCGGCATGAGCCTGGTCGTCAGAGCCTCCAGGACCGTCGCCCTCCTGGCGATCTTCGCCGTCATCTGCACCCTGCTCCTCGGCGGCTTCCTGCTCCGCAGCGGCGCGGCACGGCAGGAGGCGGACGCGCAGCGCGACATCGGCGTCGACGTGACCGTCCGCAAGCCCGCCGGATTCACGCCGGAGCTGGCTGAACAGCTCGGCACGTCCAGCGTGGTGCACCGCTTCAACCCGGAAGTCGTCGTCCAGGCCGGGGCACGCAACATCACGCCGTTGGACTCGGGGCCGCTGACCGTCAACGGCGTCCGGGATCTGGGGCTGCTTCTGCCCTTCTCCTACGGATCGATGAAGGTCCTCCAGGGACAGGCAATCCGCCCCGAGGACGCCGGCCGCGACGTCGCAGTGATCGAACATCGCCTCGCCGACAAGGACCACCTGGCGATCGGCGACACCGTCCAGCTGCGTTCCGCGGACGGCAAGCACACGGTGCCGGTCACCGTCGTCGGCGTCTTCCAGGACCCCACACCGGACCCGGTGACGCCCGCGCCAACCCGGGAACTGCCCGGCAACGCGCTGTACGTGCCGCTGGCCACCGTGCAGAAGCTGAGCACCGCACCGCTGAACGTGACGGAGGCGGTCTACCGCATCGGCTCACCCGACCAAGCCGAGCACCTGAACGCGGACGCCAGCCGACTCTTGGGCGCCGGCACCTTCAGCATGCAGGTCAACGACAAGGCCTACCGCGACCAGGTCCGCCCGATCCAGCGCGTCGGCGCCTTCGCCGGGCTGATCGTTTGGGTGATCGCCGTGGCCGGGGCGCTGGTCCTCGGCCTCATCGTCATGCTCCAGATCCGCGAGCGGCGCGCCGAACTCGGGGTCCTGCTGTCGATGGGCGAGAAGAAGTGGAAGCTCATCGGCCAGCACGTCGTGGAGATGACGGCCGTGGCGTTGCCGGCTGTGGGCCTAGCCGCGCTGGCCGGCGCGCTCGCCGGACCGTCCGTGGGGAAGGCACTGCTCGATCACCACACCGGCGACGCCGGGTCCTCAGTACGGGTCGAGCCGGCCGCCGTCGCCGAGGTCGCGGCGCTCGGCCTCGGCATCTGCCTGGTCTCCACGGTCATCCCGGGCATCGGGATCCTCCGCCTGCATCCCCGCTCCATCCTCACCGACATCGAATAGCCGACCGAACAGCCGACCCGATAGCCCACCCGACACCCGACCCGACACCCGACCGAACAGCTGGGAGACCATGAACTTCGTCAAACGCGCCGCGCTCAGCCTGTGGGCCCGCAAGAGCCGCACGCTGATCACCCTGGCCACCTTCCTCGCCATCTCCGTGATGGTGCTGGCCGGCGTCCTGATCGACCACGCGACGGCCCGGGCCGAGCAGGGCGTGAAGCGCTCCGTGGGAGCCGAGGTCGACCTCGACATGGACCTGAGCAAGCTGGGCTCCGGCGGCGGATCCCTTCAGGCGCCCCAGATCGACGCCTCGACCGTCGACAAGATCGGTGCGCTGCCGCAGGTGCAGAAGTACACCTACTCGACGTCGGATCGCGCGTTCCTGGCCGGCGGTGCCACCTTGGCCGACGGCGGGCCGCCGGCTCCCATGGGACCTGGCGGGACCGTCTATCAGGCCGTCCTGAACAGCTCCGTACTTCCAGACTTCCGCAGCGGCCGGTTCACACTCCTGGCCGGCGCGCACATCACGCCCGCCGGCAAGGACAAGAAGCAGGTGCTGATCGAGGAGCGGCTGGCGGCGAAGAACCACCTCAAGGTCGGCGACCAGCTCACGCTGACCGGCAACGACGAGAAGACCACAGCCACGTTCACCGTCGGCGGGATCTACCGCGATCCGCGCGCGGCGAGTGAGACAGACCCCGACTACTACATCAGCTGGGCGAACATGATCTACGGGACGTTCGGCGGCCTGGCCGTGCTCGACGCTGGGAGCGGCGGGGCGCCGCAGGTGAGCACGGCGACCTTCATCCTGAACGACGCCGACGCGCAGAACGCGTTCAAGGGCGCCGCCAAGCAGGTCGCAGGACCCGCGCTCAACGCCTTCAAGCTGGACGTCAACGCCAAGGCCATCCAGCAGATGACCGGTCCGCTGGGCAGCATCCGGACGACCGCGAGCCTGGCCATGTGGCTGATGGGCATCGCCGGGGCGGCGGTCCTGGCGCTGGTCGCGAACCTCGCCGTCAAGCAGCGCCGCAAGGAGTACGGCGTGCTGCTGGCCATGGGAGAGAAGAAGACCAAGCTCATCTGGCAGCAGGTGCTGGAGATCGCGGCGGTCGCGATCCTCGCCGTCGGTCTCAGTTCCCTGATCGCCCCGAGTCTGACGCAGAGCGCGGGCCAGTGGCTGCTCGGCCGCGACGCCTCCTCGGCGAAGCAGAAGATCAACGCCTGGAAGCCCCCGCCGCCCGGCAGCACCGGGCTCGGCGAGGGCATCGACCCGAACGACAAGCCGGTCGAGAACGCCGATCCGATCGACAAGATCACGGTCGCGCTCGATCCGGCGGACCTCATCGCGGTCGGCGGCGTCGGGCTGGGGATCGGGCTGCTCGCCACCGCGATCCCGGCGACCGCGGTGCTGCGCCTCAGTCCCCGCACCATCCTCACGAAGGGCAAGTGAAACGGCCATGAGCGAAACCGCAATGAGCGACGTCAGCACCCCAACTCCGGTCCTGCGCCTGGTGGGTGTCAGCCACACCTACGCCGACCAGCGCCGCCGCAGCGCGGTCCTGAACGGGATCAGCTACTCCTTCGAGCGCGGCACGTTCTACACGATCCTGGGCCCGTCCGGCAGCGGCAAGACCACGCTGCTCAGCCTGGCCAGCGGCCTGGACACGCCGACCAAGGGCACCATCAGCTTCGACGGCCGGGACCTGAAGGAGCTGGGCCTGGGCCGCTACCGCAACCGGCACGCCGCCACCGTGTTCCAGCAGTACAACCTGCTCACGTACATGACCGCGCTGCAGAACGTCACCGCCGCCATGGAGATCACCGGCGTGAAGCCCGCCTCGGGCAGCCGCCGGGCCCGGGCGCTGGAGCTGCTGGAGCGGATCGGGCTGGACAAGGCGACGGCCACGCGCAACGTCCTGCGGCTGTCCGGCGGGCAGCAGCAGCGCGTCGCCATCGCCCGGGCGCTGGCCTGCGACGTCGACATCCTCTTCGCGGACGAGCCCACCGGAAACCTCGACGAGGACACGGCTCAGGGCATCATCGACACCTTCCGCGAGCTGGCCCACGAGCAGGGCAAGTGCGTGGTCGTGGTGACGCACTCGCAGCAGCTCGCGGCGCAGTCCGACCGGATCCTGGTCCTGCGCAAGGGCAAGCTCTCGGAGCAGGCGAAGGCCCGATGAACCGCGAGTGGCGACAGACGGTGACGTCAACGGTTTACGACCGTGAGTGGTTAGCATGGCTGAGGGGTCAGTGATCAGAGGAAGGACCTATCAGGTGGAAACGCGAGTCCTGGGCCGCACCGGCCGGCAGGTCGGAGTCATCGGTCTCGGCGCCTGGCAGCTGGGTGCGGACTGGGGTGAGGTGGCCGAGGACGACGCGCTGGCCACGCTCGCCGCGGCGGTGGACGGCGGGGTGTCCTTCCTGGACACCGCCGACGTCTACGGCGACGGCCGCAGCGAGCAGCTGATCGGCAAGTTCCTCATGGCGCGGCCGGGTGAGGGCATCACGGTCGCGACGAAGATGGGGCGCCGGGTGCCGCAGGTGCCGGAGGCGTACACGCTGGAGAACTTCCGCGCCTGGAACGACCGGTCCCGGAAGAACCTCGGCGTCGACACCCTCGACCTGGTGCAGCTGCACTGCCCGCCGACGGCCGTATACTCCAGCGACGAGGTCTTCGACGCGCTGGACACGCTGGTCGCGGAGAAGCGGGTGGCCGCGTACGGGGTGAGCGTCGAGACGCGCGCCGAGGCGCTGACGGCGATCGCGCGGCCGGGTGTGGCGAGCGTGCAGATCATCCTGAACATGCTGCGGCTGGGGCCGCTCGCGGACGTGCTGCCCGCCGCGCGCGAGGCCGGTGTGGGCATCATCGCCCGCGTGCCGCTGGCGAGCGGGTTGCTGTCCGGTAAGTACGACGAGCACACCACGTTCGCCGAGAACGACCACCGGAACTACAACCGGCACGGCGAGGCCTTCGACGTCGGCGAGACCTTCTCAGGGGTCGACTTCGCGACCGGGCTGGAGGCGGTGCGGCGGCTGGCGCCGCTGGTTCCGGCGGGCGTCGCGATGGCGCAGTTCGCGTTGCGGTGGATCGTGGACCAGCCGGGGTTGAGCGTGGTCATTCCGGGTGCTCGCAACCCGAAGCAGGCGGCCGGGAACGCTGCTGCGGCTGATTTGGCGCCGTTGACCGAGGAGCAGCTCGCGGCGGTGCAGGAGGTCTATGACGAGCTGATCGCGCCGCAGGTCGGGCAGCGGTGGTGAGCTGATCGGTCGTGATGCCGGCTGTGGCGGCTGCTGTAACCCGCACAGCCGGCACAGCCACTGCAGCCAGCACAGCCACTACAACCGGCACGACTGACGTTCGTCGCCTCACCCGCCGAGCGTGCCCACCATGTTCATGATGGTCTCGATCTGCGCGCCGCCGTGGATCGGGTAGTTGGTCGCGCCGAGGTAGCCCCACCAGTCCCAGCATCCGTAGGGGTTGCTCGCGCCGGTGGTGGCCTGTGGGTAGAGGACGATCATGTTGTTGGTGTCGGCGTACTGATCGAGGTTCGCGCGGTCGACGAACGCGGTGCCGACGGTGTCGTAGCCCTGTTGGCAGCCGTGCAGGGCGACCAGGAGGCGGCACGCCGAGCCGGCGGCGCAGGACTTGGGGACGTAGGTGAATCCGGCTGCTGACATGTCCAGGTCCGCGGCTGAACCGCCGATGGCGTAGGCGTTCTGGTCGAAGCGGGTGAGGGTCCCGGTCAGCGGGCCGGTGTTCTCGGCGTTGACGGAGCCGAGCAGTGTGGTCAGCAAGTCGTGCTCGGGGTCGGTACCGCAGTTGTTGAGGTACGGGGCGGCCGTGGCTCCGCACGCTTCGGTGCCGTACGGCGTCACCCAGGCGTGGCCGGCACCATTGCCGGTGACGGAGGTGACGTGCGCGCCGAAGTCGGACCAGAAGGTCGCGCCGTCTCTGCTCACGGACGCGGCGATAGCAGTGTCCTGCGAGCCGTAGTACACCCACACCGGGCGTCCGGAGAGGTTCCCGATCGGGTCGATCCACCCGTAGGCGGACCACAGCGAGGCATCGGACTCCAGCACGCCGAGGTAGTCCGGGTAGGTGTTGGCCGCGCAGCCGTACAGCGCCTGAGCGGCGTTGTTCTGGGCGCAGTAGTAGGGCCCGGCGCCGAAGACGGCAGTGCCGCGGATCCGGCTGGAGTAGGCCACCTGCAACTGCCCGGCCATGTAGCCGCCGGAGGAGATCCCGGCGACGTAGACCCCTGAGATCCGGTACCCGGCCAGGCTGCCGGCTGTCGGGCTCACGGTGTAGGGCCCGCCTCTCGCCGACGCTTCGGTGGCCGGCACGGCCATTGCCGCGGCCATCGCCGCGAACAGTGTCAGGGCCCATATCGCGGCCCAGCGCCGTGTGATTCGCAGGCTGCGCATCCCTCGCATCGCTGCCTCCCCTCTGCCATACCTCGCCGATGTTTCGGGGAACGTAGCTCAGGCGGGGAGAGTCGGCTATGTGAGTAGACACCATAATGGCGGCAGTTGGTGTGGGGTGGGCCCGCGCGGGGCTTTTGTGTGGCGCACTTATAAAGCGCGGGAAGATCTCCGCCGATTCCGGCTATACGGAGTACGTCGAATACCGCAAAGGTGCTGAGAAAGGCCGGATCAAACTCCATGCAGGTGTTGGGGAGCTATACCGGCGTGTAAATCACTCGACCTCGGCGAGAATCGCGGCGAGGGTCTTCACGGCTGAATCAGCGTCTTGTCCCTCGGCGTGCACGGTCACCGTGCCGCCGATGGTGGCGCCCAGGCTCATCACGGCCAGGACGCCGGTGGGGTTGACCGACTTGCCGCCGTACTCGATGCGGATGGTGCTGGCGAACTTCGCCGCCTCCTGGGCCAGGCGGCCGGCGGGGCGGGCGTGCAGGGTCGCGGGCAAGGTGATCGCTGCCGAGACGCCTTGCGGCTGTTCGGGCTCGGGAGCTGTGGCTGCGGCCGCGTCTGCGGGCTCGAAGCTCTCCACCTTCACGATGCCGCGCGCCTGCCGCGCCGCCTCGGCGACCGCCGCCAGGTCCGCGCCGGCTGCTGCCGTGACGGCGGCGGCCACCGCGCCTTCGACGAATGGTGCGTCCACCAGCAGTACGTCGGCGCGCGGGTGGTCCTCCAGCACGGCCAGCGTGGTGAGCACCGAGCTGCCCAGGTCCGGCAGCACGATCACGCCCGCGCCCCGGTCGGCCTCGGCGATGGCGGCCACGATCCGGTCGTAGCTGGTGCCGAGTCCGCCGTCCTCGGTGCCGCCGGCCACCGCCACCGGCACCCGGTCCGAGCCGATCTGGGCCAGCAGGTCGCGCAGGCCCGACGCCAGGTGGGCGCTGTGCGAAACGAGTACGATGCCGATGGACTGGTTCATAAACAGTGATGCTAAATCTCGGAACGGTGTTCAGCAATACTGAATGGACCTCCGGCCGTGAACAGGGCTGAACAGGACCGAGCGGAACCGAAGGCGAGGGATCGGCACATGGTGCAGTCGGTGCAGCGTGCGGTGCGCGTCCTGCGGGAGCTCGCCGCCGGCGGCCCGCGCCTGGGCGTGACCGAGCTGGCCGAGCGGGTCGGCGTCGCCAAGCCCACCGTGCACGCGCTGCTGCGCACGCTGGAGGGCGAGGGCCTGGTGGTCCAGGACGCCGAGACCGGCCGCTACCAGCTCGGCCCCGGCTTGTTGCTGCTGGGCAACGCCTATCTGGACACCCAGGAGCTGCGTGCGCGGTCGCTGAGTTGGGCCGACACCCTGGCCACCCGCGCCGATGAGGCCGTGTGGGTGACGGTGCTGACCGGGGACCACGTCTTCGTCGTGCACCACGCGTTCCGGCCCGAGGGCGTAGTGCAGATCCTGGAGGTCGGCGCCAGCATCCCCTGGAGTACGTGCGCGCTGGGCAAGGCCACCGTCGCGTTCCTGCCGCCGGACCAGCGCAAGGCCCTGCTGGACGGCGAGCTGCCGGCGCTGACCGGCTCCAGCATCACCGATCCGGACGTGCTGTCCAGGCAGCTCGACGAGGTCGGGCAGACCGGCCACGCGCTGGAGAACCAGGAATCCGCGCTCGGCGACGCCGGGATCGCCGCGCCGGTCTTCGACCGCAACGGCGTGGCCGGCGCGATCGGCATCGTCGGCCCGGTCGAGCGGGTCCTGGACGACGGTGCGCGGCAGGACCACATCGTCGCCGTGCGCGAGATCGCGCGGCAGATCTCGCGGGAGCTCGGCGCCGGCCGGGGGAGTGTCCGGGTCGCGAGGCCCTGATGGGGCCGCACGGCACGGCACGGCACGGCACGGCACGGTACCCGGTCCGGCCTCGCGCGATGTCTTGACACCGCCGATCCGCCGGGTTAGCTTCCGAACATCGTTCAGTGATGACGAACACGAGTCGGCCATGTGAATTTCCGCTCGCGACGAGATTCGGGTCTCCTCCGGAGCGGAATTACTCGCAGGTAGGCGCGCGGTCGCCCCTCCGCTTCGTCCGTCGCAGTGCCTTCTGAAGGAGTCCCGGCATGAAGAAGCTGATCAACACCCCAGATACCGTCCTCAGCGACGCGCTCGCCGGGATCGCGGCAGCCCATCCCGGCTTGGTCGTCGACCCCGGGGCCCGGATCATCACCCGCGCCGGCGGCCCCTCGGTCGGTCGGGTCGCACTCATCTCCGGCGGCGGCTCCGGACACGAGCCCCTGCACGGCGGCTTCGTCGGCACCGGCATGCTGCATGCCGCCTGTCCCGGAGAAGTGTTCACCTCGCCGGTCCCGGACCAGATGGTCGCCGCGGCCCAGGCCGTGGACGGCGGCGCCGGGGTGGTGTTCATCGTGAAGAACTACACCGGCGACGTGCTGAACTTCGAGATGGCCGCGGACCTCGTCGGCGACGAGGGCATCGAGGTGGCGACCGTCCTGGTCGACGACGACGTCGCGGTCAAGGACTCGACCTGGACCGCCGGCCGGCGAGGCACCGGCGCGACGGTGTTCGTCGAGAAGATCGCCGGGGCGCTCGCCGAGCAGGGCGCCGACCTGGCGCAGGTCGCCGAGGTGGGACGGCGGGTGAACGCCGCCTCGCGCAGCTTCGCCGTCGCGCTGACCGCCTGCACCCCGCCGGCCGCCGGCAAGCCCGGCTTCGACCTGGCCGAGGACGAGATGGAGGTCGGCGTCGGCATCCACGGCGAGCCCGGCCGCAGCCGCGAGAAGCTGGAGCCGGCCTCCGCGATCGTCGCCAGGTCCCTGGACGCCATCTTCGCCGACCAGCCGCTGGCCGCCGGCGACGAGACCATCGTCATGGTCAACGGCCTCGGCGGCACGCCGCTGATCGAGCTGTACATCGCCTACGCCGAGGTCGCGAAGTATTTCGCCGAGCGCGGCGTGCGGATCGCGCGGAACCTGGTCGGCAACTACATCACCAGCCTGGAGATGGCAGGTGTGTCGCTGACGGTGTGCAAGGCCGACGAACAGATGCTTGCCTTGTGGGACGCACCGGTGAACACCCCGGCGCTGCGCTGGGGCGCCTGAGCGCCATCCGTGGACCAACAAAGGAGTCGACCGGTGGACATCCACCAGACCCGGACCTGGGTACAGGCCATAGCCGCGGCGATGGACCAGAACAAGGACCACCTGACACAGCTGGACTCGGCCATCGGCGACGCCGACCACGGCGTGAACATGCAGCGCGGCTTCACCGCCGTCGGCGCCGCCCTGGACGGCTTCCAGGCGGCCGGCGTCGGCGAAGTGCTCGTCAAGACCGGGACCACGCTGATCTCCAGCGTCGGCGGCGCCGCCGGACCGCTCTACGGCACGTTCTTCCGCGCCACCGGCAAGCAGCTGTCCGGACCGACCGCCGACGCCGAGCAGCTGGCCGCGGCCTTCGACGCCGGGCTCGCCGGCGTGCAGAAGCTCGGCGCCGCAGTGCTCGGCGACAAGACCATGGTCGACGCCTTGGTGCCGGCGCTGGCCGCGTTCGGCGAGTCGGCGCGCGCCGGGGAGAGCGAGGCCGTCGCGGCAGAGAAGGCCGCGGCCGCCGCCGAGATCGGCGCGCAGGACACCACCCCGTTGCAGGCCCGCAAGGGACGCGCCTCGTATCTCGGCGCCCGCAGCATCGGGCACCAGGACCCGGGCGCGACGTCCACCGCGCTCGTCTTCCGGGCCCTGGCGGAGGTGCTGAAGTCGTGAGCCGGGCGACGTTCGTCGGACAGTCGGCGTCCTTCGGTACGGCTCTGGGCCTGCTGCACCACACGGAGCTGTCGCCTGCCGTCGTTTCGGCGCCGCGCCGTCCGGGCCAGGACCCCGTCGCAGAGGTCACCGACGCGTTCGACGCCGTCGCGGAGCAGCTGGCCGAACTCTCGCGGACGCTGCGGGACTCCGGGCAGACCGACCTGGCCGACATCGTGGAGGTCAACGGCTACATCGCGCAGGACCAGGAGTTGCGCGGCGCGGCCTTGCAGCATGCGCGGGCCGAGCAGTCTCCTTCGCAGGCCGTCGTCCAAGCCGTCGACGAGTACGCCGCGCTGCTCGCCGCCCTGGACGACCCGACGCTGGCCGAACGCGCCGCCGACGTGCGCCAGGTCGGCCGCCGCGTGCTGGCGCACCTGGCCGGCGTCACGTCCGCCGCGCCCGACGGCCCGGTGGTGCTGGTCGCGCAGGAGATCGGCGCCGCGGACCTGCTGGAGCACGGCGACCTGGTCGTCGCCGCGGCCTCGGTCGTCGGCGGTCCCAACTCCCACGCCTCGATCATCGCGCGCTCGCTGGGGATCCCGCTGATCCTCAGCGTCAGTCCCGCGGTGCTGGACCATTCCGACGGCGCCGAGGTGCTGATCGACGCGGATCGCTCGACGATCACGGTGGATCCCGATCCGGCGGAGCGGCAGGCGGCGGTCGCGGTGATCGACGCGGCACGTCGGCGTCGCGAGATCCTGGCCGCCGAACGTGACCTGCCGTCTCAGACCCTTGACGGGCACCACGTCGCGCTGCGGGCCAACGTCGCCAGTTCCGTCGAGGCCAAGGCGGCGAACGCCGCCAACGCCGACGGCGTGGGCCTGCTGCGTACGGAGATGCCGTTCCTGGACGCGCAGAAGTGGCCGACAGAGGATCAGCATGCTGCTGTCCTGGCCCCGATCCTCGGCAAGCTGGCAGGGCAGCCGGTGACCGTGCGCACGCTGGACTTCGCGGACGACAAGTTCCCGCCGTTCCTCGCCGACCAGGCCGTCGACGGGCACCTGGGCCGCGGCCTGCCGCACATGCTCGCCGACCCACTGGCTTTCACGCATCAGTTCCGTGCGATTCTCAGAGCCGGAGCGGCTTGTGACCTGCGCATCATGATTCCGATGGTGGCCGCGGTCGAGGAGTTGGCGGCGTGTGCGCAGATCCTCGACGCGGTCGCCGCCGATGTCGGGGTCGCGCTGCCGCCGCCGATCGGCGCCATGATCGAGCTGCCCGAGGCGGTCGTGATCGCCGACGCGCTGGCCGAGCATGCCGCGTTCTTCTCGATCGGAAGCAACGACCTGACCAGCCAGATCCTGCGGCTGGACCGGCGTGACCCGGCGGTGTCCCCGGTTCTGGCGGCTCATCCGAAGGTGCTGCAGGCCATCGCGCGCACCGTGCAGGCTGCGCATCGACGGGGCCTGAAGGTCTCCGTGTGCGGCGATGCCGGGGCCCATCCGCTCGTCATCCCGTTGCTGATCGGTCTGGGCGTCGACGTGCTGTCGGTGGCTCCTGCCGCGCTGGACGAGACGCGGGTGCGCATCCGCCGTCTGGACGCGCGGGTGTGTGCCGATGTCGCCGCCGAGGCGCTGGCCTGCGAGACGCTGGAGAGCGTGCAGGGCATCGTGCGTCGGCGTTGCTGGCCGGCTATGCCTTGAAGCCGGACGATCGAGCCGTAGCACCGCACAGCAATATCGAGCAGCACACGGGAGGATTTCTCATGGCGTCGAAGCACCCTGATCCCGACCTCGCACGGACCGCGGCCTTCGGCCTCGGCCTGGCGGCGGTCGGACGCCCGGGGTACATCAACCTCGGCCGTGGGGAGGACCTGCCCGCCGACCGCACGGTCGAGGCGATGCGCTCCCGCGCGCACGAGGTGCTGGACGCCGCCTACGCGGCCGGGATCCGTTACTTCGACGCCGCCCGCTCCTACGGCCGGGCCGAGGAGTTCCTGGCTGAATGGCTGCGTCTGCACCCTGACATCGACGACGTCTCCGTCGGCAGCAAGTGGGGCTACACCTACACCGCCGACTGGCGGGTCGACGCGCCGGTGCACGAGGTCAAGGACCACAGCATCGCGGTGTTCACTCGGCAGATCGCCGAGACGCGGGCCCTGTTGGGGGACCGGCTGAACCTCTACCAGATCCACTCGCTCACGCCGGAGAGCCCGGCCCTGACCGATCAGGGGCTGCACCGGAGGCTGGCCGCGTTGGCGGCTCAGGGCGTGCGGATCGGCGTGTCGACGAGTGGGCCGCAGCAGGCGGACGCCATTCGCGCGGCGTTGCGGATCACGATCGGCGGCAGCCGGCTGTTCGAGTCCGTGCAGGCCACATACAACCTGCTGGAGACGTCAGCCGGCCCCGCTCTGGCCGAGGCCCACGAGGCCGGCTGGACCGTCATCATCAAGGAGGCGCTGGCGAACGGCCGCCTCACCGACGCTCATCTCGCCGAGCAAGACCAGGACGACTCGGTGGCGTCCGAGATCGCGGCGAAGGCGGGCGTCGGTGTCGATGCCTTGGCGCTGGCTGCGGTCGCGGCCGAGCCGTGGGTCGACATCGTGTTGTCGGGTGCTGCGACCGCGGCGCAGTTGGAGAGCAACGTGGCCGCGGCGCAGGTTCGGTTGGAGACCGACCAGCGCGAGCAGTTGGCCACGTTGGTCATGCCCGCGCAGGAATATTGGACGCAGCGGTCCCGGATGGCCTGGACGTAGGCGCGATCAGGTCACCAGGGCTGCGGTAGATCGTCCTCCGGCGGGCTGGTGCCGAGGAGCTTTGCCTTGGCGATGCCGAACTCCTCGGCGGTCAACATGCCTTGCGTGTGCAGGGCGGCCAGTTTTTGGAGCTGTTCTACGAGCCCTGACGCGTCGGGTGCCGCCGGAGCCCAATCGTCCGGCGAGACCGGCGAGACCGGCGCCGGCGCGGGCATCGCCACGGCGTCCACGGCGTCCACGGCGGCGCGCGCCGTGACCAGCAAGTCCCGGAACGCGGCCGCGTCCTGCTTCGTGCACCCGTTGACCGTGAACGGGTCCTTGCCCTTGCGGGGCGTCCCGCCGCCGGCGACCACCACGGTCACCGCGGCGAGGACCATCCCGTTCTTCACGTTCACGCCCGCGACCGCCCCGAGGGGGATCTGGGCTTCGCCGCGACCCGCGTTCGAAAGCCAGGTGTGCGTGATGGTCACGTTCCGGCCGTCGAAGGTGATCGTGCCGTCCGAGCCCTCGATGCGGGTCGCGCCGGGTGGCAGCGGATCCTTCTTGCCCATGATGTTCCCCCTCCATCTCTGGTGATGGGGACGTTACAGGGTCTTGCCCTCCGCGGCCGAGCGCCGGGCCAGTTCCAGTACTTCGAGCGCGCCGAGGGAGTCGCGGGGGTCGACCGGGGCCGGTGCGCCGTCGCGCAGTGCTGATACGACCCCGGCGTAGAAGGCCGGGTAGTCGCCGGGCAGCGACGGGTAACGGTGCGCTTCCTCGGTCGTGCCGAGCAGGCCCCATTCGTCCTCGGCCGGTTCGCCCCAGCCGGGGCCGGGGCGCTCGCCGGCGCGCAGTGCCGCCTCCTGGGGGTCCAGGCCCTGGACCGTGTAAGCACTCTGATCGCCGAGGATGCGCAGGCGCGGGCCCGGCTGGGCGCACACGGCGCTCATCCACAGGTGCGAGTGGACGCCGTTTTCGTGGGTCAGCGCGATGAAGGCGTCGTCGTCGACGGCCGCGCCGGCGCGGCGGGTGTCGACCTCGGCGTAGACGTGGGCGGCCGGGCCGAACAGGTGCAGCGCCTGGTCGACCAGGTGGCTGCCGAGGTCGTTGAGGACGCCGCCGGCCTTGGCCGGATCCGCGGACTCGCGCCAGCCGGTCGCGACCTGCGGACGCCAGCGCTCGAAGCGCGACTCGTAACGGTGCACGCTGCCGAGCTTGCCGTCGGCGATCAGGTGCTTCGCGGTGCGGAAGTCGCTGTCCCAGCGCCGGTTCTGGAAGACGGTCAGCATCAGGCCGCGCGCCTCGGCGAGCTCGATCAGGGCGCGGGCCTCGGCGGCGGTGGGAGCCAGGGGCTTGTCGACGACGACCGGCAGGCCCGCCTCCAGCGCGGCGCGGGCGGAGGGGCTGTGCGTGTCGTTGGGGGAGGCGACGACGACCAGGTCGAGGGCCGAGGGATCGGCCAGGAGTTCGTCGACGCTGGCGACGGCCTGCGCCTCCGGGTGGTCGCGGCGCAGCTGCTCGCGCCGTTCGGGGTTGGCGGTCACCACGTTCCGCAGCGTCAGGCCGGGCGTGGTAGCGATGAGGGGGGCGTGGAAGGCGCGCCCGGCCAGGCCGTAGCCGATCAGGCCGACGCGCAGGGGAGTCTCGGCAGCGCTCATGGGGTGAGTTAAGCAACACTGTTGGCAAAGTGCAAAACGGGGTCGCACAATGGGACGCATGGACAGACGGCAGACCGGGACCAACCTCGCGGGGTTGCGCGATCACAACACCGCGCTGGTGCTGCGCCTGCTGCGTGCTGACGCCGGCGCTGCTGCCGCCGGGGAGGGCAGCGAGAGCGGGAGCGGGGCTGGGATCGGGAGCGGAGGCGGGGCCGGGACCGGCAGCAGCCGCGTCCAGCTCGCCGCCGAGACCGGGCTCACGCCCCAGGCGATCAGCAAGATCACCGCTCGGCTGCTGGACGAGGGCCTGATCGTGGAGACCGGCCGCGCCGAGTCCACCGGCGGCAAGCCGCGCACGCTGCTGGCCGTACGTCCCGAGGCCGCGTACACCATCGGCGTCGAACTGGACCGCCGGCACAGCACGATCCTGCTCGTGGACCTGGCCGGGCAGCGGCGACGGCGGGAGTCCCTGATGTTCGGCCTGGCGAGCGGGACACCCGAGCGGGTGGCCGCCGGGCTCGCCGAGCGGGTGCAGGACCTCATCCGAACGGCTCCGGGCGGCGGGCGGGTTCTCGGCGTCGGTATCGGCTGCCGCGGGCCGCTGGACTACGAGACCGGGATGCTGCACCGGCCCGCTGGACTGCCCGGCTGGGACGGGTATCCGTTGTGCGACGTCATCACCGCGTTGCTGGATCTGCCGACGGCCGCCTCGACGACCGTGCTGCTCGACAAGGACACCAACACCGCCGCGCTGGCCGCACCCGCGCCGGGGCCCGGCAACACCGCGTACCTGCACCTCGCCGACGGTCTCGGCGCCGGATTGCAGTTGAACGGCGCCATCTATCGGGGGACGCGGACCAACGCCGGAGAGTTCGGCCACCAGGTCGTCCAGGCCTACGGTCCGGTCTGCACCTGCGGCTCCCGCGGTTGCCTGGAGGCGTTGTGCCTGGCCGCGCTCGCCGACGGCGACCCGCACACCGCCGCCCGCTGGCTCGGTCTCGGCGCGGCGAATCTCGTCCGGTTGCTCGACATCGACCGGATTCTCCTTGGCGGGCACCAGATCTTCGCCGCGCCGGAGGTCTACCTGAGCGCGGTCGCCGAGCAGATCGCCGAACACCTGCCCGATCCGGCGTGGCAGGACGTGCAGGTGTCGCTGACCCCCGCCGGGGCCGACGCGGTCGCGGTCGGCGCCGCGCGACTCGCCCTGGACACCGCTTTGGAAGCGCCGGTGAGCTGATCAGCCCCCTGCCGTCGTGACAGGGGGCTGATCTGGCTGAAGCCGTGTTGCTGAAGGCCGCGAAGCCGGCGTGCGCGCGGCGGTCGGCGGTCCCAGTCCTCAGCGGACCACCTCGAAGACGTTCTTCTGGATGCCGTTGCTGTAGACCTCGCTGTCGACCAGCTTCAGCTTCTGGGCGTTCTTGTCGGTGCCGCTGAACAGGCGCTGTCCGGCGCCGAGCAGCAGCGGGAACACCAGCAGGTTGTACTGGTCGATCAGGCCGGCGTCGGAGAGAGCGTGGTTGAGCTCGACGCTGCCGTGGACGATGATCGGGCCGCCCTCGGTCTGCTTCAGCGCGGCGACCTCGTCCAGCGAGCGCAGGATGGTGGTCGGGCCCCAGTCGTCGACCAGGTCGTCCTCGGTCAGCGTGGTCGAGACGACGTACTTCGGCAGGCCCTTGTAGTGCCCGAACTCCTGCATGCCCGGCCACACCGGGCTGAAGAGCTCGTAGCTGTTGCGGCCCATGAGGATCGCGGTGGACTCCATCTGCTCGGAGCCCTTGATGGCGTAGGCCTCGGGGACGAAGTCGACCTGCTTGAAGGTCCAGCCGGCGTTCCGGTAGTCGCTCTGGCCGCCGGGGTCCTCCACGACGCCGTCGAGGGAGATGAAGGCGGTGCTGATCAGGGTACGCATGTCAGGCTCCTTGGTTGGTTTCTTGAATCGTGTCTTGAACGGGGTTCTGGATGGTGTCGGACAGCCACTGCTGCCAGGACTTCTCGGCCTCGGCCGGGTCGCCGGCCGGGGCGAACAGGTGGTGGAACATCAGGGCCAGGCCTGAGCCGTGGTGGAACGTGTAGAGGGCGTCGGCGCTGCGGAGGGCGAAGCGTTCGCTGTCAGCCCAGACCACTTCGCCGTCGAGGACCGGCAGGCCGTCCGGCCCGCCGTGGGCCCGGGACCCGGTGGTGATCGGGGCGGTCAGCGCGAGCGCTTCGGCGAGTTGCGCCTGAACCTGCTCGGGCGTGCGGTCGGCGGCCGGCGCCATGCCGAAGACCGGGACCGCGGTACGGCCGGGGAAGTGCGCCAGGTACTCGTGCAGGGTGTGGAGGTGGAAGGGCCAGCCGCGGCGCAGGGCGTCGTACTCGTCCTGCCAGTCGTCGCCGAGCAGGCCGCTGTGCACGACGCGCAGCACGGTGCTGCCGCCTTCCCGGCCCTCGATCAGGTACTCGAAGGCCATGAACCGGCCGTCGGCGCCGGGGGAGGTGCGCACGGCCAGGCGCTTGCCGGGGTCGTAGGCGGTGATCAGGGACTCCTCGCGGTGGCCGCCGGTGTCCATCGAGGCGGTGCCGCCTTCGCGGGCCTCGATCTCGTTGCGGCCCATGAACCAGGAGTCGACTCCCGGTCCGGTGGCGATCGCCTCCCAGACCTGCTCGGGGGTGGCCGGCAGGGTGGTTTCGAGGGCGATCTCGAAGGGGTGGGTCATCGCGGATCCTCCTGTCCTGCTTCAGGTCCTGCTTCAGGTTCGGGTAGTCGGGTGTTCTCGGCAGCCGGCTGTGGTCCGTGCGGGGTGGTGCCGGACTCCGGGCTGCTGTCCGGGTTGCTGTCCGGGCTGTCATGGGCGTCGGGCTTGGCCGTCGGGATCGGGTGCAGTCCGACGACCAGGCGGTGGTCCCGGCCGCGCGGGGCGTGCTCGTCGTGGTAGCGGCTGACCAGGCCGGTCACCGCCTGCGTCAGCTCCTCGGCGAACGCCGCGCGGTCGGCCGCGGAGGCGAAGCGCACCTGCGCGTCCACCGCGAACGTGGCGACCGGCTTCCCGGCCCGCGCCGAGCCGGTGAGCAGCGTGCCGACCTCCTGGATCAGGCGCGAGCCCAACGCCAGCAGCCAGCGCGCGGACAGCCGGTCCGGGGCCCGGTCGGGATCCGGGCTCACGGCGGCCATCGTCAAGGGGGAGATCACGTACGAGGCCGCGGTGGCGCGGTACACGCGCTCGGTGACGTTGCCCTTGCGGCGCTCCTCGACGAGCTCGACCAGGTCGTGCCGCTCGAGCTCCTTCAGGTGGTAGTTGACCTTCTGCCGGGGCAGCCCCAGCCGGCCGGCCAGCATGGCGGCCGAACCCGGCTCGGCCAGGGCGGCCAGGATCCGGGACCGGATCGGGTCCAGGGAGGCCTCGGCTGCGGCGGGTTCCTCGATAACGGCTACGTCGAGCATGGGTCCAGCATCCCGCCGACAAGAAGTTTTGTCAAGACAAGAAAAGTTGTCGGTGGAGTCCATCGGTGGAGAGCCTGCCAAACCACCTCGGTGCGCGGCCTGGGGCCTGGCCCAGATGCCCGCGCGCGAGCAGGCGGCGCGCGAAGTTCGGGCGGTACCGTGGCGCCATGCCCTTCACGATGAGCAACGGCGTCCGGCTGGCTTATGACGAAGCAGGCGCCGGCCCGGCCGTGGTGCTGACGCACGGCGGCCTGGGCGATCGCCGCATGTGGGACCACCAGTTCCAGGCACTGGCAGAGGGCTGCCGCGTGGACGCGGTGTGGGCCGCGCGGAGTTGGCTGACGCGCTCGGGGTGTAGTGCTTGGGGCGAGTGGCTATTGAGTACCGATTACTCAAGCGCGGTGATCGGCGCGGTGGTCGAGTGGGTCCGTCTCCGTTCGGACGGGGCGAAGGGAGGTGACCGCTGTGGCCATGAAGAAGGACATCGTCTGGAACTGACGACGTGTGTGGCGTTCGTTTTCGCTGGGCCGCGGCGCTTTGCGGCGCGCCGCGGCCCGGTCTTTTTGCGTGCTCAGTAGCCCGGTTGCTGGGGATATTGCTGGTGCTGCTGCTGGACGGCGAGGATCGCGGCGACCTGCTGGGCCTGCTTGGTCGGCATCATGGTCGCGACCATCGAGCCGTCGGTGAAGTGGAGCTCGGCGCGCGGGGTGCGGCCGTGGAGTGCGGCGTCCTTGGTGCCCTCGGTGCGCACGCCTGCGATGGCGGTGCGCGGCACGCCGTGGACCAGGCGCATCGAGGAGCCGCCGGCGCGTCCGGCGCGGAAGATGAGGTAGCGCCGGTCGGTGAGGACGCCCCAGGAGCCGGGGCCGTAGTCCTCGCGGGTGGCGCGCGAGTAGCGGATGAACCACCCGGCCGTGCTGTCCCACCCGCCGAGGAAGACGGGCCCGGCGAGCTTGCGGCTGAGGGCCTCGGTGCCCTTCTCGGCCAGGCGCTCGTTCATCGCGTCGAGCGGATTGAGGGCCCACTTCAGCCCCTTGTTGAGCTTCTTGTCGGCACGGGTGACGCCGCCGAGCACCCGGTGCTGCCCCTCGATGGCGATCGCCAGCTCGCGCGGGGTCTCCGGGATGGTGTCGTCGAGCTTGAGGATGAAGCCGTAGTAGACGGTCTCGCCCGGTTCGAGGAACGGCATCGCGCCCTCGACGAGGCGATCGCGCGGCGGGACCAGGTTCGGCGGGGGCGGGAAG
>NZ_JAACYW010000205.1 GCF_015356825.1 Catenulispora rubra | reverse complement strand
GGCCTTGCGCTTCGCCTCGGCCTGCGCGGCGGCCACGCGTTCGCGTGCGGCGGCGGCGCTCTTGGCCTTGCTGCTGGTGTTCTTCCCGGTGGCCATGCCTGCTCCTTACGGCGAGGCCGCGTGGGCTCAGCGGCCGGATACCTAATCTCCTAAGAAGATTAGTCGATGGGTGGTGGTTCCGGCTACGCCGGGTGCGGCTCAGGCGGAGAACAGCAGTGCCAGGCCGCCGAGGGTGTAGCCGACCATGAGGGCCAGTAGCGGCAGCTGGCTGCGGACGAGGGACTTGGGGAACAGCTCGGCGGCCCGGTCGTGCGCGGAGACGGTGCCGACGATGTGGCCGATCACCACGCCGGCGACCTGGACCAGGGAGATGGTACTCAGGCTGATCAGACGGTAGTCGACGACGTGCCCGGCGGTGCCGAACAGGTTCGCGCCGTGGACCAGCGGGTCGGATGCCAGGATGACGGCCTGCTGGCCGTTGAACACCAACAGCGAGAAGTAGTGCGCGATCACGTAGCCAGCTGCGATGGGGATCAGCGAGTGCGCGAACCGTCCGGCCGCCGCGCCCGCAGGCACATCGCCGGTCCCGGCCAGCCGGGTCGACAGATACATGACCGCGCTGAAGCTGGCCGCGACGAACGCCACCACCACGACCAGGCCGAGCGTGTTCGCCCAGGTCACGCCGAGCGGCCCGGATTGGACGTGCGAGGCCCAGGCCGGGGAGGCCGAGGCGCCGTCGAAGGCGGTCGAGCCGAGCATCACCGAGACGATCGCCACCAAACCCGGCGCGGCCTCCAGCGAGGCCAGGCCGTCCAGCGGGTTGCGCACCACGATCTGGCCGTCGTCGCGCCTGCCGATCGGGGCCAGGCGTCCGATCAGCGTCGAATAGGCCTCAAAGGCATCGCAGCGGTCGAACCAGCCCGAGCCGAACACGGTCGCCGCGCCCACGTGGACCATGCCGTAGATGCCGAACCACAGCGCGAGCACGCGCGGATCGTCGCGGTTCGGACCGGCCAGCTCCAGCCAGGTGAACGCCAGCAGCCCCACCGCGGCCGGGTAGTAGCCGACGCCCGCCGGAAGCTCGACGAACCCTTGATCCGGGTCGCGACGCAGCACAGCGGAGATCGCCAGGTGCACCGTACGCAGCGGGTTGAGTAGTCGCCAGATCGGGCCGAGCAGCAGCGAGGCGGGCACCAGCCCGACCCAGAACACGACGAAGACGAAAGTGGCCGTCGGGTTGAGGTCGTCGACGCGGCCGAACAGCGCCGCGACCGCGGTGAACCCGCCGAGCAGCAGCCCCAGTGCTCGCAGCAGCCACCGGGTCTCCGGGGCGTCGACGGCCATCGTGACCCAGCCCGGCAACGCCCTCCCGGCCCGCGCGCCGCGCAGCTTCGGCGTCGGCCACAGCACCAGCAGCGCCGCGAAGGACACCGCCACGGCGAGCCCTCCCCCGACCAGGACCGAGTTGAACGGGATCGGCAGGTCCCGGCGTCCACCGACACCGTGGGCCAGGATGACGACGTTCGACGGGGTCATGTCCGTCGGCATCGCCGGGCTCACTTCACTTCGATCTGCAGCAGCTGCAGGTTCGACTTGTGCGTCTCGACCTCGAAGATCCCCGGCAGGTTCGCGGTGAAGTCGATGGTCCCGGGCTTGCCGGCGGCGATCTCGATCTCCTTGTCGTAGCCGTGCAGGTGCACCTCGTCGTCGGCGTCGCTGGTCACGGTGAGCACGACCTGGTCGCCGAGGTGGACGTCGTGGACCGCGTCGGCCGGGCTGACCTTGTGGTGCGCGATCTGCACCGAGATCCGCACCGGACCCGTGCCCGCACCGCCGGCCGCCGCGGTGGGAGTCGACTTGGCCGATGAGCACGCGGCGATTCCGAAGACGGTGACGGCGAGCGCCGCCAGCGGTATCGCCCGGGATCGACGACGGGTCATAGAGACTCCTCGGGGTCGCGGCGGACCGGTCCCCAATCCACCTAAGTAGTTTGGGAGAATACGGCACGAGGGCCGGTCCGCCAACACCCGCCCGCAGTCCGGGCGCCCGAGCCACGGCCTGCGACGACTTCCAGCGATCTTGAACGCCGCGCTATCGTGACCGTAGTTCTAAGTTGGTTAGGACATGCGGAGGTGGTGGGATGGCGCTCGGTGAGACAGTACGCGGCTTCGGCGAGCTGGAGTCCGAGATCATGGACTTCGTCTGGTCCGCCGACGGCCCGGTACTGGTCCGGGAGGTCCGCGACGCCATCAACGGCCAGCGGCCGATCGCCTACAACTCGGTGCAGACGGTCATGGAGATCCTGCACCGGAAGGGCTGGCTGACCCGGGCCCGCGACGGCCGGGCGTTCCGCTACAGCGCCGTGCACTCCCGCGAGGACTACGCCGCCTCCCTGATCGACCAGGTCTTCGAGTCCGGCGCGAACCGCACCGCGACCCTGGTCAAGCTGGTCGAGCAGATGGACCCGGCCGAGGCCGAGGAGCTGCGCACCGCGCTGGCCGCCGCCAAGACTTTCGAGGCCCAGAGCGGCGGAGCCTTGTGAAGATCGCCCTGATACTCGCCGCCTACGCCGCAGTGCTCGCGGTCGCCGGGCCGCGCGTGATGACCCGCGCGGCGTGGACCACCCGCGCGCCGCGCCTGGCGATCGCCGCCTGGCAGGCACTGTGCGCGGCGGTGGTGGCCTCGGTGCTGCTGGCCGGACTGGCACTGGCGGTGCCGACGATTCGGATCAGCGGGAGCCTCGCCACATTGTTGAAGGCATGCGGGGTGGCGCTGCAGACGCAGTACGCCACACCGGGCGGGGCGGCGGTCAGCGCTACCGGCGCCGTACTCGCGTTGGCAGTAGCCACGCGGATGGCGTGGCGCCTGGGCGGGAGCGTGATCTCGGCCCGGACGGAACGTACCCGGCACCGGCGAGCTTTGGCCCTGGTCGGCGTGGCGCACGGCGACACCGGCGTGTCGGTGGTCCCCGATGACCGTCCGGCCGCGTACTGCCTGCCCGGGCGCGGGCATCGCATCGTGCTGACCTCGGCGGCGCTGGCGAAGCTGGGGCCGGGCGAGCTGGCGGCGGTGATCGCCCACGAGCGCGCGCACGTGCGCGGCCGCCATCACCTGGCGCTGGCCTTCGCCGACGCGCTGGCCGCCGCCTTCCCGCGGATCACGCTGTTCGCCACCGCGGAGTCCGAGACCCGCCGCCTGGTGGAGTTGGCCGCCGACGACGCCGCGTGTGCGAGTACTGACGAGCTCACGCTGGCCGAGGCGCTGCTGTCGATGGCCGGAGCCGGTGCCCCGGTCGCCCCGGTCGCGGCGCTGGCCGCCGGCGGCGACGTCGGCGACCGCATCCGCCGCCTGATCGACGGACGGCGTCCGCTGCCCCGCTGGGGTTCGCGGCTCGGGCTCGTCGCGGCGCTGGCGCTGATCGTGGTGCCGTTCGTCTTGGCGGCCGAGCCCGCGGTCGCGGTGGCCAGCATGAACTACTGCCCGCTGAATGCCCACACCTGCCCGATGCTCGGTCACAGCGGTAGTTCGTAGCCTGAGACCCAGGTCCGGGCTTCGTTCATCAGGTGTGTCCAGACGCCGGTGACCTGCATCAGACCCAGCACGATGAGCAGCACGCCGCCGACGCGGTTGATCGCGCGGACGTGACGGCGCAGGAACGTCGCACGCCCCATCGCCGTGCCCGCAGCAGCGGCCAGGATCACGAACGGGACGCCGATGCCCATGCCGTACACCGCGGCCAGGAGGGCGCCGCGCCCGGCGGTGCCGGAGTCGGCGGACAGCGCCAGCACCGCGGCCAGGGTCGGACCGATACACGGAGTCCAGCCCAGGCCGAACATCACGCCGAGCAGCGGCGCACCGACCAGTCCGGCCCGGGGGCTGTAGGAGGGCTTCAGGCTGCGCATGGTGAAGGGGATCCGGTTCAGTGCCCCGACGAACAGCAGCCCCAGCAGGATCGTGAACCCACCGAGCACCTGCGTGAGCCCGCGCTGGTGCGCCAGAAGGGTCGCGCCGAAGCCGCCGAACGCCGCGCCGTAGCTGGCGAACAGTGCGGAGAATCCGGCCGTGAACAACAGCGCGCCGGCCACTGCGCGACACCGCATCCGCCGCGCGGCCACGGCTCCGTTCGCTGGCTGGAACTCGCCGTCGGGCGTCGTGGTCCCGGTGAGGTACGACAGGTAGCCCGGCACCAGCGGAAGGCAGCACGGCGAGGCGAACGTGATCGCACCGGCGGCCAGCGCCAGCGGTATGGCCACCAGGAGCGGGCCGCTCGCGGCCACCTGTCCCGGGTCGCTCACCGCCCAACTCCTGGACGTTGGCATATCGGCCTCGCGCCTGGGGTTTCTGCGCTCACAGTGCCCTGGTCCTCCTTGCCCTCGATGCCGCCGACAGGGGTCGGTGCGGCTGACGCCGACCCTATCTCCTATAGTCCTTAGGAATATAGGTGGGGTGTAGAGGAGGCTCGCATGAGCGGTGACAGCACAACGCGGGAAGCCAACGCCGCGAGCGCGACGGAGCCCGGATCCGTAAGTCCGCGACGGCGGCCCCGCAGGCTGCTAGCCGGCGTGCTCGCGCTCGCTGTCGTCGCGGCTGCCGTGTTGTTCGGTCGTGATCTGCTCGCGAGTGGGTCGAAATCCACAGGAGTGCCGGTGTACGGCCGGGTGTTGGCCATGGCGAAGCGGACCGTGACGCCGGCTCTGGCCGGATCCACGCTAACCGGCGACCACCTGGACATCGCGACCCTGCGCGGGCGCGTCGTGGTGATCAACGTGTGGGGTTCGTGGTGCGACCCGTGTCGAGCCGAGGCGCCGGATCTGGCCCGGTTGTCGGCGGAGACGACGGCTGAAGGCGTGCGCTTCGTCGGCGTCGACATCCGCGACAACATCGGGGCCGGGGCGACTTTCGAGCGCGAGTACGGCATCACCTACCCGTCGATCTTCGACGGGGACGGGACGGCAATGCTCGGCTTCCGGCCCTGGATCCCGATCGCCACACCCACGACCTACGTGCTGGACGCGAAGGGCCGGATCGCCGCGGAGTTCTTCGGCCAGACGCGGTACGCCGATCTGCAGCCGGTCGTGCAGCAGATCGTCGAGCTGGGCTGACGTGGACGTCGTAGCCGGCGGCCGGCGCCGTCGGATCAGAACCTGGACTCTCGCGGCGGCCCTCGCCGCGATCGCAGCTCTGGTGCTGTGGCAGTGGGATCCCGGATCGCGTCCCTCGACGCCCCAGGCCATACCGCTTCGAGCCGGGTTCATCGCAGCGGCACCGGCGGGTCAGCGCCCGTCGCTGCCGGCACTGAGCGGCAGTCAGGTCGGCGCTGGACCGGCAACGATCACGGCGGGAGGTGAGGTGTTGGTGGTCAACATCTGGGGTTCATGGTGCGGTCCGTGCCGCGAAGAAGCGCCGGTTCTGAGCCAGATCTCGGCCGCACCAGCCGCGCAGGGCGTGAGGTTCTGGGGCATCGACACGCACGACACCGATCAGGCAGCGTTGGCCTTCGAGCACGAATACGGCATCGCCTACCCGAGTTTGGCCGACCCCAACGGCTCACTCACCGCGGCGCTGGCAGCCTACGTCCCCGTGGATGCGGTGCCGAGCACGCTCGTGGTCGACGCCACGGGGCACATCGCCGATCGCTTTATCGGCCGGGTCGACGCCGCCACTCTGACTCGGATGATCGATGTCGCGCGGTCCGAGACCGCGCGAAAGAGCAGTGCACTGTCAGCTGTCCATCATGCTCGTGGATGAGGCTGTATCTATCATTCAGCCGAAAGAGGCCCCGTGCCTCTATGACCGTTGCCTACGTGAAGCTCCTCTGCCCATGGGAGTTAGAACTGAAGCCCGCTGTAGTCGACTTCCGCCTGGTAGGTCGTCCCTACTCCGGTTACGTACTCGAAGCGCTACGAATCGTTTTACCGGGCGAACTCCACTAGCAGCGGAGTAGCCACGACGACTGTGGCCTGCTCGGCGTTGTCAGACCCTTCGCCTTCAGGGAAGGTACGGACGACAGCTGTTACGCGCGCATACCCTGCCACTGGGGCGGCGATCTCCGCGGGATAGCGATCGTCCAGCCTGGACAGAAGACGCCCAAGCCGCTCCGCGAAAGAGAACGAGACCTCTTCATGTGCCAGAGCTCGGAGGAAGGCAACGACCGTCATCGGGTCCGTGCCGGATTTGATCACACTCGCATCGTCCGGCTCGGCAGCGGACGGCCGGCCACCTGTCAGGTGCTGCGGGCTCCCATGCAGCAGCAGCCGTGTAGGCCACTGCCGGGTGGGCATTCTAGTGACCACTGGCTGGGGGTTCCAGAACAGCAGCGTGGGCGGCATGGGGACGGCCGCTTGCGGTCGCCGGTCCGAGAAGTCCGGGGTGAAACTGAACACCTGGTAGCTCATGGCCGCGACGAACCGGATCCACTGGCCGGGCCTCAGCCCGGTGTCTTCGAACGAGTTGAGCGGCGGCTTGGCGTGCTCCAGGTACCGGATGACGTCGGCCAGACCAGGATGCTGTTCGGTGGCACCTTCAGCCAGACTGACCTGCAAACCACCCAGGCCCATAGGTGCGGTTGCTCCTACCTGGTTGATGCGTCGTCGCCTGCGGCGTCCGTGGTCGGTGTCGAGGAACTGCTGGACCTTGGCGTCGGACAGGTAGATCAGCTCCCTCATCCGGCACCTCCTCTTACGAGCGAATGAATGTCCCTGTTGCGCCAGTGTGCGCCCGATCGAACCGTCAGGCCTCCGCTGGCGCCTGACAAAGACTGCCGGTGTGTAGCATGACATGTAGGCCGTCAACGCGGCGCCGGGTTGGGCACGGCATCGCCGTGGCATAGCGCTTACCTTCAGCGCGTTTTTTATTGCATTACGCTTTCGACTCCGGGTTGTCCGCCACCAGGCCAATGCTCGACTCAAAGAGCAGGGTCTTCAAGCGATGGTTACCCTCGGATCCGGTCCGCATCGAGAGAATGGATGTCCCGGAGCGTCCGGGACATGGTATTTCTCCAGCTCGTTACTCCTTCCTTGGCTCGTCAACGGCATTCGAGGTTGCCAACGTCCAGGTCGGCCCGGAGGTCCAGTTCGTGCCGCAGCAGCTGGACTTCCTCGGCGAGGCGGCGTATCTCGGCGTCGACTTCTTCGGCGTCTTCAGGGCTGTTCGTCGAGCACTGCGATGTGCCCGCCTCGTCTGGGCCACCAGCGGCGCAGCCCCTTCCGCGGAGCATCGGGCGCACGCACGACAGGTAGGTCACGCCCGCCGCAGCGGCGGTGGCGCCCAGCGGGAACAGATAGCCCGGCGTGCTCACCGCGCGTCCTGGGCCGGGATCTCGTCTCCGCGCCGGATGCCGGACCTCTGGACTTGGTCGCGTAGGTCGGCGACGACGGTGCGCAGCTGTGCCAGCTCGGCCGCGGTCTCGCCCGACGGCTGCGTCGACGCGGCGGGCTGCGCGCTCTGGCTGTTCTTGCCGGGCCGCATCATCAGGAACATCATCACGCCCATGCCGATCGGGCAGGCCAGTGCGGGCAGGACGTACAAGAGCTTGTCCACGGTGTCTCTCCTTATTTCGTGCTGCCGGCTCGGGTGAGCCTGGCGCGCAGCTTGCGTTCTGACAGGCGGCCGTAGGAGAACGGTTCGCCGTTGATCAGGACGCCGGGGGCAAACATGACCCCGGCGGTCAGGGCGAGTTCGCGCCCGTGCTCGGAGCCGAGGTCGATCTCGTCCACAGCGATCGGATGCTCGGCGGCGACCTTGGCCAGGACAGCCTTCGCCTGGTCGCACATCGCGCAGTCGGCCTGCGTGAGCAGCGTGATCGCGGTCGTCACTTCTCGCCGGCCTTCAGATCGGCCAGCAGCTGGCTGGTCGGCACGAACATCGTGTAGTCGGGGGCGCCGCCATAGTCGGCGCGCCAGCGGATGGTGCCGTCCGGCCCGACCAGGACGAAGGTGTGGCCGTCGCGGGAGGCGCCCATCATGCCGTAGTTGTTCGCGCTGTACTGCTTGGAGACGGCCAGATCCGGGTCGGACAGCACCGGGGTGGCCAGGTGCATGTCAGAGGTCTTCTGCGTGATCTGGGCGACCGGGTCGGAGGTGACGGACACGACCTGGTCGACGCCGGCGGCCTTGACCGCGGCGGCGTTCTTCTCCAGGTCGCTCATCTGGTCCCAGCACGGCTGACAGGTCAGGCCCTCCTGGAAGTACAGCAGCACCGTCTTGCCCTTCAACGACGCCAGCGACAGATCGCCGCCGGCGGAGGAGGGCAGGTCGAAGGATGGCGCTGCGGCTCCGATACCCGGACTGCCAACCGTGTAGGCCGCAGCCTTGGAGCTGTTGCCGTGCTGGAAGATCCCGTACAGGCCCGCGCCGACAGCGGCAGCGACCGCGACGCTGATCACGGTGTTGCGGATGTTGCGGCGCTTGGCGTCCTGGACTGCCTTGGCGCGCTCGCGTGCCGCGTTCGTGGGCCGGTTGGGCTTGCGAGCGGCCGTGGTGGTGCCCTTGGAACGGTCAGCGGCCATCAGTGGTCTCCATCATCAATACGGGGGTGGTCGTGGTAGCGGAGGTGCCGGTGGCGCAGCAGTCGTTTGAGATGACTTCGGCTTTCGCCGCGTCGTCGTCGGGATCGCTATGCACGGTTCGAAGGGCTCGACGTAGAAGCAGCGCGACCGCGGCGGCCCCGACCGCGGCGACTACCCAGCCGGGGACGAAGGACAGGTGGCGGGTGGTGACGGCGGCCCAGTGCTGGAGGTCGGCCGACAGCGTGATGCGCCAGCCAGTCGTCGGCATGTCAGGGCCGGTAGCGGCGATCACGACGGTGATGACGCCGATGGCCATCAGCAGGATCCCGGCCAGCAGCTCGCCGATCGGCAGCCGTCGAGAGGTGCCCGGCACGGTGATCGAACGGCCCTGCAGGACCTTCGCCCAGCGCCTGTTCCCGCGTTCCCAGGCCAATGCGATGACCAGCAGCGGCGCCACCATGCCGAGCACGTAGACAAGACCGACGGTCAACGCCGCCGGGAACGATCCGGACGCCCCGGCCAACACCACGACCCCAGCCAGCACCGGGGCACAGCAGGCCGAGGCGACACCCGAGAACGCTCCGAGCAGGTAAGCGGCCCCGAACCCGCTCCGGCCGGGACCGCCGGAGATCATCGGCAGCTTCACCTTGATCCCGAACAGCATCGCCGCGCCCATCGCGAACATCACGGCGCCCATCACCAGGTACACGGTGAAGTGATCCCGGCTGATCATCGCCGAGACCGCCGCCGCACCCAGCCCGATCGGCACGATCACCGTGGCCAGACCGCCGGTGAACGCCAGCGTCGCCGCGACCACCCGACCGCGGGTGCGGAACCCGGTGGCCAGGTACGCCGGCAGCATCACCGACACGCAGCACGGCGCCAGCAACGCCACCACCCCGCCGAAGAACGACGCCAGCAGCGTCGTGCCGAACAGCAGATTGCCCATCGGTGCAGTCCTCGTCTCGCAGATCGTGCCCCGGCCGGCGGGGGTTGCCCCGGCCCAGTAGCCGCGCGATGATTCCTCACGCGGACCAACTCCTAATCTCCTTCGGAGTATAGGCATAGGTACAACGACCCGCACAACCACCGATCGATCGACACAACGAGGAGCACGTGATGCCCACACCGCCACCACACCGGCTGCCCCGTCGCGATCTACGCCGCCGGGGCTCAGCGATGAGCAGGGCCGACAAGGCCGTGATGGCCGTGACGCTGCCAGCCGGGATCGCACTGTTCATCGCCACGGAGATCGCCAACTTCAGCGGGCACGAGCTGTTCTCCTGGGACCCGCATCACTTCTTCGGACAGGTCGGCGGGATGGCGCTGATCGTGGTCGCCGTGACCAGGTGGCGCTGAACGGCGTGGCGCTAGAGGAGGGTGCTCCAGTAGCTCCACCAGCGGGTGAGGATCAGTACGGCGATGAGGCCGTACCACAGCATGGGAACGACAAAGTGGTAGTCCTCGACGGCGTTGCGCAGCGCGTCGGGGCCGGAATGATCCCGTTCTTGATGTTGTGCGCGCCGATGTTGTAGAGCGACTGGTACTGGAGCCACGTCACGAATCCGACGCCGAACAGGGACGAGCGAGGACCTCACCGCCGTGACTGGTGACTGCTGGTGGTGCGGTCAAGCCGCGGCGCGAAGCGGTGGTTGGGCCTGGTGGCGTCGCTTCGAATCGTTCACGAGCGTTCGCCGAAGCGACACGAGGTCACGTGGTCGGCGGCGCGGCGTGCTCGATGATGCGGCAGATCACGGCATCCTCACCGTCGAGCGTGGCCTGCTCGGCGTCAGCACGTGCTCCGGCCAGGGCGGTGCGCAGCGCCTGTAGGTCGGCCATCGTCCGGTCGATCGCGGCGATCCGCTCGTCGAGGATGCCCATGACCAGGTCGCAAGGCTGTTGTCCGCCGCGCTGCAGATTCAGGATCGCCTTGATGTCGGCCAGACCCAGGCCGAGGACGCGCGCTTGCCGGACGAAGTGCAGCACCGCCAGGTCTTCGTCGCGGTAGAGGCGGTAGCCGGCCTCGGTGCGTTCCGGGGCGATGAGCTCGTCGGCCTCGTACAGCCGGATCGCCTTCGGCGACAGCTCGGTAGCCGCCGCGACCTGCCCGATCGTGAACATCTTCCGGCCTTCCCTTGACCTTGCCCCCGGGTCAAGGTTCTAGCGTCGAAGACAGAACGTCAAATCGAACGAAAGGGCAGCATCATGTCCCAGAGCGTCGTTCTGTCGGTGCCCGAAATCACCTGCGACACCTGCAAGAACACCATCGAAGGCGCCGTCGGCCCGCTGGAAGGCGTGGCATCGGCGGTCGTCGACATCGCCTCCCGCACCGTCGTGGTGCGCTTCGACGCCCCGGCGACGCAAGCCGACATCGACGCCGCTATCGAGGGCGCCGGTTACGACATCGCCGGAACCGTGACCTGCGGCGCGTCATGAACGCCGCCGCCGTGCAAGACACCGATCCTGCGGCGGACCGGCTGCACTTCGCGGTAGAAGGCATGACCTGCGCCTCCTGCGCGGCACGCGTGCAGAAGGTGCTCGGTCGCCAGCCCGGAGTCGCAGAGGCACACGTCAACTTCGCCACCGCCCAGGCCACCGTCGTCACCGCCGGCGAGCCGGCCTCGGCCGAGCAACTCGTCGCGGCGGTCACCGGCATCGGCTACGGGCTTGCGCCGCTGGACATCGCGGCCCCGGCCGAGACGGTGTCGGTCCAGCAATCCGAGCGGGACGCCGAGGTCCGGCTGTGGCGCTGGCGCCCGGTCGTCGCCTGGCCGCTGGCGGCCGTGGTGCTGTACCTGTCGGTGTTCCACACGCATCAGCCGTGGGCCTCGGATGTGGCGTGGGCGCTGGCGACGCCGGTGCAGTTCATCGTCGGCTGGCCGATCCTCGTCAGCGCCTGGACTCGGGCCCGCAACCGGCAGATGAACATGGACACCCTGGTGATGCTGGGGACGTTGGCCGCGTACCTGTTCTCGGCGGCGCGGATCGCGATAGACCAGCACGCCGACCACTACTTCGACACCGCCGCCGTCATCATGGCCGCGATCGTCACCGGTCGGTTCTTCGAGGCCCGCGCCAAGAACCGGGCCGGGCACGCGATCGCCGCGCTGCTGGAACTCGGCGCGAAGCAGGCCCGGCTGCGTACCGCCGACGGCGGGGAACGCCTCGTCGACATCGCCGATGTGCAGCCGGGCGATGTGATGGTGGTGCGGCCGGGTGAGAAGGTGCCCACCGACGGCGTCGTGATCGAGGGCGCGTCGGCGGTGGACGAGTCGATGCTGACCGGTGAGAGCGTGCCGGTGGACAAGAACGTCGGGGACACGGTCATCGGCGCCGCGGTCAACGCCTCTGGGCTGCTGGTCGTCCGCGCGGACAAGGTCGGCGCCGGGACCGCGCTGGCTCAGATCGTGCGCCTGGTGGAGGAGGCGCAGGGCGGTCAGGCTGCGGTCGCGCGGCTGGCCGACCGGATCTCGGCGGTGTTCGTGCCTGCGGTCATCGGGATCGCCGCGCTCACGCTGCTGGGTTGGGCGCTGTTCGCGGGCGCGCCGACGCACGGGTTGATCGCTGCCGTCGCGGTGCTGATCATCGCGTGCCCGTGTGCGCTGGGGCTGGCTACGCCGACCGCGATTCTGGTGGGTACCGGCCGGGGCGCCGCGCTCGGTGTCCTGTTCAAGGGCGGGGAAGTCTTGGAGGCGTCCCGCCAGATTGACGCGGTGGTGTTCGACAAGACCGGCACGCTCACCCACGGCCGGATGCGTCTGGTCGGCACCGCCGGTCACGAGCAGACGCTGGCGCTGGCCGCTGCGGTCGAGTCCGGTAGCGAGCATCCGATCGCCGCGGCCGTGGTCGATGCGGCCCGCGAGCATGGCCTGGCGATCCTGCTCGTCGCCGGGTTCACGAGCACGGCCGGTCACGGCGTGCGCGGCATCGTCGGCGGCCGGGAGGTGCTGGTGGGCCGGGACCGGATGTTCACCGAGGCTGGCTGGCCGATCGGCGAGGAACTGGCGACCGCATCAGAGTCCTTCGAGAACCAGGCTGCCACCGCGTTCTATGTCGGCTGGGACGGTCAGGCCAAGGGCGTCGTCGCGGTGGCCGACACGGTCAAGGACGACGCGCGGAACGCGGTCGCCGCTCTGCGCGCATCGGGCATCAAGACCATGATGATCACCGGCGACAACCGGCGGACTGCGCAGGCCGTCGCGGAGGCGGTCGGCATCGATCAGGTGCTGGCCGAGGTACTGCCAGCCGACAAAGCCGCCGAGGTACGCCGCCTACAGGACGAGGGCCTGAAAGTGGCGATGGTCGGCGACGGCGTCAACGACGCCCCGGCACTCGTCCAGGCCGACCTCGGCATCGCCATCGGCACCGGAACCGACGTGGCGATCGAGTCCTCGGACATCACCCTGCTCGGCGGCAGCCTTTCCGGTGTCGTCACCGCGATCGCCCTGGCCCGGCGCACACACCGGACGATCTGGCAGAACCTGTTCTGGGCGTTTGCCTACAACACGGTCCTGATCCCGGTGGCCGCGTTCGGCCTGCTCGACCCGATCCTGGCCGGCGCCGCCATGGGCATCTCCAGCGTTACCGTCGTCACCAACAGCCTGCGCCTGTCCATCTTCGGACGTCGTGCGGCCCGATGAGGTGGCGAGGCGTCATGGGCTGACGACCCTGGCGGCGGTCGGGTCGAACCACACTCCTATACTCCTTAGGAAATAAGGTGAGACGGAATACGGGAGTTCGGTATGGAGATCAGCGGAGGGCCGGCAGCCATACGCGAGACGCCTAACAGACGGCGTGTGCTCGCAGTGCTCGCCTCCTTCGTCTTGGCCCTGCTGATCGGAACGGCCAGTCCCGCATCCGCGCACGCCACATTGCTGTTCGCTTCCCCGTCCGCCGACGGCGGCGTTGCCACCTCACCGAGCGACCTGGTCCTCACCTTCGACAGCCCGGTCACACTCCAGGCCCAGGCACTGCGCGCCTCCGGGCCCTCCGGCAGCGCCGTGCACCTCGGCACACCGACGTTGAGCACCGATCGCCGCACGATGCAGGCGGCGCTGTCCGCACCGATCGGCATCGGCGTGTACACGGTGACGTGGCAGGTCACCGCCTCCGACGGCGATGCCGTGACCGGCACCTACCGATTCGCCGTCGGCCCAGCAGCCGCCGGGCTGAGCAGCAGCCCGCGCACCGTCCAGGCACCGGGCGCGCTGTCCACCGGCATCGCCCGCTGGCTGCTGTTCGCCGCCCTGGCCGCAATCGTCGGCTCAGCGGTGACGCCACGCCTCGCCGCCCGGGCCCGCGTCAGCATCAGGACTTCGCGGCGCTACGACCAGGCCGTCGCAGCTGCTGCTCTGACCGGAATGTTGGCCGCACTATGGCTGCTGGCCATTCAACTCGGCGGCGGCAGTGCACTCCACGGCGCGGCTCACATGGGTTCCAGCGCATTCGCCAGCCGGCCCGCGGCAATCGTCACCGTCGAGGCTGCGGCATTCGCCGTTGTCGCGTTGGCAGCACTGCTGCGCCGCCGGATGCCGACTGCGAAGCAGACCGCCGAAGCGGCCAGCGAACACACATCACTCGCGGGACTCACCCGCCAGGCTTGGGCTCTGATCCCGCTCGCTGTCATCGTCGGGGCGGAGTCGGTGCGGGCTCATCCGCACGAATACGGGTCCTTCCTCGGAGCCGCGACGACGTTCGTACACCTGGCGTCCGTGGCTCTCTGGCTCGGGGCGCTGGCATACGCAGTGGCGTTCGCGATCACCGGCCGCCCCGACACCAAGGCGGTGCGACGGTTGTGGCGCGCCTACGCCCGCATGGCGGCCGTGCTACTAGCCACTGTTCTGGTCAGCGGCGTGACTGCGGCGCTGATCGTCGTGCCGCTGTCCGACCTGCTCGGTACCGGCTACGGACAGCTTCTCCTGGTCAAGGTCGGACTGGTCGCCGTAGCCGCCGGCCTGGCCGCAACCGCGCGCTGGCGCTTGCACACCAAGCGCCTGGTCCTCCCGTCGGCTCGCGCCGAGGCCGCCGTGCTCGCGGTGGTGCTCGCCGCATCGGCGACGCTCACCGCACTCGCCCCGCCCAAGACCGGCACCGGCGACCTCGCCGTGCCGCCTCCGGCATCCGGCCCCGTCGAATCCCTCGGCGCGCGGACCGGGCAAGTCGGCATCGACGTCCAAGCCAGCGACGGCCTACTCGTCGTCTACCTGACCGCACCCGGTGCCGACGAAACCGGAGCAGCCGATCAAGGCTCGCCGGAAGGAGGCGCTGCTGCGGCTGTCGTCAACGCCGGGCCTTCCACGAGCTACAAGCTGGCGGTCGTCGCTGCGGACCCGTCCGGAAACACGCGCAAACTCCCCCTGCACGGCTGCGGCAGTGGCTGCTACGTCACCCCCATGGCATGGGCAAAGGGCGACAGCATCCTGACACTGACCGCCGGCGCAGACACCTGGACCGGCGGCCGCACCACCGTCGCCGTCTCCTGGCCGCCGACGCCCGGCGACACCGCCCTGTCCAAGCTCACCGCCGCCTTGGCGAACACTCCACACATGACCGTGATCGAACAGGTCTCCAGCGACACCACCGCGAGCCCGACGGCTCCGCGCACGCTCGACTTGTCCGGCCCCTACTTCCTGAACGCCGAACCCTACGGCAGCGGCAAAGCCCCTCAGGCCACCTCGATCCCCGGCCCCGGCGACAGCAGCACCCTGCTGCTCGGCTACCCGGCCGAGCACATCACCGCCAGGCTTGTCCTGGACGCCCAGGGACACCTCGTCCGCGAGACGCTTACCGATCCGGACCACGTCACGGTCCGAACCTTCGAATACCCGGAGACCTAGGAGTGAGCCCCGGCGACGAGTGGCTGTCGGCCAAGAACCAAGTGGCCTCCAGCATTCGCCGCGATTTGTTACGAGAGACCATCTCCACTCCAAAGAGTGGACCTTGACAGGATTCGATCTTCATCGCTTTACTTTCGATTTCTCACCGGAAAGCCTTACCTCAGAACAGGTCAAAGCATAAAGCTGGCGAGAGGTTAGTTTGGTTGCGCGTCCACAGCACGGCAAGCGTATTCAGATACTGCGCCGGCGCGTTCCTGTTAGCGCTCAGCGCGACGGGATGCACAACGTCCAGCCACAGATCATCTGCTCCAATCCACAGCCAGCTACCGCCGACAGCGCCCACCTCACAGACCGCGTCGACGGAGACCCCCGACGTTCTCGCCGCCTATACGGGCATGTGGAACGACATGACGAACGCCTCGCATACAGCCAATTGGCGAGACCCTGCGTTCTCTCACCACGCAACCGGAGAGGCATTCGACGAGCTGACCAGCGGTCTGTATTCAATGAATCAGCAGGGCCTGGTATCTCACGGCGCACCCATCCTGCATCCGCAGGTGACAATCTCGACTCCGTCGAAAGCCATCGTCGATGACTGCACGTCGACCACTGGGTGGCTTGAATACGTCGCAGCGACCGGCAAGTTGAAGAACAACACGCCCGGCGGGAACAGGCTCGTCGAGTCGCATGTCGAGTTGGCGGACGGGGTCTGGCGTGTCACCGACTACGCCGTTGGCGACCTGGGATCGTGCTGATGGCGGCGCGCAAGGCAGCCGTCGCCCTCCTGGTCTGCGTCCAGCGCCGGAAAGCGAAGGCGTTGAGTAGATGCCGCTCAGTCACACGGAGGCGCCCACACCTGATAGTCCAGCAACGACGACGTTCTGGCTGACAGAGAATGGCGCAGGCTCGGCGCCAAGCATGCGCTGCGATCGTCGGCACGTGCTCGCACCAGGCCCCAGCGCCAAGATCCGCCAGCAAGCCGTGCAGCCAGGCTGCTGTCGTCCACGGTCCGGCACCCTACGTCGGGGTCCTGAACTTGGTCTTGCAGATAGCGACTATCAGGCTTCTGAGACGGTCTACCCTCCTACTATGGCGCTGCCGGAGGCTCCTGAAGAGCCAGATCGTGATCGACCAGACCCGCCACGCCGCCAACCAACGGAACCGGTAGCGCAATTGATGCCGCTACGGGCCGCATTGGCCAGGTCGGTCGGCGCCGGGCTCGGAGTAGTAGTCGCGCTGTTCGCTCTGTTCTACCTGCTCATTGGGCACCCTCACTTAGCGCATGAACCGCTGACATCAGACGGGCTGTTCAACCTCCTCAAACTCGCCTTCGCCGTCGTCGCCGGCATCGGCGGCACCGTTGCACTCGTCATGAACTACCGGAAGCAGCGATTGGCAGAGATCAAGGCCGAGCAAGAGACAGGTGCCGAGGCCCGCGCTGGCAGGGTGGAAATGCGCGAACAGGACAAGCTGTTCACGGAGCGGTTCACACAGGCCGCGCAACAAACTGGAAGTGAACGCGCCGCCGTCCGCCTGGCGGGCATGTACGCGCTGGCGCGGATCGCCGACGACTCGATCCGCGACCGCCCCACCTGCTTAAAGTTTCTCTGCGCATATCTACAGATGCCATGGCTACCGGTCGGACAGGTGGAACCGGACACTGACCCCACGGTTCGCATATCCAACGCGGGGGAACGCCAAGTGAGGCTTGCAGCTCAAGCGCTGCTTGCCGAGCGGTTGCGCTGCGACCATCCCGGCTTCTGGCCGGATGCTGCGATAGACCTGCGTGAAGCAACTCTTATCGAAGCCAACTTCGATGGATGTAAATTCGCTCATGCATCGTTCGAAGATGCTTGTTTCATTTCGGGAGCGTCATTCGGCTCGACTCAGTTCACCGACACCGCGTCGTTCAAGGGCGCGAGCTTCCAAGACGACGTTGCGTTCACAGAGTCGACGTTTACCTCCAGCAGCAATTTCAGCAACGCGAAGTTCGGCGGGAACGCGTTTTTCGGCAAGACTTCGTTCATCCTCGCCACCTTCGAGGGCACGACGTTCACAGGCCTCGCACACTTCCCAGAAGCTCTTTTTGACGGCGTAGCAAACTTCACACGCTCCCAGTTTCAAGAGGAAGCAGACTTCAGCACAGCCCAGTTCCGTGCAGCACGCTTCGACGCGGCCTCCTTCCACGGCATTGCACGCTTCCCTGACGCGGTCTTCCATGAATCGGCCATGTTCGCCGGTGCGGTGTTTGAGCAGGAGGCACGGTTCGACACGACCAAGTTCAAGGCCGATACCTGGTTCAGCAAGGCCCGCTTCAATGACACCGCCAACTTTTCCGATGCCAGATTCGACCAGGACGCCTGGTTCCACGGGTCGAAGTTCAAGCAGAGCGCCGGCTTCAAGAGGACCACCTTCGGTCACGGCACATGGTTCGATTCCGCAATCTTCAGCGGAAGCACCAGGTTCGACACTGCGATCTTTAGTGGAGGTGCGAGGTTCACAACAACAGTGTTCGCAGGTCCGGCATGGTTTGATACGGCGGTATTTAACAGCGAGGCAAGGTTCGACAACGCCCGCTTCGAAAAAACAGCCAAGTTCGACAAGGCATCCTTCGCCCGCGATTCCCCGCCTATCTGGCCAAGCGGCTTTAACCTTCCAGCGGTGTCTGAGGTACACCTCGAGACGCTCGAAACAGAGCGGAGCCCCGACTAGTCATTGGGATCCGGACCAGACGGCTTTGATCTTCTTAGTCGCCATAGGTCGGGCCACGAATAGGCCGCGTTTCACGAGCAGTACCCGCAAGGACCCACCCCATCACCTCAACGAGGAAATCGGCCGGTCGCTACTAACCGCCACCTCCCCTAATCGTGATTGTACAGAATCGCCTCCGATGCGAGGAGCCGCACCAAAGAGACATCCGGCCACAACGCGTCAGCCTCGCCACTCTGCGGCAGCAACGGCCTAGCTTGCTCGTACCGAATATCATCTTTCGCGTGAACTATTCGATTTCGCAGCTGATAGATCCGATCCGCGACTTGATCGGAAAGACTCTTTGTATTATTGCCCGGATTGATATTCTCGACACCGCCAATAGGGCCTTTGCCCGTGAAGTGCTTATCCCAATTACTTCCAGAAAAGAAGTCAGCCAGCTTGTCACTCCGAACACACTCTTGCAGCAGCGTCTTGAGTTGCTTGTCTTCAGATTGATTAGCGGACTTCTCGGCAACTGCCAGAATTCTCATCAAGCTACGGTCATCAGCTTTATTAAACAACGGGTCAGAGAGCTCATCCTGAATTCGCTTTCGCGATGCACGTCCGACAGCGCTCGGGAAGAAATATTCCAGCACCTGGTAGTAAAACAGATACGAAAGCGTCGGGTTCTCCCCCACGATGCCCGCAAAGCTGAACAGCGCTGACACTTCTGGCTTGATGGCCATTTCAGGGAATCGCAGCGGATTCTCACCCGGACTGCGAGGGCCGAGAGTTCGAGAGACTTCTGGAGAACGCCTTCGTAACGGGTACAGGCTAACCCCGTTACGAACATCAAGCTCGTACATTAGCGAGCTTAAAAGCGCTTGAACCTCGGATATCATTTCATCGTTGGTTAGTGTCACATTGAACGCAAATTTCAAGGTCAAGATGGACTGGCCAAACCTGCCGCCAAGGCCCAATGCAAGCGCATAAGGGGACGCACCAGAGATCTCGATACAGACTCTCTCGCTCGCGAGGTGATGGATGACCGACTCCGGAAACCGCGCCGAGAACCGGCTTATCGGAACGGCCGGCAAAGAAATATCATTAGCCGAGTGCCGACAGCTCTTCACGTCAGCGACAGCTCGACGGAAAGAGAATTGAAGAGGAGCTCCCGCCATTCTTCGCGGAACACTTCGAAAAGCAAGCTCCGCATAGCCGATCGCTGGCGCGATGAAGCCGCTATAGTGAGGATACGGCTCAATCCTATCCCTAATCTGCGCTAGCAGGGCACTCGCATAATCGCGCGGAACTGTCGTTTTCCTGCCCGGAACTTCTGCAACGCTAGGGCGTGGGAGGAAGGTGAGATCGAACTCATCGACGCCGACATAATCGATTTCAGCGTTCGCCAGCTCTTGAATAAGATCTTGCTCGACCTTAGATGGCTGCCCGTTTGAAATCTCATCGCTATCCTGGGGGAGGGCATAGAGTTCGTCCTCCCACTCGGAGTCGTCATCTACAGACACTGCTAGCTCTCGATTCGTTGACGCCGAAGGCCTTCACCCCGATCGTCCTCCCACGAGTCGCCGCGCGCAACTATCTTCCCAGCTTTGGCAATCTAGATCCATGCCTGCGAGTTTTCATCAACTACCTACATCAAGCTACGCACTAACTCCAGGCTGGCCGATTACCAAGATCGATGAAAGATCTGCTCTACTTTACGTCCTTAGCCGCTATCCCATATATCTGCACATAGTGACAACACGAGGGCAAGGTATACACGGCTCTCGCGCGGTTGCTCGTGCCGGGGGACAGCACGGTGACCACGAACCAGGGCGGGCGACGGCCCTTCCCCGTTTGCATGGAACCCAACGCGGTCCCGCAAGTGGGGCACGCCAACAGGTCCAGCGTCGACCCGGAAGACCAAGAGCCACCAAAGGCGGCCTTCGTGGCGAGCCGGCCGCCGTGCCCAGGACCGGCCGCCAGGCCGCACGCCCGGGATGCGGCGGGCCGGCGGCGGCGCGGTAGCGCCGCCTTGATCTGATACAGCTCAATTCGGCAATGCGCCGCGGTACATTTCGCCGTGTTCCAGGTACAGGGTGGCGGACTGCGAGCGGGCCTCGATGGCGGCTTTGACGCGGCGTGCGAGGCGCGGGATCAGCAGCGTGTCGACGAGTTCGGGATCGTGGAAGGCGTAGCCGGCGATTTCGGCAGCTTCAAGTTCGATACGGTTGCGATACTCGGGAGCGAGCTCGCCGCCGTCGAAGACGAACAGAAGCTTGTCGCCTTCGCCCGCGGCCGGCGCCCGGTCGGCGACCAAGAGTGCGCCGATGGGCGGCTTGATGCCGAGTTCCTCCTGGACCTCGCGTACTGCGCCCTGTACGGGGGTCTCGCCGATCTCGACGTAACCGCCCGGGAGTTCCCAACCGGGCTTGTACGACGGCCGAACTAGCAGGATGCGTCCTTCAGCGTCGAAGAAGAGGACTCCAGAAGCTACGCGGGCACTGGCAATCGACTCGGCTGGGTTCGGCTCGGTCACGAGTCGACTCTAGAGAGCTAGCAGGCTGCACACGCCACTAAGGGCTCGCGTGAGAACTACGCGGTGGTGTCCGAGAGATCCCCTGCCGGTTTGTGATAGGCCCGCAGGGTGCTGACTGAGGATGAGATCGCGTCGCGGTTCGCTAGGATCCGGCCGTTCCTGGA
>NZ_JAACYW010000204.1 GCF_015356825.1 Catenulispora rubra | reverse complement strand
CAGCGGTTGTTGGCGGCGGCGGCGAAGGCCGACCGGCACGACCGGGCGTTGTGGACGGCGCCGGCGAAGGCTACCGGTGCGGGAGGGAACTCGACGGCGCTGGTCGGGACGCCGGAGACGGTTGCGCAGGCGCTGTTGGACTACATCGACATCGGGGTCACGACGATCCTGATTCGGGGGTACGACCCGCTTGACGATGCGATCGATTATGGGCGGCACTTGCTTCCGCTGGTTCGGGAGGAAGTGGCGCGGCGGGACGCTGGTGCTGGTGCTGGTGGCGAGGCCGGGGCTGGAGCTGGAGCTGGAGCTGGCGCCGGTGGCGGTGGCGAGGCTGGCGCCGGTGCCGACGCTGGTGCGCTGGTCGGTGCGGCCGCCGGAGCGGAGCTGTGACGGCCGCGGAGTCGACGCACACCTGGGTGCCGGCGCCCGACGGACCCTTGGTGCGGGGGACGGTGATCCTGCTCCCCGGTCGCGGCGAGCACGGTGGTGTCTACGAGCGCTTCGGTCGGCGGCTGGCCCTGGACGCGTACGTGGTGCATGCGCTCGACAGCTCGGCGGATGACGAGCTCGGCGCCGTGTCGTACGCAGTGGGCGAACTGGTCGCCGATGCGGCTCCTGGCGTACCGGTCGTGCTGGCCGGTTCGGACACCGGTGCGCTGCAAGCTCTTGCCCTGATATTGGCCGAGCTCGGTGGCGTGAAGGTGGATGGACTGCTGCTTGTCGGGCTGCCCGACTCTGACACTGACATCCCGGCTCCGCCTTCCGATGAGGACGAAGCAGCTTGGGACCACGAACTCGCCGCGCGCACAAGCTGCCCTACCCATCGGGCCCGGCTCAGCGCCGACGTCGACTTCGGCCGAGGCAGCCTGTCGGACCCGGTCCCGTCCCATCTCGCGGCGGTCCTCTCCGGGCCTCGGCTCGAAGACGTGGCCGTCCCGGTGTTACTGCTGCACGGCGGAGCCGACTCGGTCGCTGCAGTCGACATCGCACGTGGCGTCGCGGCCCGGCTTCCCCATGCCGAGCTGGCGGTGACCACCGACGGTCGGCATGACGTGCTGAACGACATCATGCACCGGACCGTCGCAGCCGAGGTGGTGCAGTGGCTGGAACGGCTGCGCGGGGGACCGGAGCTGGCTCCTCTCATCAGCGTGGAGAGCCGGCAGAACCTCGCATTGGCCAGATGACAGAGCCCTGATGCGCTGAGTCGGCTACCGTCGTAGTGAGAGCCATCTGAATCCCGATAGGAGAGACCGCTATGAAATCTGCCTTCAAGCGCCTCGGCGGACTGGCTGCCGCGACGGGCATCGCGCTCATAGTGACCGCGGCGCCTTCCAGTGCCGCCGAGCACGGGGTCGTTTCACCGGACCCGACGGCCGTCGAGTACGCCCTCGGTGTGTCGCCGGCCGCGACCGCGATCGAGTATGGGGCCGCCTCGCCGGGCGCGACCGCGATCGAGTACGGGCTCTGACACGCACTGACTTCGCCGGGCGCCCCGAGTCGCAAGCTCGGGGCGCCCGCGCCTGCTGGTGCTTAGACGAACGCGATCCGCGTAGCGCCGACCAGGAACACCGCTGTGAGGAGGAGGAACCCGAACACCGCAGGCGGGACTCGATCCGGACGCGAGGCCTTCCCCGCCGGAAACGCAGCCGATGCCCACATCCCGCACAGGGCGAAGAAGCTGAGGAGCACGAGGAAGTAGACGGCAATCCCTCCCATACCTTGCCGCGAGTTCCGGCCCTCTGCGGTAACCAGGCTTGCCACACTGATGACCAGGATCGCGATAGTCGCCACCAAGGGCACCGCCCACCAGCGCGGAGTCCGCGGGTAGGCAGCGACCGACTCTGTGTTCTTGAGGAACATGAGACCCCCACGTTTTCCTTAGAGACGCAGCACGCTGTCCGGGTCGGCTTGGAGCACGAAGTCCTGGAACCACATATTGGCACGGGTCAGGTTGTCCTCGATAACTTGCACGGCCGACGGGTGGGCCGTGAGCCGGTCCGGAGGCAGGTCCGCGAACGCGCGATCCTCACAGATCTCGACGAGCGCTGTGAAGCCTTCCACCGTTGGCGCCAACACCGCAGTGACCACCGCGAGCCAGGCATCGTCGTCGGAGAAATCGGTGCGGACGAGCAGCGCGCCGTGGCGGTAATGAGGCAGCAGTGGAAGCGCGCGGCCCTCGTCGTCGGGAATCCGGTCGAGCCCGTGTGCCTGCTCGTACCGAGCTATGAGATCGCTCGGAATGCGACCGCGATCCGAGATCTCCACGCCGTTCCGCCTCAGCCAAGCCCGCACGGCGCGGGTGTCTACGCGGGTGTCCATCGGCTCAGGCATGCCGGGAGCCCAGCCGTCCCCGCCGACAGGCGGCCGATTCACCCGCGCGGGCGGGACCCGTCCAGGAAGATGTCCACCGCGCCCTCCGCGATCGCGTGGATGGTCTCCGGGGCGATGTCCACGTCCTGGCTCAGCAGCAGCTTCACGTGCCTGTCGGCCTTCACGATGGCCAGGAAGTACTCGACCGCCATGTCCAGGTCGCTGATCTGGAGCTCGCCGCGCGCCATGAGGCGGGAGAAGTACTCGCGGATCCTCGCGCGTGTCTCCAGACCCGCGCCCTCGACGACGAGGGCGCCGAGGTGGGGGAAGCGGCGTGCGTCGGCCACTACGGTGCGCAGGAGTTCGAGTTGCTCGCGCGAGTAGATGGCCGACAGGAAGCAGGTGGCCAGCTCGACCAGGGTCGCGCGGGTGTCGCGGGACTCCAGGTCGATGTGCTCGGCGCCCACGGCGTTGACCTCGGCGCGGCGCCCGACGACCGCCTCGAACAAGGCGTCCTTGGTGGGGAAGTTGCTGTAGACGGTGGCCTTCGCGACGCCGGCGTGAGCCGCCACGACCTGCATCGTCGTGTCGGTGTAGCCGTACCGTAAGAAGAGCTCCTCTGCGGCGGCGAGGACCTCCTCGGCCTTGCGTTGATACTCCCGAGCGGCGGCCATGATGCGTTCCAGCTCCTTTCCGATTCAGCGGACGTGGTCCGAAGCAGCCCACAGATATCCGAGTACTGCGATGGTGAGGATGGCTGTCCATTGGACATGTACCTGGTGCCACCGGGGGGCGCTCGGTGACGGGAACAGTGTGATGCTCTCCGGGAGCAGGAGTGTGACGCCGATCGCGAGCAGCAGGACGGCGACGGCGAACGGCCCGGCGACGCCGTCGAGCGAGCCGCGCAGTCGAGCTGCGGCGATAGCCAGTGCCGTGGCGTAAAGCGCTGCCGCCTCGATGCCCAGAGTCTCGAGCGGATCCGGAATTCCGGAGCTGTGGAGCGCGGAGGCGATCCACCAGGCGATGCACACCGACGCCGCCAGCGCCGGAAGCACCACCAGCGTTCGGACCAGCTGACGCACCAGGCGCGGTGTGGCGGTGGTTGCCGTCGTCGGGGCGGAAGGGTCGTCGAGCAAGAACGTCGCACCGAGCGCGGCGCACACCGCCGCCAGCCGCAGCAGCGTCACCAGCGTTCCGGGCAGCATCCGGTCGGTGAACGCGGCTGGCACACACACGATCGTCAGGCCCGTGGCGGTCGTGGCGAGAAACGGTCCCCAGTGCGTGGCTCGCACCGTCGGGCGCAGCAATGCGGCTGCGACGCGCACGGTCACAGGCATTGCTGCTCGCCATCCGAACCCTGAGCCGGAGGTGCGGGCACTCCGAGAAGTGCTGCGGCCTGCTCGATCGTCGTCGTGCGTGCCGACAGCTTGTCCCAGTGTTGAAGCACGAGGCCGCCCACCTTGTCAGCAGGCTGATCCAGCAGCGTCCACACCATCGCCAGCTCCCGCGCCGGGAGGTAGAGACCGCCCCCGAACCCGGCCTCGGTGAAGGCGACGCCGCCGCCACTGCCGTCGGCCATCGCGCGCAGGCCGGCCTTCGTGCCGGCCGTCGCCTGCGCCGCGAGCCATCCGACCAGCACGCCACGGCTCTGACACAACTCCCCGCTCACGCCCGGCCCGGACCGGCTGATCACCTCATACGCCACGCGTCCGGCCAGCCCGGTCTCCGACCAGCCGTCTCCCCACCAGGTGCCGGCCGTGAGCGCATCGGGGGTGTCGGCGGCCACGTCGTCCGCGTGCCACTGCGCCACCGGGACCGGAGGCGCGACCCCGCTGCCCGTGTTCTGCGAGCTCGCATTCGGGGCGATGATCCGCTGCCGCACGGCCAGCGGCTGCGCCGCCAGCTGGTCGGGAACCCGCCGCAGCACGCCACGCACAACGGTGTTCCAGTCGGTGACCCACGGCGAGAAGCCGGGGAACGTGCAGTAGGCGACGTTCTCAATGCGCTGACACCGCTGCTGCGAGGACGGCCGCGTGGTGGCAGCGGATCGAGCCGCCACGATCGACGCATCGGGCGGGAGCGTCTGTGCCACTCCTGCAGCGACGGTGACGGCGAGTCCTACGGCACCGGCGACAAGCAGTCCGCGCCTTCGCTCGCCGCGCATCAGGGCCGCCGTCGTGATCAGAGCGAGCAGGCCCAGGAGATAGACCAGGTGACGACCAGTGGGCCTGGTCATCAGATTCACCGGCAGCGACACGGTCCCATACAGCGGATCGCCCCCCGACGAGGCAGTGAAGGGGAGGAACCAGTCGGGCTTCCTGGAGCTCGGCGCGATCAGCGACACCGTCAGCAACGCGACGGCGGTGAGCACCACCATCAGCAGCGGCCCGACCACGACCGAGCGCGTCACGCGGCCGAGAAGGACGCCGACGGCGCCGAAGAGCAGCACGACCACCGGTCCGGTCGCGAGCTCGTCGAGGCTCACCGTGCCGACCGCCCCGGTGCGCGTGGCGAGATAGACGATGTGCACCGCGACGATCAGCGCGGTCACCATCGCCAACGGCACCAACGCGAGCAGATGCGCGGCGGTGCGCCACCGCGTCGGCAGGACCAGGACGTCGAGCGTTCCGGCCGTCCCGTGCCGATGGGACCGCAGCACGGCCAGATTGCTCTGGATCAACGCGGTCCCGCCGAGCAGCAAGGCCACCGGCATCTGGGCCAGCTGGTCGGCGTCCTGGAGAACCGGGAAGTGCACCGTGCGGGTGTCCGTGATCGCGCAGAGGACGACGAGGAGCACAACCAGCGCCAGAACGGTGCCCGGGTGACGGATCAGCCGGGCGGCCTCGAAACGGCTCAGGTGTGTCAGGGCCCTGCGCCGCGCGGCGCGATCCGACGCGGGCGGCTCGGCGGCCGGGTTCGGCCGGGCGGGGAGCGTCTGCGTCACGGCGACACCTCGTCAGCCGAACCGGGGCGCTCGATCAGCATCAGATACCCGTCTTCGAGCGTCGGATCGATCAGCTGGGCGCCGCCCGGAGGATGGCCGACGTTGCGATAGGAACCAGTCCCGGTACGCCACGCGGCCAGCGCGCCCGGCTCGCGCGCCGGGCTCGTCCAGACCCGGCCCCGCGCCAGGTCGGCGAGGTCGGTCGGGGTGCCCTCGAACAGGATCCGACCCCGGTCCAGGACGACCACCTTCCGGCAGAGCGTCATCACGTCCTCGGTCTGGTGCGTGGAGAGCAGGACCGTACGCCGCTCGCCCAGCTCGGCGATCAGCTCGCGGAACCTCAGCCGCTGCTCGGGATCCAGCCCGACGGTCGGCTCGTCGAGGACCAGCAGGTCCGGGTCGCCGACCAGCGCCGCCGCCAGCGCGACCCGCTGACGCATCCCGCCTGACAGAGCCTTGATCTTCTTGCCGCGGTGCGCGTCCAGACCGACCACGGAGAGGACCCTGCGCACTTCCTCGTGGCGCTGTCCGCGATTCGTCTGTTCCTTCAGGATCGCCACGTAATCCACGAAGGCGAAAGCCGTGAAGCTCGGATGGAAACCAGGGCTCTGAGGCAGGTAGCCGAGGCGGCGGCGCACCGCGAGCCGACCGGCCGGGCTGTGCGGATCGTGTCCGAGGACCGTCAGCTCACCCTTGTCCGGCGTCATCGCGGTCGCCACGATCCGCAGCAGCGTGGTCTTGCCCGCGCCGTTGGGACCGAGCAGCCCGGTGACCCCGTCGTGCATGTTCAGCGACACGTCGTCCAGCGCCAACGTCCGCGCGTACCGCAGCGTCAGAGCACGCGCGGCGACGGTGGGAGCGGTCATGGAGTCCTCCTGGTGACGCGGCGCGCGACGAGGTCGGGGTGGCGGTCGGACTCGAAGCGGGAGCGCAGACGCGGCAGCACGACGGCGGCCGACACACCCACGGCTGCCATGGCCAGCTGACCGCCGAGCGCGAACACCACGGACCTGCCGGTGTGGGGATGGACGGTGACCGCCAGCAGGGCGATCCAGCCCGCGGTGACCACGGCGACGGCGGTGAGCGGCCCGAGCCGCGGCGTCAACGCCAGGCTGAGCAGCGTGAGGGTGAGCGAGGGCAGAACCCAGCCGAGGGCCACCAGTCCGTACTCGGGCAGCGCCAGGGCCGCCGCGAAACTCAGCAAGCTGGTGGTGGCGAGCACGACGGCACACCGCAACAGCAGGAGCCGGAAGGTTTGCAGCGGCGCCACCAACGCGAGTTCGTAGGAGGGGTCGACGCGCGGACCGAAGGACACTGCGACGCCGGCCAGCGGGAGCAGCGGGGCCAGCGCGAGGAACACGATCGGCGTGGACACCGCGTTCGCCAGGTGCGCCGATGCCGTGCTCACCAGGAGGACCACAACGATGGACGCGAACCAGGAAAGCCTTAGCACCGGCGTGACGGCGAGCAACCTGGCCGTGGCCTCGGGGACCCCCACGCGCACCAGCAACCGTTCCAGCCGCCCGGGCACCGGCGCGTCCATCGCGGCGTCCAGACGCGACCAGCCTGCCGCGAGCTGCGCGGGATCGGCCAGCTCGGCGAGCTTCAGCCGGCACGTCTGACACGCGGTGAGATGCGCTTCGGTCGACCACAGCGACGGCGGTGTGCACTCGCCGGCGGCGTAGTGCCGCAACTCCTCCTCCGCCACATGCCACTCGCCGGGATCCACGACGGCCTCCGAACCCTGTGTCATGCCAGCTCCTGACGCAGTTGCCGCCGCGCGCGCATCGCCCTGGTCTTGACGGTGCCGACCGGGATCTCCAGCAGGACGGCCGCCTCGCGGGTGGTCAGGCCGTCCAGCACCGTCGCCTGGAGCACCGCGCGCAGCTCGGGCGAGAGCCGGGCCAGCGCGCCGCCGAGGTCGCCGTGCTCGATGCCGAGCAGGAGCTCCTGCTCGGCCGACGGCTCCTCGCGCCATCGGCCGAGCGTCAACATCCGCGCCAGGCGTTGCCGGGCGCCGTGCGCGCGCAGCGCGTCGATCAGGCGGCGCGAGCCGATCCGCCACAGCCACCCCGCGACGTCGGCGGACGCCTGCTCGTCGCGGAACCGCGCCGAACCGCTCCAGATCGCCAGGAACGTCTCCTGGACGACGTCGTCGACCAGGGAGCCGTCCGGGCAGCGATACCGCAGCCGCAGCGTCAGCCAACTCGCATGCCGCCGGTAGAACGCCTCGAAGGCGCGGCGGTCGCCCGCCGCGATCGACACGAGCAACTCGACGTCGCTGACCGCACTCACGCCCCTTCATCGGATCGGGCGCCGCGAACGGTTCACGGTCGGGGTCGGAGTTTGCGGCCGGAGTTCGCGGCTATCGTGCCGCAGCCTCCACCAGCTCCACCACGTATTCGGTGACCTCCTTGGTCCCGGCCGAGCCGCCCAGGTCCGGGGTGAGCACCGTCCCGTCGGCCAGCGCGGCGGCTATGGCGGCGTTGACATCCTCGGCGGCGTCCGGATGCCCCAGGTGCTCCAGCATCATCGCGGCGGACCAGATGGCGCCGACCGGGTTGGCGATGCCGCGCCCGGCGATGTCGGGGGCCGAGCCGTGGACGGGTTCGAACATCGAGGGGTGCGCGCGCTCGGGGTTGAGGTTCGCCGAGGGGGCGATGCCGATGCTGCCGGCCACCGCGGCGGCCAGGTCGCTGAGGATGTCGCCGAACAGGTTGCTGCCGACCACCACGTCAAAGCGGGCCGGGTCCAGGACCAGCTTGGCGGCCAGGGCGTCGATGTGCTCCTGGTCCCAGCTCACGGCCGGATGCCGGGCCGCGCGCTCGGCGACGAGTTCGTCCCAGAACGGCATCGTGTGCACGATCCCGTTGGACTTCGTCGCCGAGGTCAGCCGACCCCGGCGGCGCTCGGCCAGGGCGAAGGCGTAGTCCACGACGCGGGTCACCCCGGCGCGGGTGAACACCGCCTCCTGCACCGCCAGCTCGTCGGGGAACCCGCGGTTCATGCGGCCGCCGATCTCGCTGTACTCGCCCTCGACGTTCTCCCGCACCACCACGAAGTCCACCTCGCCGGGCAGCGCGCCGCGCACCGGGGACGGGACGCCCTCGAACACCTTGATCGGCCGCAGGTTCACGTACTGCTGGAACCCGCGCCGGATCGGGATCAGCAGGCCCCACAGCGAGACGTGGTCCGGCACCCCGGGGTAGCCGACCGCGCCCAGCAGGATCGCGTCGTGCTCGCGCAGCCGCTCCAGCCCGTCCTCCGGCATCATCGCCCCCTGGCGCAGGTAGCGCCGGCAGGACCAGTCGAACTCGGTGAACTCCCATTCCAGGCCGTGGCGGGCCCCGACGGCCTCCAGGACCCGGCGGGCGGCGGGCACGACCTCGGTGCCGATGCCGTCGCCCGGGATCAGCGCGATGCGGTGTTTCGTCATGGGCTGATTGCATCAACGCCCCGGAGAGGGCGTCCAAGACCGATCGGCGATGCTTCTGATAGGGCAGGCCTATCGGTGGTGTGCCGCCGCCAGCTCCAGGCAGGCGCGCGCCGCCGGGGTCAGCTCAGCGGTCCGGCTGACCAGCGCGACGTGCAGCGCGGCCCGCGGCTCCAGGTCGAGCACCAGCGCCCCGGTCCGCTCGGCCAGCTCCCGCCAGGCCTCGGTGACCACTGCGAACCCGACGCCGTCCAGCACCAGCGGCAGGATGGAGACCCGGTGCTCGCTCTCCACCGCGATGCCGACCTCGATCCCCTGGTGGCGCAGGCTGTCCACGAACATCCGCATCCCGGTGCCGCGCTGTCCGACGATCAGCCGGTGCCCGCTCAGCGCCGCGCAGTTCACCGGCACGCCGGCCGGGAACGGCCCGTCCGGCGGCGTGACCAGCACGAACCGCTGCTCCCAGGTGCGGTGCGTGACCACGCCGCGCTCGGCCAGCGGTCCGGGTGTGGCGACCAGCCCCAGCTCGCAGGCGCCGGTGCGGACCAGTTCGACCACGTCCCGCGGGGTGAAGGCGGCTCGGATCCGGACCACGACGTCGGGATACCGGACGGCGAACCGCTGGATGAGCGTGCTCAGCGGCTCCACGGCCTGCGAGGGCATGGCCGCGATGTCCAGCGCGCCGCCGCGCAGCGCCTGCACCGTGCCCACGCTGGCCCGCGCCAGCTCCAGGCTGCGCACCGCGGCCCGGGCCGGCTCGATCAGCGCGGTGCCGGCCTCGGTGAGGACCGCGCGGCGGCCGATCCTGTGGAACAGGTCGCTGCCCAGGTCGCGCTCCAGGGCCTGCATGGCCTGGGACAGCGACGGCTGGGACACGTACAGCGCGGTGGCGGCCCGGCTGAAGCCGCCGGAATCCACGATCGCCAGGAAGTACTCCAGCTGCCGGACGTCCATCTCGCACCGCCCTTCACCCCGCTCTTGAACCCGCTCTGAACCCGCTCTCGACCTCGCCCGCGACGCCGGTCCCGGCGGTCCCGGCGTCCCGGTTCAGCACCGCAGATAGGGCGTTCCTATCAGAGACATCACCGACGTGTCTTGGACAGGCCGCCGGACGGGTTGCTGTGATCAGGGCATGAACGACGAGCTGCTACCGGGTTTCACCGCTCGGCGCGTGGACGCCGAGGGCGTCGGGGTGAACGTGCGCGTGGCCGGCGACGGGCCGCCGTTGTTGCTGCTGCACGGCTACCCGCAGACGCACGTGATCTGGCACCGGGTCGCGCCGCTGCTGGCTTCGCGGTACACGGTGGTGCTCACCGACCTGCGCGGCTACGGCGACAGCGACAAGCCGGCGTCCGCGGCGCCGGGACACGCCGCCTACAGCAAGCGCGCCATGGCGGCCGACCAGTATCTGGTGATGCGCGAGCTGGGCTTCGAGCGCTTCGCGGTGGCCGGCCACGACCGGGGCGGCCGGGTCGCGCACCGGCTCGCGCTGGACTACGCGGACGCGGTCGCGGCGCTGGCGGTGCTGGACATCGTGCCCACCCGGCACACGTTCGCCACCGCCGACACGCACTTCGCTCTGGGGTACTACCACTGGTTCTTCCTGGCTGCCGGCAACGGCATCCCAGAGCACCTGATCGGCGCCGACCCCGGGTTCTGGGTCCGGACCCGGATGCAGGCCCGGCATCATGGCGGTACGCCGTTCCATCCCACGGCCATGGCCGAGTACGTGCGGTGCTTCTCCGATCCGGCGGCGATCCACGCTTCGTGCGAGGACTACCGGGCTGCGGCGGGCATCGATCTGGAACACGACGAGGCGGACGCGGCTGCGGGTCGGCTCGTGCAGTGTCCGGTGCTGGCGTTGTGGGGAGAGCACAGTTTCGTCGGACGGAGTTACGACGTGCTGGATGTGTGGCGCGATTACGCGAAGGTGGTCATCGGGCAGGGATTGCCGTGCGACCACTACGTGCCCGAGGAGGCGCCGGAGGCCACGGCGTCGGTGCTCGGGGAGTTCCTGGCTCGGCAGGGGTGGTCCTCATGACTGCTGCTGACAATCTCGGCACCGGTCCGGCGGCTGCCACCGAGCGCGCGGTGTCACGGCTGGCCGAGCTGGTCGGGCACGAGACTCCGTCCGGGTACGCCGCGGGCTTGCACGCGTGCTACGACCTGCTGACCGCCTGGGCTCCGGCGGGTTTGGGCACGCCGCACCGCTTGGTGCGTGACGAGGTTCCGCACCTGTTCTGGCCCAAGCGATCCGGGGCGCCCGGCGGTGTGCTGCTGCTGTGTCATGCCGATACGGTCTGGCCGTTGGGGACGCTGGCTGAACGTCCCTTCGCTCGCCAGAGCGGCCACCTGACCGGACCTGGAGCCTTCGATATGAAGGCCGGTCTGGTGATCGGGTGGGAGGCGCTTGCCTTAGCCGCCGTTCGCGGGGGCTTGGAGCACGTCAGCGTGCTGGTGACCGGGGACGAGGAGACCGGGTCTCCCACGTCTCGCGCGCTGGTCGAATCCGCTGCTGCGGACTGCGCGGCGGTGTTGGTGTTGGAGCCTGGCGAAGGTGACGCCGCCAAGGTCGCGCGTAAGGGCGTGGGCTTGTACCGGGTCGCTGTGCAGGGCCGTGCGTCGCATGCCGGGCTCGAACCCGAGGCCGGTGTCAACGCTCTGATCGAGCTGGCCAGCCAGGTGCTCGCCGTGGCCGGGCTTGGCGACGGTGACGCCGGCACGACTGTTACTCCGACTGTCGCGACTGCGGGCACCACCACCAATACGGTGCCAGAGGCTGCTGTTTTCGCCGTCGATGTGCGCGCCTGGCAGCTGACCGAGCTGCAGCGTGTCGACGCCGCGCTGCACGCCCTCGCGCCTCGGCACCCCGAGGCTCGTTTGGAGGTGTCCGGCGGTATCAACCGGGCGCCGCTGGAGCAGGCCATGTCTGATGACCTGCTGGACCTGGCACGGAAGGTATCCCGCGAGCGCGGTTTGCCGTCGTTGGGCGCGGCTCGGGTCGGCGGCGGCTCGGACGGCAACTTCACCGCCGGCTTGGGGATCCCGACGCTGGACGGCCTCGGCCCTCGCGGTGCCGGTGCGCATGCCCGTCACGAATGGGTCGCTGAGGAATCCCTGCTCGAACGCGCGGCTCTGGTCGCCGGGCTGATCGAAGCCCTGCGCTGACAGCGGGTCCCGCAGTACCCGCACCCACCATTCCCTTTCCCATCGCTCACTGACACGACCGGTATCGCTGCCCCTCACTATCGGCGCACCGGTTGAGAAGAGGTTGACAAACAATGAACCGGCAGCTGAGCAATACCCCACGCGGCATCGGCCGCATTCGCCGCACCAGTCGCATTCGCCGCACTCGCCGCACTGGGCCGGTCGCCCTTGTCGTCGCAGGCCTTTCCCTTTCCCTGGTGCTGGCCGGCTGCGGCGGTGGCTCCGCGAACCCGGCGGCCGGGTCGGCCGTGCGTACCCAGACCGCGGCTCCGGTGGCCGTGCGCCAAGGCGGCAGCCTGGTCATCGGCGCCGAGCAGGAGCCGGACTGCGCGGACTGGCTCGGCACGTGCAGTGGCGCGGTGTGGGGCGAGTACATCATGAAGAACGAGACGATCCCGCAGGTGTTCACAGTCGCCAAGCAGGGTGCCGACTGGGTGCCGGTGGCTTCGCCGCTGATGGCCGGCGAGCCGGCGATCAGCGGGGACGCGCAGCCGAAGATCACCTACCGGCTGAATCCGAAGGCGGTCTGGTCCGACGGGCAGCCGATCACCTCCGCCGACCTGAAGTACACCGCGCTGCAGGTCCGCGACGGCCAGGACATCTTCGACAAGACCGGGTACAGCCTCATCACCTCGATCGACACCCCGGACCCGCTGACCGCCGTGGTGACGCTCAGCAAGTCGTTCGGCAACTGGAAGGCGCTGTTCAGCGGCGACTACGGGGTGCTGCCGTCGCATCTGCTGGCCGGCAAGGACCGGGACGCGGTGATGAAGAACGGGTACAGCTTCAGCGGCGGGCCCTGGAAGATCGAGCAGTGGGTGCGGGGGAGCAGCGTCACGCTGGTGCCCAACGACAAGTACTGGGGTCCCAAGCCGCACCTGGACAAGGTGACGTTCCAGTTCACCGCCGACACGGCCGCGGCCTTCCAGGCGTTCCGCTCCGGGCAGTTGGACGCGCTGTATCCGTCGCCGCAGCTGGACGTCATCGACCAGATCAAGGCCGGGCTGCCGAACGCGAGCATCCAGACCGACGCGCAGTCGGGGAACCTGGAGGCGCTGTGGATGAACAACGCCAAGTTCCCGTTCGACTCCACCGCGGTGCGCCAGGCCGTGGCGTACGCCGTCGACCGCCAGGCGCTGGTGACGCGGCTGTACGGGCCGCTGGGCGTCACGAACCCGGCGCAGAGCTTCAACTCCCCGATGCTGTCGCGCTATGCGGGCACTGACTTCTCCGCCTACCACCTGGACCTGGCGAAGGTCACGGCCCTGATGACCGGCGCGGGCTGGGCGAAGAACGGCGACGGCATCTGGGCCAAGGACGGCCGCCCGGCGGCGTTCACCATCACCTCGCTGTCCGGCAACAAGCGCCGCGAGCTGATCGAGCAGGTGCTCCAGGCCCAGCTCAAGCAGGCCGGGTTCACCCTGACCATCAAGAACAGCACCGCCGCCGAACTGTTCAGCAAGACCGCCCCGGCCGGCGACTTCGACCTCGGGCTGTGGACCATCGTGGACACCTTCCCGGCCCCGACCCTGGACGCCAGCTTCGCCTCGCAGAACATCCCGGGCCCGGCCAACGGCCAGGCCGGCATCAACTTCATCCGCTCGAACTACCCCCAGCTGGACCAGCTGCTGGGCAAGGTCGCGAACACCACCGACGAGACCGCCCGCCGCCAGGCCGCGCTCGGAGCCGACACGTTCATCGCGAACAACGTGGTGTCGCTGCCGATGAGCGCGGTCCCGAACGTGCTGCTGTGGAACAAGCGCGTCGGCGGGCCGATCAGCATCAATCCTTCGGAGGGGCCTTGGTGGAACCTCGCGGAGTGGGGGCTGGTCTCGTGATGAGGCGGACGACGACTTTGCTTCTGCCGCAGCGCCAGCACGCGCAGCCGGTGCCACCGCAGCACACGCATCCGCAATCGCAGCCTGTGCCGCAGCTGCCGCATCCGGGCCCGCAACCGCTGGCACTGTCACAGCGGCTGCCCTCGCCGCTGCCGCATCAGTCCGCGCCGGTGCCTCTTCTGCCGCAGACCTGGCCGCCGCACTCGCACTCGCGGCCGCCGTCCCTGTCGCCGGCACCGCAAGCCTCGGAGGCGGCACCATGCTGACCTTCCTGGCCCGCCGCCTGGCCACCTCCGTGCCGGTCGTGATCATCGCGTCCTTCCTCTTGTTCTGGGCGGTGCGCGCGACCTTCGACCCGCTGGCCAAGCTCCGGCAGTCCCACGACCCGACCGCCCTGCCGCGTGAGACCGCCCGGCTGGGCCTGAACCGGCCGGTCCCCGTCCAGTACCTGCGGTGGATGAAGGCGTTCGTCACCGGCGACTGGGGTACCAGTACCCGCACCGGCGGTGCCGTCTCCACCATGATCGGGTCCGCGCTCGCCACGACCGCGCAGCTGGTGGTCTGGGGCGTGCTGTTCGCGGCGGTGCTGGCGTTGGCCGTCGGGCTGTACTCGGCGTCGCGGCAGTACTCCGTGGGCGACTACGGGTTCACCGCGCTGTCATATCTGGGTATTGCGATGCCAGCGTTCTGGGTCGGTCTGATCCTCATCCAGGCCCTGGCGATCTGGCCGCAGCAGCAGTTCGGCATGGCCGACCCGCCGTTCTACTTCATCGGCCTGCACTCGCCGGGCTCCCACGGCGTGAACCTGGACTACCTGCGGCATCTGGTGCTGCCGGTGCTGACCATGACCGTCGGGCTGGTGGCCGGGTGGTCGCGCTTCAGTCGGGCGGCGTTGGTGGAGTCGCTGGGTTCGGACTACGTGCGTACCGCGCGGGCCAAGGGCGTGCCGCGTCGGCGGATCCTGATCCGGCACGCGCTGCGCAACTCGCTGGCCCCGTTCGTGACGGTGGTCGCCATGGACGCCGCGCTGCTGGTCGGCGGGCTGGTGGTGACCGAGCAGATCTACTCCATCCCCGGCATGGGACGGCTGTTCCTGGACTCGATGCTGGCCGGCGACGTGTTCACCCTCGTGCCGTGGATGCTGGTGATCGCGCTCGCCATGATCCTCTTCAATCTGCTGGCGGACGCCGCGTACGCCCTGTTGGACCCCCGGGTGAATCTACGATGACCGAGACCAAGATCGGCCCCGAGATCGACACCGAGAAGGCGAGTAAGGCGGCTGACAACCGTGAGCCCAGCCAGGCGAGGATCGCCCTGCGCCGCTTTGCCCGCCACAAGGTGGCGGTCGCCGGCCTGGTCGTCCTGGCGGCCCTGACCGTCGGCTGCTTCGGCGCCAGCCTGCTCGCGCCCTACCCGCACAACGCCCAGGACCTGCTGCTCGGCGCCGCCCCGCCGTCCGGGGCGCACCTGCTCGGCACCGACGAGCTCGGCCGGGACTACCTGTCCGAGGTCATGTACGCCGGCCAGGTGTCCCTGGCCATCGGCCTCGGCGTGGGCGTGCTGTCCACGGCGCTCGGCACCCTCCTCGGCGCGGTCGCCGGGTACTTCGGCGGCTGGGTCGACGAGGTGCTCATGCGCATCACCGACCTGTTCCTCATCGTGCCCGCGATCGCGTTGCTGGCGCTGGCGATCCAGGGCCTGGGCTCCTCCCCGCCGACCATCGTGCTGGTGCTCGCCGGCATCGGCTGGACCAGCATCGCCCGCGTGGTGCGCGCCCAGGTCCTCAGCCTGCGCGAGAAGGAGTACATCGACGCGGCCCGGGTCCTCGGCGTGCCGACCCGGCGCATCCTGTGGCGGCACCTGCTGCCCAACCTGACCGGCGTGATCGTGGTCAACGTCTCGCTGGCGGTGGCCGCCTCGGTGATCCTGGAGTCGACGCTGAGCTTCCTCGGCTTCGGCGTGCAGCCGCCCCGCTCCAGCTGGGGCACCATGCTCAGCCAGGCCTCCGGCATGGTCGGCACCTCCCACTCCTACCTGCTCTATGCGCCGGGCCTGGCGATCCTGGCCACGGTGCTGGCGGTGAACTTCGTCGGCGACGGGCTGCGCGACGCCCTGGACCCGCAAGGAAGGCACTAAGGCAATGACGACAGCCGCGACGAACAACTCCGGGGGCGCGAGCAACTCTGCGCGCCCGACCGGCGCCGCAGGTCCGGCGGCCGCGCCGCTGCTGGCGGTCCGCGACCTGACCGTCCGCTACCGCTCCGAAGCCGGCCCGGTGACCGCCGTGACCGGGCTCAGCTTCGACGTAGCCGCCGGCGAAACCCTCGGCATCGTCGGCGAGTCCGGGTCCGGCAAGTCCGCCGCCTCGATGGCCATCATGGGGCTGCTGCCGTCCGGCACTGAGGTGACCGGCTCGATCCGGCTGCGCGGCGAGGAGCTGCTGACCCTGTCCGACACGCAGATGCGCGACGTCCGCGGACGCCCGATCGCGATCGTCTTCCAGGACGCGCTGTCCGCGCTGAACCCGATGATGACGGTCGGTGCCCAACTCGCCGAGGCCGTCGCCGTCCACCACCGCGACCGGAGCCGCGCCGAGCTGCACGAGCGCGCCGCCGAGCTGCTCGACCTGGTCGGCATCCCCGACCCGCGGGCACGGCTGGACCAGTACCCGCACGAGTACTCCGGCGGCATGCGCCAGCGGGCCCTGATCGCGATGTCCATCGCCAACGACCCGGAGATCCTGATCGCCGACGAGCCGACCACGGCGCTCGACGTCACCGTGCAGGCGCAGGTGCTGGAGGTGATCGAGCGCGTGCAGGAGCGCACCGACACCGCGGTCGTGCTGATCACGCACGACCTCGGCGTCGTCGCAGGCCTGGCCGACCGCGTGCTGGTGCTCTACTCCGGCACGAAGCTGGAGGAGGGCCCGGTCGACGACCTCTTCCACGCCCCCGCGCACCCCTACACCCAAGGCCTGCTGGCCGCGCTGCCGCGCGTGGACCGCAAGACGGCGCGCCTCGTGCCGATCCCGGGCCAGCCGCCGTCGCCGCACGACCGGCCGGTCGGCTGCCCGTTCGGACCGCGCTGCGCACACACCGTCGCAGGGGTCTGCGACGTGCCGCAGCTTCCGATGACGCGGGTGTCGCCCGGGCACGACAGCGCGTGCGCACGCGTCCTGGAGCTCATGGGAGCCGCACGATGACCGCCGCCGAAGCCGTGACGCAGTCGGCTGCCGCGACCGACGGCGGGCCGGCCATCGACGTCCGCGACCTGGTCGCCGAATACCACCTCAAAGGCCGCGGCCGCATGGGTCGCAGGACCCGCACGGTCCAGGCGGTGGCCGGAGTCGACCTGACGGTGCCGCGCGGCCGCACGCTCGGCCTGGTCGGGGAGACCGGCTGCGGCAAGACCACGCTGGGCCGGGTGCTGGTGAACCTGGTCCGGCCGGCCGGCGGCGAGGTCACGGTCGGCGGCATCGACGTCGCCGCGGCCCGGGGCGCCGCGTTGCGGCGGCTGCGCCGGACCGTGCAGCTGGTGTTTCAGGACCCTTATTCCTCGCTGAACCCGAAGCTCAGCGTCCGGGCCCTGCTCACCGAGCCGCTGACGGTGCACGGGCTGCACCCGGGGCGGCGCGAGGAGCGTGTGGCCGAGCTGCTGGAGCTGGTCGGCCTGGACCCGGCGCACGCCGGACGGTTCCCGCACCAGTTCTCCGGCGGGCAGCGCCAGCGCATCGGCATCGCCCGGGCCCTGGCCGTGGAGCCGCGGATCCTGGTGCTGGACGAGCCGGTGTCAGCGCTGGACGTCTCCGTGCAGGCCGGCGTGATCAACCTTCTTGAGGACCTGCAAGCAGAACTCGGGCTGAGCTACCTGTTCATCGCCCACGACCTGTCGGTGGTCCGGCAGATCAGCCACGAGGTGGCGGTGATGTATCTGGGGCGGATCGTCGAGCGGGGCCCGGCCGAGGCGCTGTACGACCGGCCCGCGCACCCTTACACCAAGGCGCTGCTGTCGGCGGTGCCGGTGCCCGATCCGCGCATCCAGCGCACCCGCAAGCGGATCGTCTTGGGCGGCGACGTGCCGAGCCCGCTCGCCCCGCCCTCCGGATGCCGGTTCCGCACGCGGTGTTGGAAGGCCACTGACATCTGCTCGACGACCGCCCCGCCCCAAATCGCCGTCCTCGGCGACCCTGACCCCGGGCACCGCGTCGCCTGCCACCACCCCGAGCCGCCCCCTTTGATCGGAGCCTGACATGCCTGACATGCCTGATATCCCCGAACCCCACTGGCACGCCTACTTCCCGCATCAGCGCCTGGTGAAGGTCCGCCGGGGCCGCGGCCTGCGGGACGTCAGCCTCCTGGTCACCGACGACACCGACGGCCTGGCGCTCGCGGTGTGGGACGCCGAAACCGACGAGGTCACCCCGATTCCGGCCGACCTCGCCGACGCCGGCGACGGCCTGGAGGCGGTCCTCGGCCGCGACGGCCTCTCGCTGCTGGCCATGCGCGACGACCACGGCTCGGAGGTCGGGCACGTCTGGCGCACCGACCTGGCCACCGGGGCGGCCGTCGACCTCACCCCGGGCCTGCCTCCGTACGTGCTGCGGGGCTTGGACGTGGCCCGCACCGGCGGACGCGTCGCCCTCACCGTGGTCACCGACGACGGCTTCGAACTCCACGTCGCCGCCGAGGGCGATGTGCCGCGGCGTCTCTACGCCTCGGCGAACGAGGCCTGGAACGGCGTGATCTCCGCCGACGGACTGTTCGCGTCCGTGGACACCACCGACCACAACCCCGGTATCCGCCGCTTCGCAGTGACCGTCCTCGCCGTCGAAGGCGCGAAGACAGTCTCAGTGCTCAGCGACGGCCCCGACGCCCCAGTGCGCGCAGTCCGCTTCTCCCCGGTCCTCGGCGACAACCGCCTCCTGGTGAGCACCGAGCGCAGCGGCTTCGCCCGACCCTGCGTCTTCAACCCGGCCAACGGCGCCCGGATCGACGTCGACGCCCCGGACCTGGCCGGCGACCTGGTGGCGCTGGACTGGTCCGACGACGCCGAGCGGCTGCTGCTGGTGCACGTCGACGCCGGCGTGCACCGGGTGCTGGAGTACGACCTGCCGACCGCCACTCTGCGCGCGGTGCCGCACCCCGAGGGCGCCTTCTTCAGCCCGGACGTCGCCGCGGCACACCTGAACCTCTTCGCCTCGCACTACGGCCCGGGCCACGGGATCCGGCTGCTGCACACGCGCTTCAACCAGCCGTTGCGACTACTGCGCCTGAACGGCGACGAGACGCGCGAGCAGACCTGGGACCTCAGCGCGGCGCCAACACCGGTCCCCGCCGGAACGCCGCTGCACTCGGCCACCGTCACCTCAGCCGACGGCACCCCCGTCCAGGTCTGGTCGGCCCGGCCGGAAGGCGCCACCGGCCCCGGCCCGCTGGTGCTGTCCGTCCACGGCGGCCCGAACATGGTCACGGTCGACGGCTACGTCCCCGAGGCACAGGCATTCCTGGCCGAGGGCATCGGCTACGCGGCCCTGAACTACCGGGGCTCGGTCACCTTCGGCCGGGACTTCCGCGAAGGCTTCCGCCCCGACATCGGCGACCGCGAGACCGAGGACATCGCCGCAGCGGTGAACTGGCTCGTGGAACAAGACATCGCCGACCCAACCAGGATCTTCATCACCGGCCACTCCTACGGCGGCTTCCTGTCACTCCTGTCCCTGGGCCGCCTCCCCGCCCTGTTCGCCGGCGCCCTGGCCTTCGTAGCACTGGCCGACTGGACCACCGCCTACCGCGACATGAACCCCGCCATCCAAGCAGCCTGGCGCGCCTTCATCGGCGGCTCCCTCGAAGAGGTCCCCGACCGCTACCGCCGAGCCTCCCCGATCACCTACATCGACCAAGTCCGCGCCCCAGCCTGGATCCGCCAAGGCCGCTACGACACCCGCACCCCACCCGCCCAGGCCTACGGCTACGCCCGAGCCCTCGAAGCGACAGGCGGCGACGTGGTCCTCGACTGGTTCCCCGGCGGCCACGAAATCACCGGCCGCGCCCACGCCATCGCCGACCACGAACGCACCCTGACACTGATCCGCGCCGCCCTCGCCGGCCAAAAGTGGGCCACAGGCCCGGTCGAACCCTGACACCCGGCGCCCCGACTTGATGCGCGGGCGCCGGAGCCCGCCGGGGCGCTCGGCGCATCGCGCGGGCGCGGTCGGCATGAGCGGCGGCGCGGCAGCCGAACCGGTGCGGCCATGCTTCCGGCGCCGGTGAGAACCGGTGCCTTGCCAGCTGCGGAAGGCGACATGCCGCGCGCTGCTGGCGACGCGGTGAGGGGGTCCGAAGGACCATGCCGGGGGTTTGGTTCTGGGTCCCTCGCCGCGTCAGCGGGCTGGTTCCGTTTACGGCGATGACGCGGCGAGGGACCCAGAACCTCGGCGACCACAAGCAGCACCGCCACCGACCAGCGCAACGCAGGCAACAGCGGATGAGAAGCCGAACAGTCACGGACCGCCGCCGAACTGCCGGACGCGCGGGTCGCCCCCTCGTCGAGGAGGCCCGCCAGAGGCCTCAACGCACCCACCAAACGCGGCAGGAAGCCGCCCACATAACGTGTGCGCAGTGACTCGGACTTACGCGTGGTCTTGCACGCGAAAACCGCCACCCGCCGACGCAGCATGCACAGACTTGGACCAGTGCGCGGTCGTGTACGCGAAAACCGGCGGCCGCCAGCGCGACCTTCGGGGCACAACCGAACTGCGTCCCCTGCGAGGCCATCCAACCATGTGCGAAGCCGTAAAAATCGCCTGTAAAACCACAGATCAACCGCACCCCCGGCGCTCTACCGATCACCCCGCCCGATACCGGCACCCACACCCCGAGCAGGAGCGCTGAAAAAGCGAACCCTGACACCCACACCGAACCGCCAACCGCCAACCGCCAGCCAGCCAGCCAACCGCCCGCCCGCTCCCCAATCCAACGGAGCCCTGGAGTAAGAACCACCCCTCCAG
>NZ_JAACYW010000203.1 GCF_015356825.1 Catenulispora rubra | reverse complement strand
TCCAGGAACGGCCGGATCCTAGCGAACCGCGACGCGATCTCATCCTCAGTCAGCACCCTGCGGGCCTATCACAAACCGGCAGGGGATCTCTCGGACACCACCGCGTAGTTCTCACGCGAGCCCTTAGGTACACCGGGGCGTGCGCGAACAGGTTGAGTTCGCCGACGTGGTCCTCGTGGAAATGCGTGATGATCACCGCGCGGACGTCCTGTGGCCGGTAGCCGAGCTCTGCGAGGCGGGCCGACATGGTCTGCTCGGCCGGCAGATCGTACTCGTCGGCGTCCATCACGTACTCCATGATCGAACCGCGGTAGTAGTCGCGGTGCGCCGCCTGCGCCGGGCTGATGCCGGTGTCGATCAGAACCGGCCCCACAGTGGGGTGCTCAAGCAGGTAGGCGTGGATCGGCACCCAGATGAAGTGGTCCTTGTCATTGGCGAAATCGCTGATGGAGAACCCTTCCAGGCCGCCGTAGAACTGGCCGAACGGGACCTTGGTGCGGCCGATGCGCAGCGGGTGGATGTTCATGACCGGCTCCCTTCAGATCATCGGAACGATACCGTTCCGTCCTACTGTGAAGGTAGCCGTTGGCTCGTCGGAACGCAACCGTTCCGTCGCTGGTGTATCAGGATCCGGCGTTGTAACCCCAGTGCGTATCTCTTCTCGAATACACGACATCGGCACTCACTGATCTTCTAGCCGATCTCTACGGGGGGTATCACATGCACTGGAGCAGACGAACGCGGAAAGTGATCGCCGCAGTGGCGCTGGCCATCGGATTCGCCGTCACCTCGGCGGGTGGCGCGTCAGCCGCGAGCGCCACCGTTCCGTCGGGCGACCACGAGATCGTGTCCTCGGCCCTGACCGGGCCCAACAACTCGCGGGAGTGCCTTGACGTGACCGACGGCTCGACGTCGGCGGGCGCGCTCATCCAGATCTTCCACTGCCGCGGGACGGGCCCCAAGGGGCTGCCGCAGCTGTTTGATTTCATCCCGACACTCGACGGCAACTACGAGATTCTCAACAGGAACAGCAACTTCTGCCTGACACCGGACCCGGCGACCGGCATCGTGCGGGAATCTCTCATCCGGCAGGAACAGTGCGGCCCGCCCGGAAGCGGCCAGAAGTGGGCGGTCCTGGGAGACCCGGCGACGGGCTTCCAACTGGCGAACGTGGAGTCCGGCAACACGCTGTGCCTCAGCGCGCGGGGCGGCGGCAACGAGAGCGACCACGACGCGACCGCGCTCGAGGCCTGCTCCACCGTCCCGGAGCTGGAGCTCTGGCACTTCTGACGCTGAACCGCACTGGGGATCGCGCCGCAACCTGATGTGCCCGACGCGCCCGACGCGCATCAGAGTGTGGCGCGATCCGGTGGGCAAGAAGTTGGTCGGGGACCGTGGCCGGCGCGGGTGAACCAGGGCTCGGGCACCGAGTGCGTCGACGGTGCCGGTCGGTCGGATCTCACCTCGCGAGTGGCAGGTCCCTGAGTTGGCGACGCGACGTGATCTCAAGCTTCTTGAAGATGCTGCGCAGATGCGCGTCGATCGTCCGCGGGCTCAGGAACAGCTGCGCTCCCACCTCCTTGGAGGTGGCTCCGGTGGCGACCAGCCGAGCGATCTGGAACTCCTGGGCGGTGAGGCGGCCGGCGCTGCCTGTGGACGCGCGATTGTCGATCCGCTCGCCCAGTGCGGTCAGTTCGCGTGCGGCGCGTGCGGCGAATCCGTCGGCGCCGATCGCCGACAGCGTTTCGTGAGCTTCGCGCAGGCTTGTGCGGGCGGCCTGGCGTCGTCCCGCTCGCCGCAGCCATTCGCCGTGCAGGAGGTGGGTTCGTGCGGTGTGCAGGCGTCCTTCGCTGCGCTCGAAGCTGGCGATCGCGGCGCGGTAGAGCTCGTCGGCCTCCGCGCCGGCGGCGATGAGAGCCTGGCTGCGCAGGTCCACGCCCGAGGCCCAGGCGGTGGGGTTCGCGCCGGTCCGCTCGCTGAGCATCGCCACCACCGGTACCGCGAGGTCGCGGCGGCCCGATCGGACGGCCGCTTCCACGAATTCGTGCGGGGTGCAGGAGTGGAAGCCCATCTCGTCGAGCTCGACCGAGGGTCGGCAGGCTTCCAGCGCCTCGTGGTAGCGGCCGAGGCTGTTGAAGAACACTGCTTGGGCGAACTCGATGGCGGTGACGAGTCGGCCCTCGCCGCGTGCGACAGCGCCGCGGTGGGCCGTCGCGGCGAGTTCGGCCGTCCGCTTGTCCCCGCGCCAGGCGGCGAGGGTGATCTCGACGTATTCCATGCCCGGCAGGCCGATCTCCGCCGCGATGGCGCAGGCCTCGGCGACGTTCGCGCCGGCGTCGTCGAAGCGGCCGGCGTGGATGTCGGTCAGCGCCAGGTAGCTCAGCGACACCGGAAGCGCCGCCACCGCACCTGTTGAGCGGGAGGACCGGACCTGGCGGTCGGCCAGCGTGCGCCAGGCGGTGTCCTCGAACAGGTCCATCGCGGCGCTGCAGGCCAGCCAGATCTCGCCCGGTGAGAAGGCGTTGTCGTCCTCTTCCTTCAGATAGAGGTCGACGACCTGGCGAAGCAGCGGTGCGGCTTCGATGAATCCGGATCTGACGTGCGTCGCCAGACCGTCGAGCAGGAGGTCGAGAGGCCGCGCGGGCAACGGTGCCGGAAGCACCGCGCGGGCCCGGTCGGCCGTTTCGAGCAGGCGCGGGCCTTCGGTGTACCGGCCCACGAAGACAGCCGCGGCCAGGGTCTCCAGGAAGATGTCCCGGGCAGCGGCCTCGTCCAGGCGGACGGTGAGGTTCGCAGCCTGCTGAAGCCGCGCGACCGCCTCGTCGTTGCGGGCCTGGTCGAAGGCGATCCGGGCACGCAACGTGGCGCTGCGTGCGTGGCGGGAGGCGTCCGGCGGCCCCGCGTCGGCGACGGCCAGAAGGTCCAGCGCGGTGTCGCCGGCGCCGGCGTCCCGCTTCGCGTCGGCCGCTGCCAGTGCGCGCTCGGCCCGGCGCGCCGGTTCGGGCGTCAACCGGGTCGCCGCCTCCAGGAAGGCCGCCGCGGCCGCGATGCCGCCGCGCGCCTGGGCCCGGCCGGCCGAGAGTTCGAGCGCGTCGGCCACCTCGGCGTCCGGGCCGGTGGCGGCCTGGGAACGGTGCCAGGCCCGACGGTCCGGCTCGTCGGCGTCGTCGGCGTCCGACATGGCCCGCGCCAGCGCGCCGTGCACGGCCCGGCGATCGGACAGCGAGGCGTCGCGGTAGACCACGGACCGCACCAGCGGATGCCGGAAGCGCACCCACAGCCCGAACGTGATCAGGCCGGTCTCCTCCGCGGGTGTCGCCGCGGTCGAGCTGATGCCCAGCAACTCGGCCGCCCGCCACAACAGGATACTGTCCCCGGTGGTCTCCGCGGCGGCCGCGAGCAGCAGGAGCCGGGTGTCGGGCGGCAGCCCCCGCAGCCGCGACCGGAAGCTCGCCTCCACCTTGCCCGAGACCGGCACGGCGTCGGGCCGGGCGAACCCGCCCGCCAGGTCCGCGCCGCGCGGGAGCTCCAGCAGGGCCAGGGGATTGCCGTGGGCTTCGGCGAGGATGCGGTCGTGGACCCGGTCGTCCAGCGGAGCCCGGATCCGTGATCGCAGGAGGCTGAGGGCGTCCGGCTCCGCAAGGCCGTCGAGCCGGAGCTCGGGAAGCCCGGCCAGCTCCGGCTGGACCTCGGGCTCGCGGACCGCGAACAGGAACGCCACCGGCTCGTTCTGGACCCGGCGCGCCACGAACGCGAGCGTCCGTGCGGACGCCTGGTCCAGCCACTGGGCGTCGTCGACGAGGCACAGCAAGGGCTGTTCCGCCGCCGCCTCCGACAGCAGGCCGAGCACTCCCAGCCCGACCCGAAACCGGTCCGGCGCGCCTTTCCCTCCGATCCCGAAGGCGGCGCTCAGGGCGTCGAGCTGAGGCGCGGCGAGCTTCTTGAGCCCGTCCAGGACCGGGGAGCACAGCTGGTGCAGGGCGGCGAAGGCGAGCTCTGTCTCGAACTCCACGCCGCTGACCCGCAGGACGCGCACGTCATCGGCGGTGAGAACGGACTCCAGCAGGGCGGTCTTGCCGATTCCGGCCTCGCCCCGCACGACGAGCGCCCCGCCACGGCCCGCCCGCAGGTCTTGCAGGATCTTCTTCAGGGCATCGGACTCCGCACGCCGTCCCACAAGCTCCGCGCCTTCGCCCGGCGCACGGCGGTCCTGCATGTGCCCTGCTTCCTCCGAGGTCACCGCCTGTGCGTCACGGGGAGCCCTGGGCGGTGATCACATGATGTTCTCCGCGAAGTCTACTGGTCAATGGTTGGTAAGTTTCGGGAGGCTTGTGTGCGGAAAACTTACCATCCGTTGACCACTTGGCCGGTCGCGGGCGATCCGCCTATTCCGCGGCATCGGCAAAAGTAGGCGATCTTCACCGATGCGGTTTCCCGGTACCCCGGGAAGGCTTGAGGTTCGGCAGCTCCCAACGGAGAGGGAACCATGACCCTGAAGATCACCGTCATCGGCCGCGGTCGCGTCGGAGGCGGCCTGGCCCAGCTGTGGCGGCGGGCCGGACACGAGGTCACCGGCCTCGGTCGGGACGGCGGCGACGCCTCCGACGCCGACGTGGTCGTGGTGTCCGTCCCGGGCCCGGCGATCGCCGCCGCCCTGGCCGGGGTCACCGGTCTGGCGGGCAAGCCGACCATCGACACCTGCAACATCTACGGTGAGCGGCCCACCGGCCACCCGTCGCTCACGCTTCAGATCAAGGACATCATCGGCGGCCCCACCGCGAAGTCCTTCTCCACCAACTTCGCCTCCGCCTACGACGAGATCTCGAAGCAGCGGGTGACCCCGACCAACCTGTTCGCCGCCGAACCCGAGGTCCGCGCCCTCACCGAACGGCTCATCATCGAGGCCGGATACGAGCCGGTGTTCGTCGGCGACATCGACCCCGGCGCGCGCCTCCTGGAGGACGGCTCCGGCCTCACCCGGGCCATCGCCGCGGAGCTCGGCCCGTTCTTCTACCGATACGCGAGTGTCGGCGACCTGTAGCGGCGCCATGGGTCTCGACGGCGAGCGGGGCTCTATTCGGGCTCGCGGTAAAGCACCAGGAGTGTGGAGAGGGCGGCTGCATGAACGGCGACAACACGAAATCCGCTCGGCAGTCGTGCTTCGGGATGTGGGTGACCCAGGACGGTTACATCAGTCAGGAACTCCGGGCGGCTGGCAGGTACGACGAGGAGGCGTCGCCGGGCCGCCGGGCCGCGTCATTCCCAGGTGTAGCGCACCCAAGTAACCGCCCGGCCGATCCCCGGGCTGCGGGGGAGTCGAGGACGACGCATGGGTGATCTCGAACTGCTGGTCGTGGTCCTGGCCGCGGTGCTGCTGATGACCTGGACCGCGCGAACCCTGCGGCTCAGCGAGCCGTTGATGCTGCTCGCCGGGGGTGTCCTGCTGGGGCTCGTCCCGCGTTTCGACCACATCCACCTGCCGCCTGACGCGATCCTCATGCTGGTCCTGCCGGCGTTGCTGTACTGGGAGTCGCTGACCACGTCGACGCGCGAGGTGCGGGCCAACTTCCGCTCGATCGCGTTGTCCGCGACCGGGCTGGTCCTGGTCACCGCGCTCGCGGTGGCGGCGGTGGCCCACGCCCTGGGCTACGCGTGGCCGATCGCCTTCGTGCTGGGAGCCGTCCTGGCCCCGACGGACGCCTCGGCGGTGGGGGCGTCGATCGGGGGCATGCCGCGTCGCATCGTGACCCTGCTGCGCACCGAAAGCCTGCTCAACGACGGCACCGCCTTCGTCCTGCTCGCGGTCGGGCTCGAAGCCCTGACCACCGGGGACCCGTTCTCCGTCACGCACACCACGATCCGCTTCGCCGAGTCGTACCTCGGCGGAATCGTCATCGGCGCGCTGGTGGCGCTCGCCTTGATCCGTGTGCGCCGGCACCTCGCCGACCGCCTGCTGCACAGCGGCCTGTCGGTCGCCACGCCTTTCCTGGCCTACCTGCCCGCCGCCGCGATCCACGTCTCGGGAACCTTGGCGGTGGTGGTCTGCGGGCTGGTCACCAGCCGGATCGGGCCGAAGGTCATCGGCTCCGGGGAGCGCATCCAGGCCACGTCGTTCTGGGAGGTGACGACGTTCCTGCTCAACGGCGCGCTGTTCGTCCTGGTCGGTATGCAGACACCCGCGGCCGTGCGGGCGCTGACATCGGTCTCGCTTCTTCAGGCGACCGCGATTTCGGCGGCGGTCAGCGTGACCGTCATCGCCGCCCGGGCGGTGTGGTTCTACACCGTGCCCGTCGTGGTCCGCCTCGTCGACCGCCGGCCTCGGCAGCGGGAGGCGCGGATCGGCGCGCGCCAACGGCTGCCGCTGGCCTGGGCTGGAATCCGCGGGGCGATCTCGCTCGCCGCGGCTTTGACGATCCCGGCGACGACGGCCGACGGAAAGCCGGTCGCGCAACGGGACGCGATCGTGTTCATCACCGTCGTGGTCATCGTGGTGACCCTGGTGGTCGTGGGCCCGACGCTGCCTGCGGTCGTCCGTCAGGCCCGGTTCGGCGACGACGCCACCGAAACGGACGAGGAGGATCTCGCCGTCCGGCACATCGCAGCGGTCGCCCTGGCCGAGATGCCCGCTCTCGCCGACCGGCTCCAGATACCCGCGGACGCCACCGACCGGGTCGCCCGCGATCTTGCCAGGTTGGCGACCGCCCGTGACGCCACCGATGAGGCGGACGGCCACACGTATCGCCAAGAAAACGCCCTGCACTCGCTCCAGGAGGCGATCTTGAGTGTCAAGCGTGCCGCGCTGATCGACCTGCGACGTCGGCGCCGAATCGACGACGACGTCATGCGCCGCGTGCAGAACTACCTGGACTTGGAAGAACAGGGCCTGAGGAAGGCCATCCTGCTTCAGCACCACGTTGCCGCGACGACTCAGACCTCTGAGAAAGTGCCCGCGGACTGATCATCCGCAACGTCTCGAAGGCGGCCGCTGTCGGACTGGCCGGCTCAGCGGCCGGGATCAACAACGCCGGCGTGACCAGGTCACCCACCCCGACGCTTCGACGTTGATGGCCGACCTCATCCGCGACAGCGAGGGCTGTCTTGCCCCGGCCTTTCCTGCGGGCTGGCTAGGCTGGTCGCCGTGGACGAGGTACTGAGCGGCGGGATCACGAACGCGGGCGCGGTGGTCCGGCGCGGCGAGATCGTGGACCGCCCGGCGCAGGCACACGCGGCGGCGATTCACCGTTTTCTGGAGGCGTTGCCGGAGCACGGTTTCAGCGGCGCTCCCCAGCCCGTCGGCCTGCGCGGCGGCCGTGAGCAGCTGACCTTCGTGTCCGGCGAGGTCGCGCTGTTGCCGTATCCGGCTTGGTCGATGACCGACGCGGCCTTGCGGTCGGTCGGCGTGTTGCTTCGGCGGTTCCGTGAGGCGTCGTCGGCGATTCCGCTGGAGCCGGGCGTCCGGTGGGCTACGGACTGGGCCGATCCGCGAGGCGGCACGGTTCTGTGCCACAGCGACGTCTGCGTGGAGAACGTCGTCTTTCGCGACGGTGAGGCGTACGGCCTGATCGACTTCGACATGGCCGCACCGGGACGTCCGCTCTGGGACGTCGCGATGGCCGCACGCTACTGGGTCCCGATGCTCGATCCCGAGACGGCCGCGCGGTTTCCGTCCTACGTTGGCCTCGATTCGGTCCGCCGACTGCGGATCCTCGCCGACGGCTATGGGATGTCAGCCGAAGATCGAACACAGTTGCTCAGCGTTGTCGAAGAGGTGGTCGTCCTTGAGCGAGCGGACTACGCGGCTCGTGTCAAAGCCGGCGACGCAGCTTTCGTCAAAGCCTTCCATGACCACGGAGGCTGGGCCGCCTGCGATCGGTTGCAGGCGTGGCTCGCGGATCAGAGCGCGACCTTCCTCGCCGCCCTGATCCAGTAGACGAGCTCCGCGCCCGTTCCCGCAGGCTGCCGATGCCGATGCCGATGCCGGAGCTGCGGGAACGGGCGCGGAGCTGTGTCTCGCGGTGAATCTGTACCCTGCGGTGAATCTGTACCCTGCGATGAATCAGTGCCCTGTGATCACTGCGCGGGCGGCGGGAAGCCGATGACCCAGCGCTGCGCGAGCGTCCCGTTGCAGTTGAACAGTTGCAGCTGGAGGCCGGTGGCGGGGGAGGCGCCGGGCACGTCCATGCAGAACCCGGTGTCGCTGAAGCCGATCTTCGACTCCAGCTCGGTCACGTTGGGCAGCGTGGCGTGCGCGTCGAACTCCTCGTTGCTGACCGTGCGGCAGGTGTCCAGGCCCATCGGCGCACCGTTGTGGGCGCTGGTGAACGCGAACAGGCAGGCGCCGCTCCGCTGATTGACGAACTTGTACGTGGTGCCGCTGATCTGCTGGAACTGGAAGCCCTGCAGGACGGCCTCGTCGCTACCGGCCGGCGCGCACTTCACCTGCAGGACCGGCGAGTTCGGCCCGGCCGGCGTGGTCGGCTCCAGGCACAGGTTGTTGCCGACGTTCCGGATCGGCTGGAACTCGCCGTCGAAGGGCTTGATGACGTGCGAGGTGGCGCGGGTGGTGGTGGTCGGCGCGGCTTGGGCGGCGGCCGCCCCGGTGCCCGCGACCGCGGCGGCGGTCAGTGCCACCGCGGGGGCGAGCAGCCCGAAGATCCTGTTCATGGGTCTTGTGTCCATTCGATCGGGTGACAGTGGACGACCGGCCGGTCAACGAAAACCTACGGCCGGCGGCAGGTCACCCGGATCGGGAGCCATTCCCCATGTTCGCGTACGGAGCTCCCCATATTCGCTACGGACGGTGGCGGAACAAGACCACGTGCTTGCTGCGAGTGGCCTGCACGCCGAGGCGAGGCTGCGCAGGCCACTCGTGGTCATCGGACTCTCAGCCGGTCGGCAGCCCGGCGGCGTGCCAATACTGGTTGTTGCCGTTGTTGCAGTCCCAGATCTGCAACGCGGTTCCCGACCCGCCGTACGCAGGGTCGTCCAGACACTTCCCGGAACTCACATTGACCCAGGTCCCGACATACTCCAGCGTCCATTCCTGGTCGGCGGCGCCGGTGCACGTCGACAGCACGACGGGGGTGCCGTCCGCGGTGCCGCCGCCTCGGGCGTCGAGGCACTTGCCGTAGACGGTGACCGTGGTGTTCTGCCCGAACATCGGGTTGGTGAGGGTCCACTGCTGGTTGCTGCCGTTGTTGCACTGGTAGATCTGGACCGGGTTGCCGTCCGCCGTCCCGAAGGCCGTGTCATCCACGCAGAGTCCATGGAGGCCGTAAACGGGCCCGGTGATCGGAGCGACGGCGGCGGAACTGGTCCCCGCGCCGGTCACCACGGCACCGAGCGACAGGGCCGCGACGATCGCGAACCGCGAGCGGTGCGGGGTGTGAAGCGCGGATCGAATTCGTCCACTGATCATCGACGTGACTCCTTCGAAATGGATGGTGGCACGGACAATATGTGCCGTACCAGGCATACGGACCCTGGTTCCGGATTGTCAACGGCTGCTGAAAGCCGGCGCCGCAGTGAATCTTGTGGAGGGTCTGCCGTACGGCGGGCTTGACGCGACAGGCGTGGCTTTTGCGGGCCCGCGGTTGCCGATGCCGTCGGGAATCAATGCTCTGCGATTTTGAGGATTGCAGACCGGTCCCGTGACGGCGAAATCAACTTCGGCCTCGGCTCGAGAAGCCCTGGAGTTGTGTCTATTAACTAAACCGCCATGGCGGACAACCACTGGCGACGCCGGAAGATTCTCCCGCTCGCCCCATTGTTGGGCTCGCCTCGCGCGCTCTGTGCGGCGGTCTCAATGATGTCTCAAGGATGGAGCGATCCACGATGAACCCCGATGTGCCCGCAGCCGCCGAACCGGGTGTCTCCCGCCGGCGTCTGCTCGGCTCGGCCGCCGCGGCCGGCGGCATGGCGACGGCGCTCTCGCTGCTGCCCACCAACGTGGCCAAGGCGCTCGCGGACCAGGCCGCGTCCGGTTCGGCGGCGCGCGGGCGGTTGCGCGACGTCGAGCACGTCGTGCTGATCATGCAGGAGAACCGCAGCTTCGACCACTACTTCGGCACCCTGGCCGGGGTCCGCGGATTCGCCGACGACTGCGCTGCGCAGCTGGATTCCGGCCGGTCGGTCTTCTACCAGCCCGATCCGAGCAACCCGGACGGCTACCTGCTGCCCTTCCACCTCGACAGCCGGACCACCGCCGCGCAGGCGATCCCGTCGACCGGGCACGGCTGGGCGGTGCAGCACGCCGCGCTCAACGGCGGGGCGATGGACAGCTGGGTCACCGCGCACACGAAGTTCGACGGCGCCGCGGTCGGGCCGTTCACGATGGGCTATTACACGCGTAAGGACATTCCGTTCCACTACGCGCTGGCCGATGCGTTCACGGTGTACGACAACTACTTCTGCTCGGTCATCGGCCCGACCCATCCAAACCGCTACATGTACATGACCGGCACCATCGACCCGAACGGGCGGTTCGGCGGTCCGGCGATCGACAACAGCCAGCTGCACGGCACGTATTCGTGGACCAGCTATCCCGAGCGGCTGACCGAGGCCGGCGTCTCCTGGATGTGCTACCAGGAGACCGATTCCTACGGCTCGAACGGCTTCAACGTGCTGCAGTTCCTCAAGCAGTACATCGACGCGCCGAAGGATTCGACCCTCTACAAGAGCGCGATGGTGAGCACCCCGGCCGGCCAGTTCGAGTACGACGCGCTCAACGACAAGCTGCCCACGGTCAGCTGGGTCTTCCCGACCCTGGGCGTCTCCGAGCACCCCGACGCGCTGCCGAACGCCGGCGCGGCGTGGCTGGCGAGCAAGCTCGACGCGATCGCCGCGAACCCCGAGGTGTGGGCCAAGACGCTGGTCATCATCAACTACGACGAGAACGACGGCCTGTTCGACCACGTCACCCCGCCCCTGCCGCCGGACGGCACGCCGGACGAGTTCGTCACCCGCACCTCGCCCGGCGGTACCGCCGGCGGCGGCCAGCCGATCGGCGCCGGCTACCGGGTGCCGTGCATCGTCGTCTCGCCGTGGACGGTCGGCGGCAACGTGTGCAGCACGCCGCTGGACCACACCTCGGTGCTGCGCTTCCTGGAGCGGCTGACCGGGGTCGCCGAACCGAACATCAGCGACTGGCGCCGGTCCACCTTCGGCGACTTCACCGAGGTCTTCGACCGCAGGGCGAGCCGCGGCCGGTTCCCGGCGCTTCCCGACACCAGCGGGCCGCTGACCCTGGCCGCGTACGAGGCCGGCCAGCTGCCGCTTCCCGCGTTTCCCGGTGCCGGGCAGACCTTTCCGGTCCAGGAGCGAGGTCGGCGGCGCCGCTTGGGCTGAACCTCGATGATCCGTGGTGCGTATTGCACGCCGACGGGCACTGAGAGGGATGGGTAGAGCCGATTTGGAGCCAACCCACAGCAGAGAAGGGAAGTGGTCCACGATGAAGATCGGCCTGGTGCTGCCTCAGACATCGCAGTACGACCTTCGAACCGACGTGGTCACTGTCGCGAGTGGGGCTGAAGTACTCGGCTATTCGAGCCTGTGGGCCTACGAGCGGACCCTGTTCCCGCTCCAGCCCAGGGACGGCGCGTACGGGGTCCCGGGGCTGCCGTGGCCGGACGTCTACCGCTCGACGGCCGAGCCGTTGACCGTGCTGACGCTGGCCGCGGCGGCCACCTCCGTGATCCGGCTGGGGACGTGCGTCCTGGTCGCCGGGCTGCACCAGCCGCAGCACCTGGCCAGGACCTTCGCCACCCTCGACCAGGCGACCGGTGGCGGCCGGGTGACAGCCGGCCTGGGCGTCGGCTGGTCCCAGGACGAGTTCCTGGCCGCCGGCGCGGACTTCCGAAGCCGTGGCCGCTCGCTGGAGGAGACCCTGGACGCGTTCCAGGCGTTGTGGGGCGCCGATCCGGTGACCTACCGGGATTCCCGGATGCGGATCGACGACGCCGTGGTCGGGCCCAAGCCGCTCGGCCGCATCCCGGTGCTGATCGGCGGCGGCAGCTCGGCGGGCGCGCTGGACCGCATCGCCCGCCGCGCCGACGGCTGGCTCGCCACCGGCGTCCCCGCGGCGGTCATGGGGGAGCAGTGGAAGCGGATCTGCGAGGCGGCGATCGGTCACGGACGCACCGAAGACGCGGTCGGGCTGACGCCGCTGATGCACGTCGCGCCGACCGCGACCGCCGCCGGGCCGGACCGTGTGCGGTTCCACGGCTCGGTCGGACAGGTGGTGTCCGACATCGCGGAGATGGCGGAGATCGGGGCGGGGGAGGGCATCGTGGCGATCACGAACGCCGGGTCCGCGAAGGAGCTGCTGGACAAGGCCGCGGCGTTGATCACGGCTTTGGACGGTCAGGGCCTGCGCGACAGGTGAGTCGGGAGTCGGCGGCCACGACGCGTCTCGCGTCGGTCATGAGGCAGCGGTGCTGCGGGCTTATGGGTCGCGTCGGGTCGCGTCGGTTCACAGCGTGAATCCGCGTGTATAAGGCGCGCTCCGCGAGCGGGTGAACCTGCCGGCGCCACGACGCGTAGATCCCGACGGACGCCCCGGCCGTCGGCTGTCATCTCCTCCTGCAGGCGCATCCGGGGCCGCTGAACGAGGAGGCGAAGTGAACGGCGACCTCACCGACTCCCAGTGGGCCCGCCTGGAGCCGCTGCTGGCCGAGCCCCGGATCTCGCGCAAAGGCGGCCGGCCGCGGTCCCGGTCGCGCCGCGAGCTGATCGACGGCATTCGCTGGCGCTTCCGGCAGGGCGCCAGCTGGAGCCGCCTGCCGGCGAAGTACGGACCGCATCAGACGGTGTACGCGCTCTATTACGCGTGGCGCGAGGACGGGACGTGGGAGCGGCTGGCCGCGGCGCTCGGGGACGGAGCCGAGGCCTGCTGCATCTTGCCGTGGGTCCGCGACGGGGGTTCCCGGGGCCGGTGAGCTGGGCCCGCCAGTGATCGTCACTGGCGAACCGGGCTCAGGCGGTGCCGGGCTCACCGACGAATCGGGTTCGCTGATGAACCTGGCGAACCGCTGATCCGTAGTGACCTCCAGCTGACCGCGAGTGGCCACTTGCTGCGCAAGGACGTTCTTCGCCGCTCTGGAATTGGAGGCCCGTGGAGATGAAACAGCCTGCCGGGTACGACGGCTACACCGCATTCGCCTACCTGGACGCCGATGAGAACCGCGCGTCGTTCGACCTCGCGACCGACGTCGGCCGATTACCTTCCTACGAAGCAGGCCTCACGGAGGCCCAGGAGCTCCGGGCCCGCGAGCTGATCGCCGGAAGCCTGGTCATCTCGTTGCACGACCATCCGTTCCGCCTGCCCGCCGATCTGGACCAACTCGCCGCCTACCAGGCCACCGGCCGCGTCGCGCTCGGCTACGCGGGCCTGAGGCGGTCCGGACTGGACGCGGTGTTCGACAACGTCGGCTTTCCCGGGTGGTCCTGGGACCGGACCATCACCGACTTGGGGATGCGGCTGTGCGACGTGGCGCAGCAGGACTTCGTCACGATCGCACGCGGCACAGCCGAGCTGCTTCGGGCCCGGGAGGCCGGACGCGTGGCGCTCGTGCTCGGTCTGGAAGGCTCCGAGGTGATCGGCGACGAGCTGGACCGCATCGACGTGCTCTACGGCCTGGGCATACGCCAGCTCGGCATCGTCTACCAGCAGCAGAACGCCCTCGGCTCCGGTCTCCAGGCCGCCAAGGACGAGGGACTGACGGCCTTGGGGCGCCGGGCCGTGCGCCGGATGAACCAGCTCGGCATCGCGATCGACATATCCCACGCCGGCGACCGGACCGGCCTGGACGTCATCGAGGCCAGCGAACATCCGGTCCTCATCACCCACGCGGGAGCCCGGGGAGTGTGGAACACCCGCCGGATGAAGCCCGACCGCGTCCTCGTCGCCTGCGCGGAAGCCGGCGGGCTGATCGGGCTGGAGGCCGCACCGCACACCACGCTCAGTGCGGCGAATCCGGTGCACAGCATCGCATCGGTGATGGACCACTTCCGCTACTGCGTGGACCTGATCGGCGCAGAGCATGTCGCCTTCGGCCCGGACACCTTCTTCGGCGACCACGTCGCGCTGCACGGGCAGGTCGCCGGAACCCTGAACCTGGCTGCCTTCCACGCCGCCGGGCCGCCGTTCACGCCGGTCGGCTACGTCGACGGCTTGGAGAACCCCGGCGAGTGCTTCCCGAACATCGTGCGCCGGCTGGTGGGCGACGGGTGGAGCGACGCCGAGATCGTCAAGGTGATCGGCGCGAACGTCCTGCGAGTGCTGGACCGGATCTGGGGAGCACGCCGATGACCACCGCACCCATAGTCGCGAACCCGCGGCAGCCGTCGCTCCCGAACGCTCCGTGGCTCACAGCGCGAGATCAGGAGTGGTTCGGGGACCACCTGAGCCGCTGGCTCGGCGCAGGTGCCCGGATCAAGACGCCGCCGCCGGCACCCCGGGCGTTCCTGCCGTCGCCGACGCGCGCGGCGCTGTCCAGCGACCGCCCGCGGGTGGTCGCGGAGTTCTTCGAGGGCTGTCTCCGCGTCTACCTGGCCGTTTTGGCCGGCGATGTGCCGCGCGAGGTCGGCGCGGCGCTCTACGGCGACCTGCCAGAGCACCTGGGACTGGAGTTCCACCGCTCGCTCGGCGCGGCGGCCGTCACCGCACCGCACAGCTTCCGGACCGACGAATCGCTGGACGGCAAGATCTTCGAGATCCAGGCGCCGGGGTCCGGCTGGGGCGAGTACCTGCTCGCCGTCGAATACCTCGCCGACCTCGCGGGCAGCCACGACCGCGACACCTTGGGCACAGACGGCGAGGCCACCGCGATCGCCTATACCTCGGCCCTGCGCCAGGCGCTGGGGACCGTCGACCCTTGCGTGATGTACCTGATCGACACCGCCGGCGGGCAGACCGGCGTCCGGTACTTCCTGGAGCGGACCCGCGCCGCCGGCACGTTCTACTTCGGGCTGGACCCCGGGATCGGCGCCGACGACGTCCACCACATCAGGTCCCACAATCTGGCCAGCCTGTTCACCGAACACCGTCCCGCGCTGCATCTGGCTCGGGCGCTCGACGAACCGTTCCTGTACGACCAGTCGCTGAACTCCATGTTCTACAGCAAGGTCACCACCGCGTTGCCCTTCTGGAGGCACACCCGATCGCTGTTCAGCGACCGGGACCGGGATCTGTTCCCGTATACGGCGATCCTGGAAGCGGACGGCGTGCAGATGCCCGACGGGCGTCTTGCGTCCCGGGCGGCTTTCGCTCATGAACTGGCGCGGCGGCCATACCTTCTCAAATACGCCGGCTCCGATCCCTACAGCGGTAGCGGTGGCACCGGAATCCATCTGCTCGACGGCGCGTCGACCCGCAGTCTGGAATTGCTGAATCAAGCTTGGGATCAGTCCGCGACCGGCCGGACCTGGATCGTTCAGGAGGCGGTCTTCGGGCCCTACCCGGAATGGGACGAACAGTTCCCTGATGTTCCCGGGCGGGTCCCGAAACTCAGTGTGCTGTGTGCGTTGGGGACCGTCCTCGGCTCGATGATCCTGGCGGGCACCCGGACGATCGTCCACGCCGGAGGGAGCGCCGCCCTGGCTGTGTGCGGTTCTGTGTGCGCATCGCCGGTCGACTCGGACGGGGTGTCGCTGTGAGCAGCCCGGGACGCCGTCTGCGGTTGGCTGCTTCGGTGAAGGGGCTGGGCTATCACGCGAGTGGCTGGCGTCTGCCCGGTATGCCGAAGGTGGCGGATTTCGAGGTGTACCGGACCATGGCGGCCATCGCCGAGCAGGGCCTGTTCGACCTCGTGTTCATCCCCGACCGGCAGACCGCGGCGCTGCACGATCGTCCGGCGGGCGCCCTCGGCCAGGCCAGCTCGGCCACGGATCTGGAACCTATCACCGTGCTGTCCGCGCTGGCTTCGCTGACCAGCAACATCGGCCTGGCCGGCACCATGTCCACCACCTTGCAGGAGCCGTACCAGATCGCGCGGCAGTTCGCCTCACTCGACCACATCAGCGGCGGGCGGGCGGCGTGGAACGTCGTCACCTCAACCCTGGACGACGAGGCTCGCAACTTCGGCCTGGAGCGTCTGCCGGCGAAGGCCGAGCGGTACGCGCGCGCCGAGGAGGCGGTGGACGTGGCCACCGGCCTGTGGTCCGGCTGGGATGCCGACGCCTTCGTGTTCGACGCGGCGACCGGCCGGTACTTCGACCCGGACCGGGTGCGGCGGCTGAACCACCGGGGGCGCTACTTCAGGGTCGACGGGCCGCTCAACGTCCCACGGACGCCGACCGGCCGGCCGGTCCTCATCCAGGCCGGCGCCTCACCGGCCGGGCTGGACTTGGCGGCGCGGATCGCAGACGTCGTCTATACCGTGCAGAGCACGATCGGCGCCGCCCGCGACTACTACGGGGCGTTCAAGGAGCGGGTCGCCGCGCACGGACGCGACCCGGCCGAAGCGCTGGTGCTGCCCGGCATCCTGCCGATCCTCGGCCGCACACGAGCCGAGGCCGAAGCGCGCTACGGTCGGCTCCAGGAAGCGATCGACCCGCATCTCGGGCTCGCCCACCTGGGCCTCTTCCTCGGCGACCTGTCCGGCCACGACCTCGACGGCCCGGTCCCGGACCTGCCCGAGACCGACAGGGTCCCCAGCCGTCGCCAGGTGTGGCTGCGTCTGGCGCGCGAGCACGGGCTGACCATCCGGCAGCTGTATCAGCGCACTGCCATCGCCAATGGCCATCTCGAAGCCGTGGGCACCGCGGCGGACGTCGCCGACGTGATGGAGGAGTGGCTGGCCACCGGCGCCGCCGACGGCTTCAACGTGATGTCGGCGCTGGCCCCGGCGAGCTTGGCGGAGTTCGTGCGCGAAGTGGTGCCGGAGCTCCAGCGCCGCGGCCTGTTCCGCACCGCGTACGAGAGCAATACCCTGCGCGGGAACCTCGGTCTGCCCGAGCCGTGCGGGGGCACCGGTGAGTCGCCGTTCATGGCATCCCGAGGGCTTTGCCGGGGTTCAGAATCCCATGAGGGTCCAAGGCCTGCTTGATCTGATAGTGGACCGCGAGGCTGACGTCGCCGACCTCCTCGGCGACCCAATGCCGCTTGAGCAGGCCGACGCCGTGCTCGCCGGTCAGGGTGCCGCCGAGGCGGAGTGCGGTGCGGAAGACTTCGGCGGCAGCAGTCCAGGCCGGTTCGGGGACCGGGGCGTTCGCGGGCGCGTCGTCGAGGACGAAGATGGGGTGCAGGTTGCCGTCGGCGGCGTGGGCGAGGGTGGCCACGCGGACGCCGTGCCGGTCGGCGATGGCGGACACGGCGCGGACGGCCTCGGCCAGCCGTGAGCGGGGGACGGCGATGTCCTCGATGAGGACGCGGCCGAGCTTCTCCAGCGCGGGCAGTGCCAGGCGGCGGGCGCGCAGCAGTTCGGCGGCCTCCGCGGGGTCGTCGGTGACGGCGACGTCGGTGCTGCCGGGCCTGATCGCGCTGAGCGCGGCGTCGGCCTCGGCGGCGGCGCCGGCTCCGTCGGTCTGCACGATCAGCAGCGCGCCGCCCCGGGCGGCGAAGCCGGTGGCTTCGGTGGCTTCGGTGGCTTCGGCGGCGTCGATGGCGGCGAGGGTGGCGCCGTCGAGCAGTTCGGCGACGGCGGGGCGGATGCGCTGGGCACGGATCCGGGCGACGGCTTGCGCGGCGCCCTCGACGTCGTCGAAGAACGCTGCGATGGTCGAGGTGGACGCGGGCCGGGGCAGCAGGCGCAGGGTCGCGCCGACCACGACGCCGAGCGTCCCCTCCGAGCCGATGAACAGGCTGGTCAGGTCGTATCCGGTGACGCCCTTGACGGTGCGCCGGCCGGTCTGGATCCGGCGCCCGTCGGCGAGCACGACGTCCAGGCCGAGCACACTCTCCCGAGTTACGCCGTACTTGGCGCAGCGGAGTCCGCCGGCGTTGGTGGCGATGGTGCCGCCGATGGTGCAGATCTCGACGCTGCCCGGGTCCGGCGCGTAGCAGAGCCCGTGCTCGGCGGCGGCGCGGTCGAGGTCGGCGGAGATGACGCCGGGTTCGACGACGGCCAACTCGTCGTCGGGGGAGAGCTCCAGGACGCGGTCGAGCCGCGCGGTGCTCAGCACGATCTCGCCGTCGGTGGCGGTGGCGGCCCCGGACAGCCCGGTGCCGGCGCCGCGGGTGACGACGGGAGTCCGTGCCGCGTCGGCCGCGCGCAGGATCGCGGCGACCTCCTCGGTGCTCTCCGGGAAGACCACCGCCGAGGGCAGGCCGTCGGGAGCCCAGCCGGAGCGGTCGTGGCGGTGCGCGGCGAGGGTTGGCCGGTCGATGCGGATCCGCTCGGCCGGGAGCACAGCAGCGAGCAGATCCACGACGCCGCTCGCAGCGCCGGTCGCAACGCCAGTCACGCGTCGGCCTCCAGCACAGCCGTCCCCAACTGCCGCAGCACGATGTCGTCCTGCGGCGCGTGGATCGCGGCGAACTGGATGTCACGCAAATGCCGCTCCAGCGGCAGCCCGCGGCTGAGCCCGGGATTGCCGAGCAGCCGCACAGCCAGTGCCACGGCCGCGTTCGCCTGGCGCACGGCCAGGATCCGGGCGGACTGCGCGGCCTTCGGCTCCGGGTCCTCCCCGCGGTCGTACTGGTCGGCGACCGAGTAGAGCAGCTGCCGCGCCCCGGCCAGGTTCACCTCGATCTCGCCGGCCGCGTCGCGGAAGCGGTCGGTGCGCGCGATCGGATGCCCCAGGTTCGCCGGGACGCGCTCGTGGGCGAACCGGTGAAAGGCCTTCTGCGCCGCGTGCGCGACGCCCAGGTAGATCGCCGCGACGGTCAGCCCGAGCGCGGCCAGACCCTTGTTGTCCTGCTCGGCTCTGGCCCCGCGCTCGACCGGGTCCAGGATGTGCCCGGCCGGGATCTCGACCTCGGTGAAGCTGACGTCGTGGCTGCCGCTGGCGCGCAGGCCGAGCTGGTCCCAGTCGTGGTGGACCGTGATGCCGGGACGGTCCGCGGGCACCACGAACGTCGCGATGCGCGGCGCCGGCTCGTCGGTCCCGGCCCAGACGAGGAAGTGTGCGAGCCCGTCGGCCCCGGTGACGAAGCGCTTGCGGCCGCTGACCGACCAGCCGTCGGCGGTACGCCTGGCGACGGTCGCCGGCAGTCCGCCGCGCGCGGGCGAGCCGAGCTCCGGCTCGACGCGCGCCGCGTTGAGCAGCGTCGGACGCTCGGCCGAGCTGTTCAGGACCTGCTGGTAGAGTTCCTCGGGCCAATGCGGACGCTGCGCCTGCCGCAGGTGCGTGAGCAGCGTCATCGCGGAGATGAGCGCGACGGAAGGGTCGCCCTCGCCGAGCGCGGCGAGCACTCGCGCGCTGCCTCCGATGCCCAGACCGGCTCCGCCCTGCTCGACGGGGACGGTCGCGGTCAGCAACCCGGCCTTGTGCACGGCTTCGATGCCGGTGGCGGGGAACTCGCCGGAGCGGTCGTAGTGGTCCGCGTCGGCAGCTAGCGCGGCGGTGACCGGGGCCAGGTCGTCCAGGATGCTCATGACATAGCCTCTCCGGCAGCGTTGAGAGCCTTGGCGAACTCGGCGTTCAGATCAGTGGACCAGAACGACGACACCGTGACCGTCTTCGGCAGGGCATTGATACCGCCGAAGACGTCCGAGACGGACTGTTCCGAGGCGATCGCGGCGGCACTGGTCGGCACGATGCGGGTCTGCTGCTGGGCCTCGTCCGCGGTGAGCTGGCTCAGCGCCTCGCTCACCGGTTCGTGGGTGGCGGTCGCGGTGGCCTGTGCGAACGGCTGCTGATGTCCGTCGCGGATATAGGCGTAGGCCTTGTTGATCCGGACGAGCAAGTCCACCAGCGCCGCCTTCTGCGCGGCGTTGCCGAGCAGCGAGTTCGACACCTCCCACGGGAAGTTGCCGGACAGGATCTGCTCGGCGGAGCCGATGGTGGTGGCGCCGCCGGCGTGCGCGGTGATGATGGAGTTGCCGTAGCTCGCGAAAGCGGTGATGGAGCCGGAGTTGAGCGCCGCGACGCCTTCGTTCGGCGTCAGCGGCACCGGCGTGATGTCCTTCCAGGACAGGCCGGCCTGGACCAGCAGCTTGTCGAGGAAGTACTGCGCCGTGGTGTTCTGCACGTAGCCGACCTTCCGGCCCTTGAGCCCGGCCACGTTCGTGACGGCCGATCCTTTGCCGACGACCAGTTCCTGCAACAGCGTGTTCGCCTTCTGTACGGCCACGACCTTGAAGTTCACCGTGCCGCCGGCGGCCGCGAAGACCGGCGGGATCTCGCTGCTGTCGGCGACGTCGAGCGCGCCGGACTGGATGGCCTGGAGCTGGAGGTTGCCGCCGCTGAACACGGACCAGGCGACGTGGTAGGGGGTGTCGTCCAGGCCGGCCACCTTCAGCGCGGCCTCGAAGTTGTTCCAGCCGGTCACCCCGACGCGCAGCGTGACCGAGGACGCGGCGGCGCCCTGCGCGTCGGCGGCTTTGGCGGTGCCGGCGGAGGACGTGGAACTCGCGCAGGCCGACGCGGCCAGGGCGGTTGCGGCGGTGGCGGCGGTCAGGGCGACCGCTTTCGCCCTGACCCTCCAATCGTTACGCATGACAGTCTCCTGTTCGTCGGGTGCTGAGGGCTTCAGGAGCTGTAGGTGGTGGTGCAGACAGTGCCGTTGAGGCTGATCGCGGCCGGCGACGGATAAGCGCCGTCGTTGTTCCCGACGAACCCGATGCTCGCCGAGTTGCCGCCGTTCGCCGCCAGGTTCGCGTTCCAGCTCAGGCTGGTGG